>NZ_JMLM01000003.1:0-499500 GCF_000686745.1 Mycobacterium sp. UNC410CL29Cvi84
GCTACACACCTACAATCACCACCGCGGCCACACCGCACTCAACGGTCAACCACCCGCTACCCGCGTACCCAACCTCTCAGGTCAGTACAGCTAGCGCGGCAGGCCCAACAGGCGCTCGCCGGCCACGGTCAGCAGAATCTGTTCCGTGCCACCGGCAATCGACAGGCAGCGGGTGTTGAGGAAGTACCGGACGTCGGGCGAATCCTCGATGCCCGAACCGTCGTGGGCATCCATGATGGTCTCGGCCAGCGTCTGGCGGTAGCGCACGCCGATCAGCTTGCGCACGCTCGACGGCGCACCCGGATCGTGGCCACCGACGGCCATCTGCGCCGTCAACTGATCCAGCAGTGAACCCACCTGGGCCGCAACGATAAGTGCGCCAAGGCGTTCCGATTCGGCGGCGTCCAACTCGCGGTCACCGAGCACGTCCAGCAGGTGCTCCATGCCCTTGTCCAGGGCGCCACCGGCGGCCATGGCGACACGTTCGTTGGCCAGCGTGGTGCGGGCCAGGGCCCAGCCGCCGTCGACGGGGCCGATGACGCAGTCGTCCGGCACGAACAGGTCGTCGAGGAAGACCTCGTTGAACAGCGCCTCGCCGGTGATCTCGCGCAGCGGACGGATGTCGATGCCGGGCGAGCTCATGTCGACCACGAAGTAGGTGATGCCCTTGTGCTTCGGCGCGTCAGGGTTGGTGCGCGCCAGGCAGATTCCCCAGTTGGCCCGGTGCGCGTTGGAGGTCCACACCTTCTGGCCGGTGAGCTTCCAGCCACCGTCGACCTTGACGGCCTTGGTGCGCAGGGCCGCCAGGTCCGAGCCGGCGCCCGGCTCACTGAACAGCTGGCACCAGTACACGTCACCGGTGAGCGTGCCGGGGATGAAGCGGTCGATCTGCTCGGGGGTGCCGTGCCCCAGGATGGTCGGCGCGGCCCACCAGCCGATCGAAATGTCCGGGCGCACAACGCCTGCGGCGCTGAGCTCGTCGTCGATCACGAGCTGCTCACCCGGCGACGCGGCGCGACCGTAGGGCGCGGGCCAGTGCGGCGCCATCAGCCCGGCCTCGGCCAGCGCGGCCTGATGCTTCTCGACGGGCAGCGCGGCGATCTGGGCGACGGTGGCGGCGATCTCGGGACGGATCGTCTCGGCCGCACCGGTGTCGACGTGCAACTGGCGACGCAGCCCCGAGCGGGTCAGCGCCGCCACGCGGCGCAGCCACGTGCCGTGGCCACCGAGAATCTGCGCGGTGGCGTACGCGCGCCGCAGGTACAGATGGGCGTCGTGCTCCCAGGTGAAGCCGATGCCGCCCAGGACCTGAATGCAGTCGCGCCCATTGTGTTTCGCGGCGTCGATGGCGGCCGCGGCAGCCACCGCGGCGGCGATGGAGAGTTGCGTGGCGTCGCCTTCGACGGCGGCCTCGGCGACGTCGCTCGCGGCGACCGCAACCTGCTGCGAACGCAGCAGCATCTCGGCGCACATGTGCTTGACGGCCTGGAAGCTGCCGATCGGCTTGCCGAACTGCTCACGCACCTTGGCGTAGTCGGCGGCCGTCTCGAGCTGCCAGCGGGCCAGGCCCGCGGCCTCGGCGGCCAGCACCGTCACGGCCAGATCGGCCACTGGCGCGTCGAGGGCGGTCGCCGCGGCGCCGGCCAGCTCGACGCGGGCCAGCGGGCGTGAGAAGTCGGTGGCCTCGAGCGGCGTGACGGTGACGCCGGCCACGGTGGCGTCGACGAGCAGCCAGACGTCGTCTGCAGGCAGGATCAGCAGGCCGTCGGGCAGGGCGCCCAGGACAAACTTGGCGGTGCCGGTGGCGGTCTGCCCGTCGAAGGCGATGTCGGAGCTCAGGGCCAGGCCTGCGGTGCGCTGCCCGGAGGCCAGCGCCTCCAACAGCCCGGCGTCGGTGATCACGAGAGTTGCCAGGGCGGTGGTGGCGACGGGGCCGGGCACCAGCGCCGCAGCGGCTTCGTCGACCATCACGCACAGGTCGGCGATGGACCCGCCGGCGCCGCCGAGGTCCTCGGGCACCGCGACGCCGAAGGTCCCTAGTTCGACAAGACCGTCATACGGGCCCCGCCAGGCGTCAGCGCTATTCTCCTCGGCAGCGCGGACCGCGGCGATCGAACCCGACGCGACAGCCCAGCTACGGACCATTTCGCGAACCTCGGCCCGCTCCGCATCGACGGTTGTGGAAGTGATGGACACCATGCGCTCCTAGCGTTTGGGCGAGAAGAACACGCTTCTCACTAGAACGTGTTCTAATGGTGACAGCAATCAGACGTCAAGTCGATCGCCATTACAGCAGGACACTTGGGTGTCCCGGGGCGCCTGGAGGTGGGAAATTACCGATCACTTTGCGTATCGTTTTCACCCAATGCGCTACCCGAAGGAGCTGACCGCCGCATGCCGACGCCAGCAACACCCGAGTCCGATTCCGCTGTTCGCCCGAGGGAGGTGACGACCATGGCTGTACTCGCCGAATCCGAGCTCGGCTCCGAAGCGCAGCGCGAGCGGCGCAAGCGCATCCTCGATGCCACCCTGGCGATCGCCTCCAAGGGCGGCTACGAGGCAGTTCAGATGCGTGCGGTGGCAGAACGTGCCGACGTCGCCGTCGGCACGCTGTACCGCTACTTCCCGTCCAAGGTGCACCTGCTGGTGTCGGCGCTGGGCCGCGAGTTCGAACGCATCGACGCCAAGACCGATCGCGCCGCGCTGACCGGTGGCACGCCGTACCAGCGGCTCAATGCGATGGTCGGCAAGCTCAACCGGTCGATGCAGCGCAACCCGCTGCTGACCGAGGCCATGACGCGTGCATTCGTGTTCGCCGACGCCTCCGCGGCCGGTGAGGTTGATCACGTCGGCAAGCTCATGGACTCGATGTTCGCGCGCGCCATGAGCGAGGGCGAACCCACCGAGGACCAGTACCACATCGCCCGCGTCATCTCCGACGTCTGGCTGTCGAACCTGCTGGCCTGGCTCACCCGCCGCGCCTCGGCCACCGACGTGAGCAAGCGGCTCGATCTGGCGGTCCGGCTGCTGATCGGTGACGGGGAGCACCCTAAAGTCTGACCGGTGCTCCCGGCTGATCTGATCGCGGCGCTCGACACCGTCGCCGCCACCCCCCGACTGCTCGTCACCTCGGATTTCGACGGCACGCTGTCGCCGATCGTGAACAACCCTGCCGACGCGCGGGCGCTACCCGCCGGATCGGCCGCCCTGCTGGACCTGGCGGCCCTGCCGGACACCTTCGTCGCGCTGGTGTCGGGACGTGCCCTCGACGTCCTGCGCGAGCTGTCCGGCATGCCGGACTCGGTGCACCTCGTGGGCAGTCACGGCGCGGAGTTCAACACCGGCTTCACGCAGACCGTCGACACCGCGCTGCTGGCCGAGATCGTGGATTCGCTCACCGAGATCGCAAGCCGGTACCCGGGCACGGCAGTCGAGACCAAGCCGGCCAGCGCCGCCCTGCACGTACGCAACGCCACGGCGGCCGACGGCGAGGCCGCCCTCGCCGCTGCGCGCAAGGCGGGGACGCAGTGGGCCGCCGAGCCCACCGAGGGCAAGGCGGTGCTGGAGTTCGCGGTGGTCACCACCAACAAGGGCTCGGCCATCGACGTCCTGCGGGAGCGCGACGACGCGACCGCCGTGGTCTTTCTCGGCGACGACGTCACCGACGAGAAGGCCTTCGCCCGGCTGCGCGACGGTGACGTCGGCGTGAAGGTCGGTCCGGGGCCGTCGGCCGCGCAGTACCGCGTCGACTCCCCTGAGGACGTCGCGGCGGCGCTGGCGTACCTGGCGGCGCGCCGGGCGGGTTAGGCGGGCGGGCCCGAGGTGCGGCCGCGGACCAGTTCGGTGTCGAGCACCTCGATCACCGGGATCCCGGACCGCGGCGGATTGTTCAACAGGTATCCGGCCCGGCGGCCCTTCTCCAGGCTGGGCTGCGCGACGGTCGTCAGCCCGCGCGCCAGTGCCTCGGGGACACCGTCGAATCCGGTGACGGTCATCTGGCCGGGCACGTAGATACCGCGCGATCGCAGGTGGTCCATCGCCGAGAGCGCCAGCACGTCGGCAGTGCACATCAGCGCCGTGATGCGCGGATTTGCTTGCAGCGCAACGGCCGCCGCCGCCCCGCCGGAACTCGGCAGGTGCTCGAAGGTCTCGACCACTGTGAGGGCACCGGGATTGAGGCCGGCATCGGACATCGCGTCGCAGACGCCGAGGATGCGCTCGCGCTGCACGTGGAAGTGCGGCGAGGTGAGCCGCTCGGGGTCCGCGACGGCCGACTGCGCGTCGCCGTGCGGCCACTGCCGCCCGAGCCGCATGGTCAGCAGGCCGATCTCCCGATGACCAAGGCTGACAACATATTCCGCGATCCCGCGCATGGCCGCCCGGTCGTCGATGCAGACCCGCGACGCGCCCTGCACGTCCTTCGGCTGGTCGACGACCACGATCGGCACGCCCCGCTGCTGGACCACGGGCAGGTACGGATCGTCGTCCGAGGCCGCGTACACCGCGAAGCCGTCGACCCCGGCGGACAGTATCGCCGCGGTGCCGTCCTCGACCGACCGGTTGGGCCCGGCCGCCACCAACAGCAGACCCTGCCCGGCCTCCTCGCACGATTCGGCAAGTCCGGCAACGAAATCCAGCGCCGCCGGATCACGGAACGAGTAGTTGAGCGACTCGGTGATCATGAGCCCGAAGGCACCGGCTCTGCGGGTGCGCAGAGAACGCGCCACCGGGTCGGGGCCGGGGTAACCCATCTCCTTGGCCGCGGCGAGCACGCGCTCACGCAGCTCCGGCGAGAGCTGATCCGGCCGGTTGTAGGCATTCGAGATCGTGGTGCGCGAGACCTTCAACTCAGCAGCGAGCGAGGCCAGCGTGGCCCGACGCCTCGGGTTGGGGCTCCTCGGCATATTTGTGACGCTAGCGCATCCGATTCGCGCTGCACGGCTACGGTGCACTAGATTTATTGCAAACGGTTTTCATTAACACTAGCCCACAGGAGCACACATGACCCGGACCAGGCTCATCGCACTGTCCGCCCTCACTGCGCTGGCCTCGGTCACCGGGTTGGCCGCCTGCGGGTCGCAAGGCGACTCCGGCCACGCCAACGGCGCCGCCAAGGTCGTCACCACCACCAACGTCTGGGGCAGCGTCGCTACGGCAGTGGCCGGCGGACACGCCGACGTCAAGGCCCTCCTGACCAGCGACGTCGACGACCCGCACTCCTACGAGGCCACCCCGGCCGACGCCGCCGCCATCGCCGACGCGTCGCTCGTCGTCATCAACGGCGGCGGTTACGACCACTGGGCCGACGACGTGTTGAAGAACCACAAGAACGTCACCACCGTGGACGCGTACTCGCTGCTGCCGCACAGCGCGCCCGGCGAGGCCAACGAGCACGTCTTCTACAACATGGCCGTCGCCAAGGCCGTCGCCGCCAAGATCGCCGAGGACCTGGCCAAGTCCGATTCCGCAAACGCCGACGCCTACCGGGCCAACGCCACGGAATTCGGCAAGAAGACCGACGCGATCGCCGCCACCGAGCACGCCATCGGACAGAAGCACCCGGGCGCAGCGGTCGTCTCCACCGAACCCGTCGCGCATTACCTGCTGGCCGCCGCGGGCGTCGTCGACAACACCCCGCACGGCTTCGCCGCCGCCGCCGAAGAAGGCCACGACCCCGCCCCGGCCGACGTGGCCGCGGTGCTCGACCTCATCAACGGCCACAAGGTCGACGCACTGGTGGTGAACAAGCAGACCGAGACCGCCGTCACCAAGCAGCTGCAGGACGCCGCGCGTAAGGCCGCGGTGCCCATCGTCGAGGTCACCGAGACCCTGCCCGCCGGACAGGACTTCCTGACCTGGCAGCGGCAGACCGCGGAGGCATTGGCCCACCAGCTCGATAGCGCCGCGGCGCCGGGTCGATAATCAGTAACCGTGCCTTCTGAAGCGGTCGCCGAACTCACCGGCGCACGACTGTCGTTCGGCGACCGCGTGCTGTGGGACCGGCTGGATCTGACGGTGCGCCGCGGCGAGTTCATCGCGGTGCTCGGCCCGAACGGCACCGGCAAGACCTCGCTGCTCAAAGTGCTGCTGCGCCAACAGTTGCTGACCGCCGGCCGGATGACCACCACCGGCGCCATCGGCTACGTGCCGCAGCACCGCTCACTGGACACCGGGCTGACGCTGCGCGGCCGCGACCTCGTCGGCCTCGGCTGCGACGGGCACCAGTGGGGTTTCGCCGGTCCACGGAAGCGCGCGCAGCGCCGCGCCGTGGTGACCAAGGCACTCGGCCAGGTCGACGGCGCCCGGCTGGCCGACGTCCCCGTCTCGGTGATGTCCGGCGGCGAACTGCAACGGGTCCGCATCGCGCAGGCCCTGGCGTCCGACCCCGCACTGCTGCTGTGTGACGAACCGCTGCTGAACCTCGACCCGGCCAACGCGAAACTGGTGTCGAGCCTCATCGACCAGCGCCGCAAGGACGCCGGTACCGCGGTCCTGTTCGTCACCCACGAGGTCAATCCCGTGCTGCCGTACGTCGACCGCGTGCTGTACCTGGTCGACGGCCGCTTCCGGATCGGCACCGTCGAGGACGTCATGACGTCCGAGACGCTGTCCGCGCTGTACCGCGCCGACATCCAGGTCGCCCAGATCGGCGGACAGTACGTCGTCGTCGGTCAGGACGGTGCGGTCGTGGACAACTCCGAGCATGCGAGCGGACACTGCTGTGAATAACTTCGTCGACACGGCACTGACGGCCGACCTGCTCGGCCGTGATTTCGTCCAGCAGGCCGTGCTCGCGGCGGCGCTGCTGGCGCTGCTCGGTGGTCTGATCGGACCGTTCATCGTGATGCGGCAGATGTCGTTCGCCGTTCACGGCTCGAGCGAGCTGTCCCTCACCGGCGCGGCCTTCGCACTGCTGACGGGGCTCAACGTCGGCCTCGGCGCCCTCGTCGGGAGTGCCCTGGCGGCAATCCTTTTCGGCATCCTCGGGCAACGCTCGCGCGAGCGGGACTCGGCCATCGGCGTCGTACTGGCTTTCGGGCTGGGCCTGGCCGTGTTGTTCATCCACCTGTATCCCGGCCGCACCGGCACCAGTTTCGCGTTGCTCACCGGACAGATCGTCGGCGTCGGCTATTCGGGTCTGGCACTGCTGGCGGTGGTGACCGTGTTGGTGGTCGCGATCCTGGCGGCCTGTTACCGGCCGCTGCTGTTCGCCACCGCCGACCCGGAAGTGGCTGCCGCTCGCGGCGTTCCGGTACGGGCGCTGGGCATCGTGTTCGCCGCACTGGTCGGTGTCGCGGCCGCGCAGGGCGTGCAGATCGTCGGGGCACTGCTGGTGATGTCGCTGTTGATCACCCCCGCCGCCGCGGCCGGACGCGTGTTCAGCTCCCCCGTCACGACGATGGTGGCCTCCGTGGTGTTCGCCGAGATCGCCGCGGTCGGCGGCATCGTGCTGTCCCTCGCCCCAGGCGTCCCGGTGTCGGTGTTCGTGACGTCGATCTCGTTCGGCATCTACCTGCTGTGCTGGGGCGCGGGTCGGGTCCGTCGCCGGTAACAGGATCAACCACCCCGTCGCTACGCTCGCCCCACCGGTCGCCCCGGCTCGTTGCTCCATTGCGACCACGAACCGGGGAACAGCGCCACGTCCCGGCCGGCGGCCGCCAGCGCGGCCACCGCCACCGCCGCGGTGACGCCCGAGCCGCAGTAGACACCGTCCACGTCTGCACCGCCATCGGTGCGCAGGGTGCCGTCGGCGGCCAGCACGCTGGGCAGGTTGATCGCCCCCGGAATGTGTCCGGCGATGGGGTCGATGGGCTCGACGTCGCCGCGGAACCGTTCCGGCGCGCGGACATCGCCCAGGCGCGGGCCCAGGGCCGCCGCCTCGTCGGCGGTCAGCGTCGGCATGGCACCGGCGTACAGGTCCTGGTGCGTGACGGTGATGTCGCCCGGTGCCGGTTCGACGTCGCCGCGGTCCAGCGGACCGCCCGACGTGGTCCACGCGGCCAGCCCGCCGTCCAGGATGCGCACGTTCTCGACGCCCGCCGCGCGCAGCACCCACCAGGCGCGCGCCGAGCCGGCACGGTTCCAGTCGTCATAGATGACCGTCGGCACGCCCTCCCGCACGCCCCAGCGGCGCGCGGCCTCCTGCACCGCGGCGCCCGACGGCAGCGGATGACGGCCGCGCCCCGTGACGGTGTGATCCGACAGGTCGTCCTCCAGCGAGACGTACACCGCATCGGGGATGTGCCCGGCCAGGTACTCGTCGCGGCCGTCGGGCTTGGCCAGCTGCCAGCGCACGTCGAGCAGCGTCACGTCGCCGGCGGCGATCAACTGGGCGAGGCCGAACGCGGTGATGAGAATGTCGTCACGAGTGGACATGGCGGCCAGCCTAGGCTGGCTGACATGTCAGCGGTGGACCTCAATGCCGATCTCGGAGAAAGCTTCGGGGTGTGGAGTCTGGGTGACGACGACGCGATGCTCGATCTGGTCACCAGTGCCAACATCGCCTGCGGGTTCCACGCCGGCGACCCGGCCGGGCTGCTGCGGGTCTGTCACGCGGCCGCCGAGCGCGGCGTGCGCATCGGTGCTCAGGTGGGCTACAACGACCTGGCAGGCTTCGGCCGCCGCTACATCGACGTCAGCCCCGAAGACCTGACCGCCGAGGTGATCTACCAGATCGGCGCGTTGCAGGCGCTGGCACGGGTCGCCGGGTCGACCGTCAGCTACGTGAAACCCCATGGCGCCCTTTACAACACGATCGTCACCGATCACGTGCAGGCGCGGGCGGTGGCTGCCGCGGTGCACGCCGTGGATCCTGCGCTGCCCGTGTTGGGGCTGGCCGGTTCGGCGTTCTTCGCCG
This sequence comes from Mycobacterium sp. UNC410CL29Cvi84, assembly GCF_000686745.1. Taxonomy (NCBI): domain Bacteria; kingdom Bacillati; phylum Actinomycetota; class Actinomycetes; order Mycobacteriales; family Mycobacteriaceae; genus Mycobacterium; species Mycobacterium sp. UNC410CL29Cvi84. Next base: position 8,858 of record NZ_JMLM01000003.1, read on the forward strand.
CCGCCGACGAACTCGGGTTACGCACCGTGCCCGAGGCCTTCGCCGACCGCTCATATCGCCCCGACGGACAACTCGTTCCGCGCACGCAACGCAACGCGGTGCTGCACAACGTCTCGACCATCGCCGACCGGGTGGCGTCCATGGTGACCGCCGGTCGCGTCGGCGCCGTCGACGGTTCCACCATCAAGATCACCGTGAAATCAATTTGTGTACACGGCGATTCGCCCGGCGCCGTCGACATCGCCCGGGCGGTCCGCGAACGGCTGACCACTGAGAACGTACAGATCGAGGCATTCTGCTGATGCGACCGAAACTCGGACGGCCCGACCTGGCCGCATACACCCGCTACTTCGACCAGCCGGCCGCCGGCGCCGACTCCCCGCTGACCGTCACCTGGGCCGGCGTCACCACCATGCTGGTGTCCGACGGGTCGTCGGCGCTGTTGACCGACGGCTTCTTCTCCCGGCCGAGTCTCTTGGCCGTCGGGCTGGGCAAGCTGAGTCCCGCGCCACCACGCATTGATGGCTGCCTGCACCGGCTCGGCATCGACCGGCTCGACGCCGTGCTGCCGGTCCACACGCACTTCGACCACGCCATGGACTCCGCGGCCGTCGCCGCGCGCACCGGCGCGCAACTGGTGGGTGGGACGTCGGCCGCACATATCGGCCGGGGCGGCGGCCTTCCCGACTCGCAGCTGACGGTGGCCACTCCCGGCGAGTCGATCACGTTGGGCGCCTTCGACGTAACGCTGTTCACCGGACACCACTGCCCACCCGACCGCTTCCCCGGCACCATCACCGCACCGGTGGTGCCGCCGGTGCGGGCGTCGGCGTACAAGTGCGGCGAGGCCTGGTCCACGCACATCCATCACCGCAGCAGCGGCCGTCGTCTGCTCGCCGTCGGCAGCGCCGGGTTCGTGCCGGGCGCCCTCGCCGGGCAACGCGCCGAGGTCGTGTATCTCGGGATCGGACAGCTCGGTCTGCAGCCCGAGCAGTACCTCGTCGACTACTGGAACGAGACGGTCCGGACCGTCGGTGCGCGCCGGGTGGTGCTGACGCACTGGGACGACTTCTTCCGCCCGCTGCACGAGCCGCTGCGCGCGCTGCCGTACGCCGGTGACGACCTGAACGTGTCGATGCGGGTGCTGAGCCGGCTGGCCGCCGAAGACGGCCTGCCGCTGCACCTGCCGACGCTCTGGCAACCCGCCGATCCCTGGCTGTGAACACCGCACTCCACGAGATCGGCCGATTGCTGCCGGTCGTCGGGTTTCTGGCCGCCGTCCTGGTGCTGGCCAAACTCTGCGACGACGAAGGGCTGTTCCACGCTGCCGGTGTCTACATGGCCCGGCACAGTTGGGGCGCCGGACAGTCGGCGGCGCGCCGACTGCTGGTCACCGTCTTCGTCATCGCGGCCGGGACGACCGCCGTGCTGAGCCTCGATGCCACCGTCGTGTTGCTGACACCCGTCGTGCTGTCGACCGCACGGACCCTGGGCGTACCGGCACGGCCACACGGCTATGCCGCGGCCCACCTGGCCAACACCGCGTCGCTGCTGCTGCCGGTGTCGAACCTGACCAATCTGCTGGCCTTCACGACCGCGGGCCTGAGCTTCACCAGATTCACCGCGGCGATGTCCCTGCCCTGGCTGTTCGCCGTCGCCGCCGAATATGTGTTGCTGCGGTGGTACTTCCGGCGTGAACTGCGCGCCGGCGCCGTGGACCGGCCGGCACCACCCGCACCCGAGATCCCCTATTTCGTCCTGACCGTGGTGGTGCTGACGCTCATCGGCTTCGGCGCCACCTCGCTGCTCGGTCTGGAACCGGCGTGGGCCGCGTTCGCCGGTGCCGCGGTACTGGCGGTGCGCGCCGTCGTGCGCGGTCACGAGACGATCCTGGGCATCGTGCGGGCGGCCAACGTGCCGTTCCTCGTCGCCGTGCTGGCGCTGGGCGTCCTGGTGAGCGTCGTACTGGACCTCGGCCTGGGCCGGGTCATCTCGCAGGTGTTGCCACACGGCGCCACCCTGCCGGCATTGCTCGGTATCGCCGCCATCGCGGCGGTGCTGTCGAATCTGATCAACAACCTGCCCGCCGTGCTGGTGCTGCTGCCGCTCGTCGCGGCCGGCGGGCCGGTCGCGGTGCTGGCGGTCCTCATCGGCGTGAACATCGGGCCCAACCTGACCTACCCCGGCTCGCTGTCGAACCTCTTGTGGCGCAACGTCGTCCGCGACGAGATGCCCGCAGGGGCCCGGGAGTTCACCACCGTCGGACTGGTGACGGTGCCGGTCACCCTGATTCTGGCCGTGACCGGATTGTGGTTGACCTGTTCGATGTTGGGACTGCGATGAGCGGGGAAGAAGACCGACCGGCCATCTCGGTCGTCGAGTTGCAGCGGCGCTGAATCAGCGCGGTTACCGCAGCGCGAACAGCACACGTCGATTCGTGGCCGGGCGGTGTCGCCGCCGGGCCGGCGGTCCGCATCACAGGCAAGATGGCTGTCGTGGACGTGAGCCGCAGATCGCTGATCGTGGGAGGCACGTCGGCTCTCGTCGGCGCGGGCCTCGGAGCCGGCGCCACCGGATACGTCACGACCAGGCGCACCGGTCCGATGCTGTGGCAGCGGGCCGACCGCGGCGGTGCACCACCGGTCACCGGATTGCACACCCAGTTCGGCTCCGACGCGGCCACCGAGGTCGTGGTGTCCTGGCACACCGCTGCCGCCGTGCAGAACCCCCACGTCATGGTGGGCACCCCGGACGACGGGGTCGGCAACACCGTCACGGCCGAGACCGTCACCTACCGGGATGCGGCGTCACGCAGCGAGATTCGCGTCCACCATGCCCGATTGACCGGCCTCGCGCCCGACACCGACTACATCTACGCCGCCGTACATGACGGCGCGAGTCCCGAGCTGGGCTCGGTGCGTACCGCACCCCGCGGCCGCGCACCCATCCGGTTCACCAGCTTCGGCGATCAGTCGACTCCGATGCTCGACGCCAAGGTGGCGGCATCCTTCGGCAGCGATCACGTCGGATCGCCGGCCGCCGGTGACATCACCACCGCGGTCGAACGGCTGGCCCCGCTGTTTCATCTCGTCAACGGCGACCTCTGCTACGCCAACCTCGCGCACGACCGGGTCCGCACCTGGTCGGAATGGTTCGAGAACAACACCCGCTCCGCGCGGCACCGACCGTGGATGCCGGCGCCGGGCAATCACGAGAACGAGCTGGGCAACGGCCCGATCGGCTACGGCGCCTACCAGGCCTACTTCGGGCTGCCGGACTCCGGTGCCGACCCCGAACTGCGCGGCCTGTGGTACGCCTTCACCGCCGGCTCGGTCCGCGTGATCATCCTGGCCAACGACGACGTCTGCTACCAGGACGGCGGCAACTCGTATGTGCGCGGCTACTCCGGTGGCGCCCAAAAACGGTGGCTCGAACAAGAACTCGAGCGCACCCGCAGCAACAGGGAGATCGACTGGGTGGTGGTGTGCATGCACCAGACGGCCGTTTCCACGGGCAACAAGACCAACGGCGCCGACCTCGGCATCCGCGAGAACTGGCTGCCCCTCTTCGACCGGTTCAACGTCGACCTCGTGGTCTGCGGGCACGAGCACCACTACGAACGCAGCCATGCGATCCGCGGCACCTTGCCGACCGACACCCTCACACCGAATCCGGTTGACGCACAATCGGGTTCGATCGACACCAGCAAGGGCACCGTGCACCTGGTCATCGGCGGGGGCGGCACGTCGATTCCGTCGAACACGATGCTGTTTCCCGAGCCGCGGTGCCGCGTCCTCATGTCCGTGGGCGAGGTGAATCCCGGCACCGGCAGGAAGACGCCGAACTACATCGAGGAAGCCGCGCCCTGGTCCGTCTTCCGCGATCGGGAGAACCCCTGCGGCTTCGTGGCTTTCGATGTCGACCCGGGCCGGCCGGGCGGCAATACCTCGATGGACGCCACCTACTACGCGGTGAGCGGTCCGTTCGGCGAGGTGCGGGCCGTCGACAGCTTCAGGCTGACGCGGCCCCGCACCGACCGCTGAATCAGCGCCGCTGCCGGGCGATCTCGGCCAGCACCACGCCGGCGGCCACCGACGCGTTGAGCGACTCGGTGGGCCCGGCCATCGGGATCGAGACGATGTGGTCGCAGTTCTCCCGCACCAGTCGTGACAGGCCCTTGCCCTCGGAACCCACAACGACGACCGTCGGCCCCGAGGCGTCCAGTTCGTCCAGGGTGGTGTCGCCGCCGGCGTCCAGTCCGACGATGGTCAGGCCGGCGTCGGCCCAATCCTTGAGCGTCCGATTGAGATTCGTCGCCCGAGACACCGGCAGCCGGGCCGCGGCACCGGCGCTCGTACGCCAGGCCACCGCACTGACCGACGCCGAACGCCGCTGCGGGATCACCACGCCATGCCCGCCGAACGCCGCCACGGACCGCACGATGGCGCCCAGGTTGCGCGGGTCCGAGATGTTGTCGAGCGCGACGAGCAGGGCCGGGCTCGAGTCAGAGGTCGCCGACTTCAGCAGATCGTCCGGGTGCACGTACTGGTACGGCGGCACCTGCAGCGCGATCCCCTGGTGCATGCCATTGCTGGTGATGCGGTCCAGATCGTGGCGCTGCACCTCCATGATGGCGATGCCGGCATCGGCCGCGCGCGTCACCGATTCGGTGAGCCGCTCGTCGGCTTCGGTGCCCAGCACGACATAGAGCGCGGTGGCCGGGACGCCGGCGCGGAGGCATTCCACGACGGGGTTGCGGCCGACCACGACCTCGACGTCATCGGTCTTCTTGTGCCGTCCCTGATTCGACCGGGCCGCCTTCTGCGCGACCTTGTACGCCTTGTGGTTGGGGCGCTGTTCGGCGCGCGGCGTCGCGCCCTTGCCCTCCAACCCACGCCGGCGTTGGCCACCGGAGCCTACTGTCGGGCCCTTCTTCGTGCCCGCCTTGCGAATTGCGCCGCGGCGCTGGGAGTTTCCGGCCATGGTCAGGCCCCATCAGTCAGGGCCCATTGCGGGCCATCAGCGGTATCGGTGACCTCGATGCCGGCCAGCTTCAGCTGGTCGCGGATCGCGTCGGCGGCAGCCCAGTCCCGGTTCTCCCGGGCCTCGGCGCGGCTCTTGAGGGCCCACTGCACCAGGGCGTCAACAGCATTCAGCGCTGCCGATGTCTCGTCACGGGTTTCCCAGCGCTCATCGAGCGGATCGCACCCGAGGATGCCCATCATGGCCCGGATCGACGTCGCTGCGGCCATCGCGCCGGCGTGGTCGCCGGCGTCCAGTGCGCGGTTGCCGTCGGCGCGGGCGGCGTGCACCTCGGCCAGTGCCGCGGGCACCGCCAGGTCGTCATCCAGTGCGGCCGCGAACTTCTCGGTCCAGGTACCGACCTCGACGGCACCCACCCGGGTGCGGACCCGGTGCAGGAATTCCTCGATGCCGGTGTAGGCCTTGGCCGCGTCCTGCAGCGAGTTCTCGGAGAACTCCAGCATGGACCGGTAGTGCGCACTGCCCAGGTAGTAGCGCAGCTCGGCGGCACGAACCCGTTGCAGCACAGCCGGGATCGCCAGCACATTGCCCAGCGACTTGCTCATCTTCTCGCCACCCATGGTGACCCAGCCGTTGTGCAGCCAGAACCGCGCGAACTCGTCGCCGCAGGCGTTGGCCTGCGCGGTCTCGTTCTCGTGGTGCGGGAAGATCAGGTCCATACCGCCGGCGTGGATGTCGAACACGGAGCCCAGGTACTCCTGGCACATCGCGACGCACTCGGTGTGCCAGCCGGGGCGGCCCCGGCCCCACGGCGTCGGCCACGACGGCTCACCGGGCTTGGCGCCCTTCCACAGGGTGAAGTCCCGCGGGTCGCGCTTGCCGGTCGCCACGCCCTCGCCCTGGTGGACGTCGTCGATGCGGTGGCCCGAGAGCTTGCCGTAGTCGGGCAGGCTCAGCACGTCGAAGTAGACGTCGCCGTCGGCCGCGTACGCGTGCCCGCGCTCGATCAGCTTCTCGATGACCTCGACCATCTGGGTGATGTGCCCGGTGGCCCGGGGCTCGGCCGACGGCGGCAGGACGCCCAGCGCGTCGTAGGCGGCCGTGAAGGCCCGCTCGAAGGTGGCGGCCCACTCCCACCACGGCCGGCCGGCTTCGGCGGCCTTGTTGAGAATCTTGTCGTCGATGTCGGTGACGTTCCGGATGAACGCGACGTCGTAGCCCTTGGCCGTCAGCCAGCGGCGCAGCACGTCGAACGCGACGCCGCTGCGAACATGGCCGATGTGGGGCAGGCCCTGCACGGTTGCGCCACACAGGTAGATGGATGCGTGTCCGGGCCGCACCGGGGTGAAGTCCCGCACGGCACCGGTCATGGTGTCGTAGAGCCGCAGGCCCTCGAGACGGTTTTCGGTCACGACGGGCCAGCTTACCGGCCTAATCGAGCGAGACCACCAGCGCCGTCGCAATCGCCGCCAGACCCTCGCCCCGACCGGTGAGCCCGAGCCCATCGGTGGTGGTCGCCGAAACGGAGACGGGAGCATCCAGAAGCGCCGACAGCACCTGCTGGGCCTCTTCCCTGCGGGGCGCGATTTTCGGGCGGTTGCCGATCACCTGGACCGCCGCATTGCCCACCCGGAAACCGGCAGCCGTCAGCAGCGTGGCGACATGTTTGAGCATGTCGGTACCGGTGACGCCGCGCCATTCGGGACGGTCGGTCCCGAAGACGCTGCCCAGGTCACCGAGGCCGGCAGCGCTCAGCAGGGCATCACAGAGTGCATGCGCGGCGACGTCGCCGTCGGAATGCCCGGCACAGCCGTCGGCATCGTCAAAAGACAGGCAGAGCAGCCAACACGGCCGCCCTGCCTCGATGGGATGTACATCGGTACCAAGACCGATACGGAAGTTCACTGCTCCGTTGGAGATGGCGTTCAGGACGCCGCGGCGAGAACCTCGTCCAGGATGGTGGCGGCCTTCGCGTCATCGGTGTTCTCGGCCAGGGCCAGCTCACCGACAAGGATCTGACGAGCCTTGGCCAGCATGCGCTTCTCGCCGGCGGACAGACCGCGCTCCTGGTCACGACGCCACAGGTCACGAACGACCTCGGCGACCTTGTTCACATCACCGGAAGCCAGCTTCTCCAGGTTCGCCTTGTAACGACGGGACCAGTTGGTTGGCTCCTCGGTGTGCGGGGCGCGCAGCACCTGGAACACCTTGTCGAGGCCTTCCTGACCCACCACGTCGCGAACACCGACGTATTCAGCGTTTTCTGCGGGTACTCGAACGGTCAGATCGCCCTGCGCAACCTTGAGGACGAGATATTCTTTCTGCTCGCCTTTGATGGTCCGGGTTTCAATCGCCTCGATCAATGCTGCACCGTGGTGTGGGTAAACGACGGTGTCTCCGACCTTGAAAATCATCAGATTCGGGCCCCTTTCACATAGCAATGTTAGCACGGGCGTCAGACACCCGCGGATCAACAATGCAGGTCAGGGGCCATACAGATGCGTGAAAGGGGTTGACAGCGCAGCGTTTACGTGCAGTGGCGGGGGCCACAATCCGGCCGAATTCCCCCGGATTCACGTCCCATTCACCGGTCATTCGCGGCCGGAAAGACGCCCGAACCAGGCAGATGGCGGGCCTCCGCTACCGCCGCCAACCGCCACCTACTACTCTGCATAGTCGAACGCCGGACCAGTCCGGGGACACAGCAGGACATACCCAAGGCCGTCACGCGCATCGCCGCTGGCGCCCAAGCAGGAGGCTTGAGTGAACCGCATGAAATCGCGCACTTCTGCCGTCACGCTGGCCGCCTTCGGGCTGGCCACCGCGGTGACGCTCACCGGCTGCAGCAGCGGCCAGGTCTCACAGAGCGCGAACCAGCTGCCTGCGGTCAACGGCACCGCCACCACCATCGGCAACGAGAAGGCCGGCGTGGACCTGCGCAACGTCTACCTGCGCGCCCCGCAGACCCGCGACTTCGTCAAGCCCGGCACCATGGTCGAGCTGCTGTTCGTCGCGACCAACAAGTCGCCCGACAACGCCGACAAGCTGGTCGGCATCACCTCCGACACCGGCGAGGTGCTGGTCAACGGCGGCACCACGGTGCCCGCGGGCGGCGTGCTGCTGGTCGGCACCCCGGACGGCCAGAAGCAGACGCTGCCGCGGTCCGAGGACGCCACGACCTCCATCGCGATGGTGGCGCTGACCAAGCCCATCAGCAACGGCCTGAACTACAACTTCACGTTCAAGTTCCAGAACGCCGGCGAGAAGACCATCTCGGTCCCGATCTCCGCAGGCGAAGCCCCGCGCCGCGAGGCCGGCGAAGCCGCTCCGGCACCTGCCGGCGGCGGCGAGGGACATCACTAGCCTCGTTTCGTTCCTCGCAGCCACCACCGGTCGCGCTGCGGGATGCACCGTCGTCGAACTCGGAACGGTGCAGGTCAGCACCGGCGCATTGATCGCGCGCGATCCGTTCGGCCCGAGAAGCGGCGGTTGCGTACTTGCCGTCCCGAATGGCTCGTACCGGGTTTGGGCAACGGTGGTCGACGTGAGCGACGACGGCATCCCTGAACCCCGCCAGGCATATTTGAGCGTGGCGATCGGCGACGGCCAACCAGCCCTACTCGGTTCCGCCGACGAATTACTGGTGCCGCCCGTCCCCAGCTTCGGCGCGTTCACCGGCACCGACCACGGGCTGCTCGCGGTTCACGATGCGGCGGTCGAGGATTCCGTGCTCGCAACTCGCACCGAGGCCGTCGACCGCGGCCTGTGGGCACCGGATATCGGCCCGGGCTACGCCAATGTGTCACTCGACTCGGCCTCCGGCGCCAATATCGTCGTCAGCGGATCCGGTTGGGGCGACGGCGGTTTCCCGGTCCTTGCGACGTACGACCGCGACGACAGGCCCGTTGCCGTACACGTGGATTTCGGTGTCATCGGGGACCACCCGGATGATCAACCCGGCTTGATGCGAAAACTGGCCAGGCGTCTCGGATTCGGACGCCGAGCCTGACGCAATCTGTCGGTACCAGCGACTAAGTTCGCGGCATGGCCAGAACCGGTTCGAAAGTACGTTCGCAGTTTCGCTGCTCGGAGTGCCAGCACACCACGGCGAAATGGGTGGGCCGCTGCCCGGAGTGCGGCACCTGGGGCACGGTCAACGAAGTCGCCGTTCTGAGCTCTCTGACGCCCGCGACGCACCGCGCTGTCGCGCCGGCCTCCCCCGCGGTGCCGATCAGCTCGATCGATCCGGGCACGACCAGGCATTTCCACACCGGGATCAGCGAATTGGACCGCGTGCTGGGCGGCGGCGTGGTGCCGGGTTCGGTTACGCTGCTGGCCGGTGATCCCGGCGTCGGCAAGTCGACGCTGCTGCTCGAGGTCGCACACCGCTGGGCCATGTCCGGTCGGCGTGCGCTGTATCTGTCGGGCGAGGAATCCGCCGGGCAGATCCGGTTGCGCGCCGAGCGCACCGGCTGCACGCATGACGACGTCTTCCTGGCCGCCGAATCCGACCTGCAGACCGCACTCGGCCACATCGAGGCGGTCCAGCCCACGCTGGTGGTGGTGGATTCGGTGCAGACCATGTCTACCGCCGAGGCCGACGGCGTCACCGGCGGCGTGACGCAGGTTCGGGCCGTCACCACCGCCCTCACCATGGCCGCCAAGACGACGGGCATCGCGATGGTCCTGGTCGGCCACGTCACGAAGGACGGGGCCATCGCCGGGCCGCGCTCACTGGAGCACCTGGTGGACGTCGTGCTGCACTTCGAGGGCGACCGCGCCTCGGCACTGCGCATGGTCCGCGGCGTGAAGAACCGCTTCGGCGCGGCCGACGAGGTCGGCTGTTTCATGTTGCACGACAACGGAATCGAATGCGTTGCCGATCCGTCGGGGCTCTTCCTCGACCAGCGGCCGGCACCGGTGTCCGGCACCGCGGTGACCGTCAGCCTCGACGGCAAGCGGCCACTCATCGGCGAGGTGCAGGCCCTCATCGGCTCGCCGTCGGCGGGATCGCCGCGCCGCGCGGTCAGCGGTATCGACTCGGCCCGCGCGGCCATGATCACCGCGGTACTCGAGAAGCGGGCGCGGCTGCCCGTCGGCACCAACGACATCTACCTGTCCACGGTGGGCGGCATGCGGTTGACCGATCCGTCGTCGGATCTGGCGGTGGCGCTGGCCATCGCATCGGCGTACACCGACCTGCCGCTGCCGGCCACCGCGATTGCCATCGGCGAGGTGGGTCTGGCGGGCGATCTGCGGCGGGTGACCGGCATGGACCGCCGGCTCGCCGAGGCCGCCCGGCTCGGATTCACGACGGCCGTGGTGCCCACCGGAATCGAGTCGCCGCCGCGCGGGCTTCGGGTGCTGCCGGCCGACAACATCACCGCGGCGTTGCGGGTGTTACGCAAGATCACAGAGAATGTGGACCGGACCGGGTAGAGCCCGGCCGGAAAACCACCGAGGAGTGCACCGATGTCGGTGAAAGCGGGAACCCGGGCCGGGCGCGGCAACGTCGTGCATCTGACCCGACCGACACTGCGTGAGACGTTGGGCAAGCTGGCGCCCGGCACCCCACTGCGGGACGGCCTCGAGCGCATCCTGCGCGGCCGTACCGGCGGGCTGATCGTGCTGGGTTACGACGACAGCGTCGAGGCCATCTGCGACGGCGGCTTCCCGCTGGACGTCCGGTTCGCGCCGACCCGGCTGCGGGAGCTGTCGAAGATGGACGGCGCCGTGGTGCTCTCCAGCGACCTCACCCGCATCCTGCGGGCCAACGTGCAGCTGGTGCCCGACCCGTCGATCCCGACCGACGAATCCGGTACCCGGCACCGCTCCGCCGAGCGCGCCGCCATCCAGACCGGTTTCCCGGTCGTGTCCGTCAGCCACTCGATGAGCATCGTGACGGTGTACGTGGCCGGCGAGCGGCACGTCGTACCGGAAACTCCGACCATCTTGTCGCGCGCCAACCAGACCGTCGCCACATTGGAGCGCTACAAGTTCCGCCTCGACGAGGTCAGCAAGCAGCTGTCGATGGCAGAGATCGAGGACTTCGTGACGCTGCGCGATGTCATGACCGTCGTGCAGCGCATGGAGATGGTCCGCCGGATCAGCCTGGAGATCGACGCCGACGTCGTCGAGCTCGGTACCGACGGGCGCCAGCTCAAGCTACAGCTCGACGAACTGGTCGGCGACAACGACGCGGCCCGCGAACTGATCGTGCGCGACTACCACGCCAACCCCGATCCCCCGACCGCCGATCAGGTGACCGCGACGCTCGAGGAACTCGATGCGCTCAGCGACAACGAACTGCTCGACTTCACCACGCTTGCAAGGGTTTTCGGCTACCCGTCGACGCCCGAGGCGCAGGATTCGGCGATGAGCTCGCGCGGCTACCGCGCGATGGCCGGCATCCCGCGCCTGCAGTTCGCGCACGTGGACCTGTTGGTGCGGTCGTTCGGATCGCTACAGGGCCTGCTCGCCGCGAGCGCCGACGACCTGCAGTCGGTCGAGGGCATCGGGTCCATGTGGGCCCGCCACATTCGCGAGGGTTTGTCGCTGCTCGCCGAGTCGACGATCGCCGACCGGCTCGCCTGAGATCAGTTGGCGGGGCCGGGCAGCGTCGGCTCGCCGGGTGCCGGGGCAGCGGGGGCCGGCGGCGGTGCCTCGCCCGCCGGCGGTGCACCCGCGCCGGGCTGCTGCGCCTCCGACAGTACGAACGGCACGGGAGCCGATCGCAGGTTGCCCAGCTGGACGACCAGGTTGTAGGTGCCGGGCCCGATCGCCTGGCGCGGCAGCGGGCAGTTCGGCGCCGAGCCCATCCCGGTCCAGGTGACCTCGGTGGTCACCTGCTCGCCGGGCTTGAAGCCCCGCACCAGGGTCTCGTTCGACGGCGCGCAGTCCAGGTTGGACCACAGCCGGTTGTTGTCCAGTGAGTAGACGTAGGCGGCCAGCACGGCGGCACCGACGTCACGCTTGCACTCGACCAGACCGATGTTGGTGACGACCATGGTGAACTTCGGCTGGTCACCGATCACGTAGGTCGGCTGGTTGGTGATGCCCTTGGCCGCCAGCGTGGTGTCCGGGCAGTCGTCGCCCGCCTTGAGCACCGGCGGCGGCGTGACCGCCGTGGTCGGGGTGGGCGTCGGGGCCGGAGCCGCGTTCGGCGGCGGCGCGATCGGACTCTTCACCCCGGGCGTCTCACCGGGCAGTGGGGTCGCGGACGTCGACGTCTTGGCGGTGGGCTGAGTCTCTTTGGAATCGCCCGTGCTGTTGCTGAAGACGACGACCCCGATGATCACGACGAGGAGCAGGACGACTGCGGCGACACCGATCGCCAGCATCCGCCGACGGAAATAGATCTGGGATGGCAGCGGGCCATGCGGTTCTAGATCCGGCACATTGTCACGGTAAGGGCACAAAACGCGGTGGGCTCTGACCTGGTGCGGCGTGTCGTCTGTGAACTGGGGTGGTGTTCGCCACCCCAGTTCCACCGACTATTCGCCGATATCGCCGACGTGGTCGCGCTTGGTGACCCGACCCTCGGCCAGGTGGTAGGTGGCGCCGACGATGGCGACCTTGCCCGACTGCAGCTTCTCGGCGACGATGCTGGATCGCGTGCTCAGCAGGTGCACCGTCTCGTTGACGTGCCGGGCCTCGAGTTCGTCGACCTCGGTGAGGCCCTCACGGCGGCCGACCAGGATCGACGGCGTGACCCGCTCGACGATGTCGCGGACGTAGCCACCCGGCACCGCGCCGTCGTCGAGAGCGGTGATGGTGGCCTTGACCGCGCCGCAGCTGTCGTGGCCGAGCACGACGATCAGCGGCACTTCGAGGACCGCCACGGCGTACTCGATCGAGCCGATCACGGCGGAATCGAGAACGTGGCCCGCGGTGCGCACGACGAACATGTCGCCGAGGCCTTGATCGAAGATGATCTCGGCGGCGACGCGGCTGTCAGCACATCCGAACAACACGGCGGTCGGCTTCTGGCCACCGGCCAACTGCGTCCGACGCTCGATGCTCTGGCTGGGGTGCGCTGGTTCACCGGCAACGAATCGCTCGTTACCCTCTCTCAGTGCTTTCCAGGCATTTATCGGGTTTGAGTTGGGCATGCCGCCCATTGTGCCCTGCTTGCATAGTGGGTGTGCAATGAGTTCAGGGCAAATTCTCATCCCGGTCGGCGAGCTCCTGGAGTGGTATCGCACGGCGCAGCGCGACCTGCCGTGGCGGGCGCCGGATGTCACCGCGTGGCAAATTCTGGTCAGCGAATTCATGCTGCAGCAGACCCCGGTGTCGCGGGTCGAACCGATCTGGCGGGACTGGATCGCCCGCTGGCCGACACCGTCCGCCACCGCCGCGGCCGGGGCCGCCGACGTGCTGCGCGCGTGGGGCAAATTGGGCTACCCGCGGCGCGCCAAGCGATTACACGAATGCGCCGAGGTGATCGCCACTGAACACGGCGACGAAGTCCCCCGCGACGTCGAGACGCTGCTGACGCTGCCGGGCGTGGGCGCCTACACCGCGCGGGCCGTCGCCTGCTTCGCCTATCAGCAGGACGTCCCCGTCGTCGACACCAACGTGCGCCGGGTGGTGGCACGCGCGATTCGCGGCGTGGCCGACACCCCCGCACGCTCCCGCGACCTCGACGACGTCGCCGCGCTGCTGCCCGAAGATGGCACGGCACATGTGTTTTCGGCCGCGTTGATGGAACTCGGCGCGATCGTCTGCACCGCCCGCACCCCGAAATGCGGAGTCTGCCCGTTGACCGTCTGCGCGTGGCGCAGCGCCGGCCATCCGGAACTGGACGCGCCGACCCGTCCCGTGCAGAAATACGCGGGAACCGATCGCCAGGTCCGCGGCCGGCTGCTGGATGTGTTGCGCGGCAGCGCAACTCCGGTGACGCGGGCGCAATTGGATGTGGCGTGGCTCACCGATACCGCGCAGCGCGACCGGGCGCTGGACTCGCTGCTGGTCGACGGCCTGGTCGAGCAGACCGCCGATGATCGGTACGCGCTGGCGGGTGAGGGCGAGCGCTAGAAACCCCGTTTCAATGAGAACGGCATGAAATCGCGTGCTTTCCAATGAGAACGGCATGAGTCAGTACCACATGCGGTGATGCTCGGATAGAACGGAAGCATGACCGCATACCGAATTTCAGGTGAACAGAAAGCAAACAACAAGCGACGCGGCCTCGTTATCGTCGGAGCCGCCGCAGCGGCAATCGCTGCCGGGGCACTCGCCCCGGCCACGGCCTCCGCGCTGCCGACCGGCGGCGGCTCGGCCGTCGACACCATCAACGAGCTGCAGTCCCGCGGCTATCACGTCCAGGTCAACACCAGCACCTCCGGCCCGCTGTCCGCGTGCTCGGTGACCGACGTGCACGGGCTGACCGGCTCCAACATCGACGGCCGGGGCCAGCGCATCAACTCCGGTCAGTTCGACACCGTGTACGTCAACGTGCAGTGCAGGCCGCAGGGCTAGTCAACCGGTTGCGGCGCAACCAGATTGGGACACGCGAAGCGCCGCCGATAGTCGGACGGGTTGACGCCGACAACGCGCCGGAAATGGTGCCGCAGCAAGGTTGCGGTACCAAATCCGGCCTTGTCCGCCACGCGATCGACATCGAGATCCGTCTCCTCCAGCAGCGTGCGGGCGTACAGCACGCGCTGATCGGTGACCCACTGCATGGGCGTCCGCCCGGTCTCCTCGACGAACCGCCGTGCGAACGTGCGGCCCGACATGCTGGCCCGTTTGGCCAGGCTCGCCACCGTGTGCGGCTGCCGCAGGTTGGTCAGAATCCAATCCAGATGCGGCGCAAAGCCTTCCGAGCACCGCACCGGGATGGGCTGCTCGATGAACTGCCGCTGACCACCGTCGCGCTGCGGCGGTACCACCATGCGGCGCGCGATCTTGTTGGTGATCTCGCTGCCCATCTCGCGGCGCACCAGGTGTAGGCAGGCGTCGATACCGGCGGCGGTACCCGCGCTGGTGATGAGATTTCCGTCGTCGACGAACAGCACGTCACGATCGACGCGGGCGGTGGGAAACATGCGGGCCAACTTGTCCGCGTGCATCCAGTGCGTGGTACACGCACGGCCGTCGAGCAGCCCTGCGGCGCCGGCGACGAACACCCCTGAGCAGATGGTCAGGATCATCGAACCGGAATCCGCGGCATTGCGGACGGCGTCCAGCGCCGCCTGCGGATAGACCGGACCCGCCACTGCCGGAATTGCGACCAGATCGGCCCCCAGCAGCTGGTCGATGCCGTGGTCGGGGGTCAATGAAGCGCCCACCGACGTGCGCACGGGCCGTCCGGCCTCCGGTCCGCACACCTTGAAATCGAAGTTCGGCACACCGTCGGCTGACCGGTCGATGCCGAAGACCTCGCACACCACGCCGAACTCGAACGGCGCCACTCCGTCCATCACCAGGACCGAGACACTGTTGATCATGGCAGTATTTTATCGAATGCCGTCCGAACTGCCACTGTTTATTCAGTTGCCCCGGATTCGAGAATTATCGGTATGAACACCATCCTGACTCTCGTCGCGATGGTCGCGATCATGGTCGCCCCCTTCGCACTCGGCGCCCTGTTGAGCGCCATCACCCGAAATCCCGGTGCACGCAACGGCTTCGGCAACTTCAACTGGACCGACGTGGGAGACTCCCGCGACCTGGACCGCGTCGCGCACGACCTCGCCGCGGCACGGTCCCGATACGAATAGTCAGACGGACGCGAGGAAATCCTCGACCGCGCGGCGGTAGACCTCGGGCGCGTCGTCGTGCACGAGGTGGCCGGCCCCCGGAACTTCCACATACGTTGTCCGGTACCCGATCTCGGCCATCTTGCGCATCTGTCCCGGCGGCGCGACCCCGTTGCCGGCCTCGATGAGCAACGTCGGCGCCCGTACTGCCGTCCACTGCTGCCAGTAGTCCCGGGTGCCCCACTCGGCGGCGATCGCGACCCAGTGCGCCGCCTCGCCGTGCAGCCGCCAACCGGTCTCGGTGCGATCGAACGCGTCCAGGAAGTACTGGCCGGCGACCGGGCCGAAGAGATCCAAAACCTTTTGCGCCGAATCGAATTCGACCGGAATCGAATGTGTCCAGGGATCCCAGGCACCGATGGTGAAGCCGACGAAATCCGCTGCCATGTCCTCGACCACCAGCGCGGTGACCAGTTCCGGATGTTCGGCGGCCACACACCAGCTGTGCAGCCCACCCATCGAGTGCCCGATCAACCGCGCCGGACACCCCAACGAGCCGACCGCGTCGGCCAGGTCGGCGACGAACCGTTCGGTGCTGATCGGCTCGGAATCGTGGACACCGCGCCCGCGGTGCCACGGCGCGTCGTACGTATAGACCTCGCCCAATTCGGTCAGCCACGGCAACTGCCGGTCCCACGTCGTCCCGCGGCCCATCAATCCGTGCACCAGCACAATCGGCTCGCCGGTGCCGCCCCGGGCGGTGAGCAGGTCGGTCGTCATGGCCCCATCCTGCCTGTCGAGTAGCGCGGTAACCTGAACCACATGCCTGTGGTGAAGATCAATGCGATCGAAGTTCCGCCCAACGCCGGCCCGGAATTGGAGAAGCGGTTCGCCAACCGCGCTCACGCAGTGGACGGCCAGCCCGGCTTCCTCGGATTCCAGCTGCTCCGCCCGGTCAAGGGCGAAAACCGCTACTTCGTGGTGACGCAGTGGGAGTCCGACGAGGCGTTCCAGGCCTGGGCCACCGGCCCGGCCGTCGAGGCCCACGCCGGGCAGCGGGCCAACCCCGTCGCCACCGGAGCGTCACTTCTCGAATTCGAGGTTGTGTTGGACGTTGCTGGTTCCGGCCAGCAGGCATAAGACCCGGGCTGCGCTGGCCACGGCCGGCGCAGTCATCGTCGTCTTAGGCGGCTGTAGCAGCACGCCCGCAGCCGTCGCGCCACCATCGAGCGCTGCCTATGGCGCCCTGATCGACATGAGCACCCCGCAGGGCATGCGGTCCCGGCAGACGATGGACATGCTCAACTCGGACTGGTCCATCGAGCCGGCCGGGGTGAAGACACTCGCCGCACCCGACCAGGTCGACGACATCACCTACCGGATGAAGTGGATCTGGTGGGACCGCCCGTTCAAGCTCACCGGCATCGACATCGGCGCAGGACAGTCGACGCTGCACGTCACCAACTCCTACGGCGTGAACCAGGACATCCAGCTGCACGTCGACGGCAAGGGCACCGTCGACCGCATGGAGGTCTCGCTGCGTCCGCCGCCCGTCAAGTCCTGGGCTGACGTCGACGCGGCCATCGCGAAGTCCGGCGCCCACTACTCGTATCAGGTCGCCAAGGTCGTCGACGGCAAGTGCGTCAAGGTCGCCGGCACCAACGTCGACGAGCCGATGCCGCTGGCGTCGATCATGAAAATCTATGTGCTGCTTGCCGTTGCGCGAGCGGTGTCGGCCGGCACCCTCAGCTGGGACGACAAGGTCACCGTCACCGCCGAAGGCAAGAAGCTCGGTTCGGCCGGCATGGACAACCTGGCCCCGGGCACACAGGTGACGGTCCACGAGGCGGCCCAGCAGATGATCTCGGTCAGCGACAACATGGCCACCGACATGCTGATCAACAAGGTCGGCCCCGCCGCGGTGGACGAGGCACTCGTGGTCGCCGGGCACCACGACCCGGCAAGTCTGACGCCGTACCCGACCATGCACGAGCTGTTCTCCATCGGCTGGGGCAAGCCCGATGTGCGTGACCAGTGGAAGAACGGCGACAAGGCGCAGCGCACGGCGCTGTTGCAGCAGGTGAGTTCGCGGCCGTACGAGCCCGACCCGTACCGCACCCGGACGCCGGCCTCGAGCATCGGGGCCGAGTGGTACGGCAGCGCCGCCGACATCTGCCGCGAGCACGTCGCGGTGCAGGCCGCCGCAGTCGGGCCCGCCGCACCGGTCCGGGACATCATGTCGAAGGTCGCCGGCATCGACCTGGACCGCGCCAAGTGGCCCTACCTGGGCTCCAAGGGCGGCAACCTGCCCGGCGACCTCGGCTTCAGCTGGTACGCCGTCGACCACACCGGCCAGCCGTGGGTGGTGAACTTCCAGCTGACCTGGCCGACGTTCAAGGGTCAGACCGCGGCGCAGTGGCTGCTGAGCATCATCAAGCAGGCGTTCGATCTGATCCCGGTGCGGTGAGCACGCAGTCGCCGCAGCACGCCGCCCTGTCGCCTGCCAGCTGGTAGATCAGGCAGCAGCTGCTCCGCCGAAAATCCGGCCCTGAGCGCAACACTCCCCCGTCGACCCTGAGGTCCGCGAGCACGACGTCGGCCGCTTGTCGCGCCTGCTGTCCCAAGTCCGGCCGGGCCCGGCCGATCTGCTGGGCCGCACTGTTGGCCGCTGATCCCACGTTGCCCCACAACACTTTCGGGCTGACGCCGAATCGCCCGAACGCGTTCGTGAGCGCCTCGACGGCGGGTGGGCCACCCGTCGACTCGGTGGAGACCGACAGCGGATAGGGGCCGCCCAACTGGTCCTGCCAGGCGAGGTCGCCCAATGACCACGACACCGGCTCGCCGAGGGCAGCGGTACCGATCATCGGCGCGATCAGCCGGGCCACCAGTCCCAGATGTGCGACGGACGCGGCAACGCGAATCTCGGGCTCGCCGTTGCCCATCAGCGCCGACCTGACCTTGTGCACGCGCGCGGTCAGCGCGTCCGGATCGTCGATGAGCTCGGACATCGGCCGCCACGGCTGCGTCGGCGAAACCTGGTGCCGTGCAACGGCAAAGAACGGGCCGAACCCGTCCAGGTCGTCACTCACCGGCGGGCTGCTGAACCAGCCGGCGCGCGGCCTCGGCGACGGCGGCACGCCGGACGGCCGCGGTTTCCGGCGACAGCGGCTGATCGACGATGCGGTCGATGCCGAATCCGCCCGCGGCGAGCGCGTAGGTCATGTCGTTGAGCAGCACCAGCAGATCCATCGGCCGCCACGACGCGTCGATGATCCCGCTGCGCTGCGCCTCGGCGATCCGGTCCAGCTTGGACTGAAAGATGCGACGCAGCACGTGGTCACCGAACATCCCCTCGGCGGCCTCCAACTCGATCCAGCGCTGCAGCCGGGCCCCGACCGGGTCGGCCACCATGTAGTCGAAGAGCGCGACCGCGTACGCCGGGACGTCGTCGGGCTTGAAGATCGCGTCGTACGGCGCGTCCTGAATCCACTGCTCGACGACGGCCTCGAACAGGTTCTGCTTGCTCTGGAAGTAGCTGTACAGCCGCTCCTTGCTGGCATTGGCTTCGGCAGCAATGCGATTCAGCCGGGCGCCGGCAAATCCGAGGGCGGAGAACTCCACTTTGGCGGCAGCCATGATGCGCTCGCGTGTCGCATGTCCGGCTGCTCTCATAGCATCCGCCAGGGTAACAGCCAGCTACCTCACTGGTCGCGTTCGAGAAGGAAGTAGAACAGCTTGTCGTCGGTGCGCTGCCGCTTGCCGTTCATGATGCCCATCAGGGTGTCGCTGTCGACCCGCTTGAAGTGGTCGAACACCGGCTGCCCGTCGTAGACCATGGTCCCGGTCACCTCACCGCGAAACTCGATGTCCCACAACGTCGCGCCGCCACGGCTCAGGTCCCTGTTCGAAAACAGTTGCCCCGCTTCGTCGTAGCAGACGATGGGCTCGACTTCGTTGATCGATTTGAAGATTTTGCCGTACCACCGGGCCGCCTGCAGCTGGCCGTTCATCTTGTGGCCGGTGTCGAACTCGTCGCCTTTCCAGTTGCCGACCATGTCGACGGCGCGGACCGGTTCCAGCGAGGCCCAGATTTCGTCCAACTCGGCCGGATCGACACGAGCCTGACCCCGCAGTTCGGCGAAACGAGCGCGGGCGGTATCGACGTCCACAAGGACCTCCCAAGTCAGTTGGTTCGGAAACTGACTGTAATCCCGAACCAACCGGTTCGGCAAGCCTCGATATTGACGTCTGCAGATATTCATTCAGCCGCCCTCCGGCGACGACGAGTAGGGCAGGTCGCTGCTGGTGTGCCGGTCGACCTGCACCGGACGCCCGATGTAGGGAAACGCCCGCTGCGGACAGGCGGGGCGATCACAGATCTTGCAGCCCGCACCGATCGGCACCGCAGCCTCGGGGTCGGCCAGATCGATGCCGGCCGAATAGATCAGCTTGTCGGCGTGCGCCAGGTCGCAACCGAGACCGATGGCGAAACGCTTCCGCGGCCCCCGGAACCGGCTCGGGGTCGACGTCGTCGTGCGCGCGATCCAGAAATACGACCGCCCGTCGGGCATCTGCGCCACCTGGGTGATGAACTCCCCCGGTCTCGCGAAGGCGTGGTGCACCACCCACAGCGGGCAGTTGCCGCCCACCCGAGAGAAGTGAAAGGCCGTGGCGGACTGACGTTTCGAGATGTTGCCCGCACTGTCGGTGCGCACGAAGATGAAGGGCACGCCCCGGGCATCGGGGCGCTGCAGCGTCGAGAGCCGATGGCACACGGTCTCGAATCCGACCTCGAACCGGCGCGCCAACCTGTCGATGTCGTACCGCAGTTCCTCGGCCGCCGCCAGGAACAGCCGGTACGGCATCAGCAGCGCGCCGGCGAAGTAGTTCGCCAGCCCGATCTGCGCGACTTCCCTTGCCTCGGAACTCAATTGGTCGTCGCCGGCCACCAGCGCCGCGATCAGGTCGGCATACATCAACAGCGCCACCTGAGTGGCCAGCTGGAACGCGCGCTGCCCCGGATGCAGCCAACGGGCCAGATACAGAACGCCGACGTCCTCCCGGTAGAACCGTTTGGCGTTGGGGCCCAATACATCCCCGTCGTCGATGACCACAGTGATGCCGAGCTCTGCGGTCAACAGGTCGGCAAGTTGCGCGTCCAGACCGCCGAGCCGCATGCCGGACCGGTCGAACAACGACTCGGCCGCCGCGTCCAGTTCGCCGACGTGGTTCTTCCGGTCGTAGAAAAAGTCGCGGACCTCTTCGAACGGCATCGGCTGCGGCAACGGCGCCGACGCGTCGACAGTGGCGCGGGTATGCATGGCGTCGAGTTCGGTTGTGGCATCAAATAATCGGCGGTTCATGCTGACCAGCATCTGACCAACCGCCGGCATTCTGGCCACCAGCTCCTCGATCTGGCCGGCAGTCGCCGAGGTGTCGGCGAGAATCTCGCGCAGGTCGGAAACCAGCCGCGCATCGGAATCGGGGGCGAAGTAGTTGGTCGGCAGATCGAAGCGCTCCGCCAGGGTGAGCAGCACCGGTACCGTCACCGGGCGCTGGTCGTTCTCCAGCTGGTTGACGTAGCTCGTCGACAAATCCAGGGCGCGCGCCAGCGCGACCTGCGTCAGGCCCTGTTCCTCGCGCAGCCGTCGCAGACGGGCGCCCACGAATGTCTTTGCCACTGCCGCGAGCCTAACCCCGGCGGCTTACACAAAGTTCGCAAACCACGGCCACCAAGGACGCAAAATTACGCAAATACAGGGTCTTTCCGGCTCGCGACCAGCTGCGTAGCGTGCGAATCATGCAGACACACGAGGTACGCACCCGACGCAGCGCGGAGGAATTCCCCCGCTCGGAACACCTGGCGTGGAAGATCGCGGAGGTCGCCGCCGATCCGGTCGACGTGACGCCCGAGGTGGCGGCGATGGTCGTCAACCGGATCATCGACAACGCCGCGGTCTCGGCCGCATCGGTGATCCGGCGTCCCGTCACCGTCGCCCGGACCCAGGCACAGGCGCACCGCACGCCGCGCGGTGCCACGGTCTTCGGCATCGACGGCACCTACTCGCCCGAGTGGGCCGCCTGGGCCAACGGGGTGGCCGTCCGCGAACTCGACTTCCACGACACCTTCCTGGCCGCCGAGTACTCGCACCCGGGGGACAACATCCCGGCCCTGGTCGCGGTGGCCCAGCAGCTCGACGTCCGCGGCGCCGACCTGATCCGCGGCATCGCCACCGCATACGAGGTGCAGATGGACCTCGTCCGCGGAATCTGTTTGCACGAACACAAGATCGACCACGTTGCGCACCTCGGCCCGTCCGTCGCGGCCGGCCTCGGCACCATGCTGCGGCTGGACCCCGAGACCATCTATGCCGCGGTCGGCCAGGCGCTGCACCTCACCACCGCCACCCGCCAGTCCCGCAAGGGTCTGATCTCCAGCTGGAAGGCCTACGCCCCGGCGCTGGCCGGCAAGGTCGCCATCGAGGCCGTCGACCGGGCCATGCGCGGTGAAGGCTCCCCGGCCCCCATCTGGGAAGGCGAGGACGGCGTCATCGCCTGGCTGCTGTCCGGGCCCGAGCACACCTACCAGGTGCCGCTGCCGGGTCCCGGCGAACCCAAGCTCGCCATCCTGGACAGCTACACCAAGGAACACAGCGCCGAATACCAGAGCCAGGCCCCCATCGACCTGGCGCGCCGGATGCGTTCGCGGATCGGCGATCTGGACCAGATCGCCACAATCGTGCTGCACACCAGTCACCACACGCACGTGGTGATCGGCACCGGCTCGAACGATCCGCAGAAGTTCGATCCGGATGCAACACGAGAAACCCTCGACCACTCCGTGATGTACATCTTCGCGGTCGCACTGCAGGACGGTGCGTGGCACCACGAGCGGTCGTACGCCCCCGAACGCGCACACCGGCCGGACACCATCGAGCTCTGGAACAAGATCTCGACCGTCGAGGATCCGGAGTGGACCCGGCGATACCACTCGAATGACCCCGCCGAGAAGGCATTCGGCGCCCGGGCCGTGGTGACGCTCAAGAGCGGCGAGGTGATCGTCGACGAGCTGGCCGTGGCCGACGCCCACCCGCTGGGCGCGCGCCCGTTCGAGCGGGCGCAGTACCGCCACAAGTTCACCGAGCTCGCCGACGGCGTGATCGCCAACACCGAGCAGGAGCGTTTCCTGACCGTCGTCGATGGTCTCGCCACCATGAAGCCGGGCAGCCTCGACGCCCTCAACCTGCGGGTCGAACAGGTCGTGCTGGACAAGGCTCCGACCATCCCGTCGGGGATCTTCCGATGAGCGCCGGCCTGCTCGGTTCGCGGGTCTCGGCGGCCGACAAGCGGGCGGCATTACGGGCGGCACTGAATTCCGGCCGGCTGCAACGCTATCCGGGCGCATTCTCGCCACTGGTGGCCAAGCTGGTGTCGGAGATCGGCTTCGAGGGGGTCTACGTCTCGGGCGCGGTCCTGTCGGCCGACCTGGGCCTGCCCGACATCGGGCTGACCACCTTGACCGAGGTGGCCGGACGCAGCGCCCAGATCGGCGCGGCAACCGATCTACCCACCCTGGTGGACGCCGACACCGGCTTCGGCGAGCCGATGAGCGCCGCCCGCACCATCACGGTCCTGGAGGACGCCGGGCTGGCCGGCTGCCACCTCGAGGACCAGGTGAACCCCAAGCGCTGTGGCCATCTGGACGGCAAGGCCGTCGTGCCGGCCACCGAGATGATCAAGCGACTGCGTGCCGCGGTCGCCGCGCGCCGGGACCCGAACTTCGTCATCTGTGCCCGCACCGATGCCGCCGGGATCGAGGGCATCGACGCCGCCATCGACCGCGCGAAGGCCTACGCCGACGCCGGCGCCGACCTGATCTTCACCGAGGCACTCTCCACCCCGGAGGAATTCGAGCGCTTCCGGACGGCCGTCGACACTCCCCTGTTGGCCAACATGACCGAGTTCGGCAAGTCGGAACTCGTGACGGCTCAGCAGTTGTCCGACATCGGCTACGACATGGTGATCTACCCGGTCACCACCCTGCGCCTGGCGATGCACGCGGTCGAGGCCGGCCTACGCGAAATCCATACCGCCGGAACCCAAGCCGGCCTATTGGACCGGATGCAACACCGCAGCCGGTTGTACGAACTGCTGCGCTATGCCGACTACAACCAATTCGATGCAGACATCTTCAATTTCACCCTCCAGGACGTGAAAGCATGACCACTGAAACGCCCCACATCCACAAGGGCCTGGCCGGTGTCGTCGTCGACACCACCGCCATCTCCAAAGTCGTGCCCGAGACCAACAGCCTGACCTACCGGGGCTATCCCGTGCAGGATCTGGCGACGCACTGCACGTTCGAGCAGGTGGCCTACCTGCTGTGGCACGGCGAGCTGCCGACCGAACACGAACTCGCGATGTTCTGCCAGCGCGAGCGGGCGTCCCGGCGGATCGACCGGTCGATGTACTCGCTGCTGGCCAAGCTGCCCGAGAGCTGCCACCCGATGGACGTGGTCCGCACCGCGATCAGCTATCTCGGCGCCGAGGACCCGGAAGAGGACGACAGCACGGTTCCGGCCAACTACGCCAAGTCACTGCGCATGTTCGCCGTCCTGCCGACCATCGTCGCCGCCGATATCCGCCGCCGGCAGGGACTTTCGCCCAGCCAGCCGCACAGCCAGCTGGGATACGCCGAGAACTTCCTGAACATGTGCTTCGGATCGGTCCCCGAACCGGCGATCGTCGACGCCTTCTCCCAGTCCATGGTGCTGTACGCCGAGCACAGCTTCAACGCATCCACGTTCGCGGCCCGGGTGGTGACTTCCACGCAGTCGGACATCTACAGCGCGGTCACCGCGGCCATCGGCGCCCTCAAGGGCTCGCTGCACGGCGGCGCCAACGAGGCCGTCATGCACGACATGCTGGAGATCGGCTCGGCCGAGAACGCCCCGAAGTGGTTGCACGGCAAGTTGTCCCGCAAAGAGAAGGTGATGGGCTTCGGACACCGCGTCTACAAGAACGGTGACTCTCGGGTGCCGACGATGAAGGCGGCACTCGACCGGGTGGTGGCTGCTCGCGGCGGCCAGCGGTGGCTGGACATCTACACCGTGCTGGAGCGCGAGATGTTCACCGCCACCAGGATCAAGCCGAACCTCGACTTCCCCACCGGGCCGGCCTACTACCTCATGGGCTTCGACATCCCGGTCTTCACACCGCTTTTCGTGATGGCCCGCATCGTGGGCTGGACCGCGCACATCATGGAACAAGCGGCGTCGAACGCACTGATCCGTCCCCTGAGTGAATACTCGGGCCAACCACAGCGTTCCATTGCCTGAGCGCGCCATCACCAAAATCCTCGTCGCCAACCGGGGTGAGATCGCGATCCGGGCCTTCCGGGCGGCCTATGAGCTGGGTATCGCGACGGTGGCGGTGTACGCCCACGAGGACCGGAACTCCCCACACCGACTGAAGGCCGACGAGTCCTACCAGATCGGCGAGCCGGGCCATCCCGTTCGCGCCTATCTGTCGGTGCCCGAAATCATCCGGGTGGCGCAGCTATCCGGCGCCGACGCGGTGTACCCGGGATACGGATTCCTGTCGGAGAACCCGGAACTCGCGTCAGCGTGCGCCGCGGCGGGCATCACGTTCGTCGGCCCGAGTGCCAGCGTCCTGGAGTTGACCGGCAACAAGGCCAGCGCCATCGCCGCGGCCCGAACCGCCGGCCTGCCGGTGCTCGCATCGTCGGAGCCGTCGGCTTCGGTCAGCGAATTAATCACGGCCGCAGCCGGTATGGAGTTTCCGCTGTTCGTCAAGGCCGTCTCGGGTGGTGGCGGACGTGGCATGCGGAGGGTGACCGAGCCGGCCGCCCTGGCCGAGGCCATCGCGGCGGCGTCGCGCGAAGCGGAGTCTGCTTTCGGTGACCCGAACGTCTACCTCGAGCAGGCGGTCCTCAACCCCCGCCACATCGAGGTGCAGATACTGGCCGACGGAACCGGCGAGGTGATCCACCTCTTCGAACGGGACTGCAGTGTGCAACGCCGGCACCAGAAGGTGGTCGAGCTGGCCCCCGCCCCGAACCTCACCGACGAACTGCGGAACCGAATCTGTTCGGACGCGGTGACATTCGCGCGCCAGATCGGTTACTTCTGCGCCGGAACCGTCGAGTTCCTGCTCGACGAGCGCGGGCACCACGTGTTCATCGAGTGCAATCCGCGCATTCAGGTCGAGCACACGGTGACCGAGGAGATCACCGACGTCGACCTGGTGGCCGCCCAGTTACGGATCGCGGCCGGCCGGTCGTTGGCCGAGCTCGGGCTGAGCCAGGATCGCATCAGAATCCGTGGCGCCGCCATGCAGTGCCGCATCACCACCGAAGATCCCGCCAACGGTTTCCGCCCCGACACCGGCCGGATCACCGCCTACCGTTCTCCCGGTGGTGCCGGCGTCCGGCTGGACGGCGGCACCAACGTCGGTGCGGAGATCAGCGCCCACTTCGACTCGATGCTGGTCAAACTCACCTGCCGCGGTCAGGATTTCGCGACGGCGGTCAGGAGGGCCCGACGCGCCCTCGCGGAGTTCCGCATCCGCGGGGTGTCGACGAACATTCCTTTCCTGCAAGCGGTTCTCGATGATCCGGACTTCGCCGCGGGCAAGGTGTCGACATCGTTCATCGACGAGCGTCCGCAACTACTGACGGCCCACACTCCAGGGGACCGCGGCACCCGCATCCTCAACTACCTCGCGGACGTGACGGTGAACCAGCCGCACGGCGGTCGTCCGTCGACTGTGTATCCACGTGACAAGCTGCCGAAGATTGATCTCGACGGTCCGGCGCCGGCGGGCAGCAAGCAGCTGCTGACCGAGCTCGGCCCAGAGCGCTTTGCGGCCGCCCTACTGGAGTCGCCGCGGCTGTGGGTCACCGACACCACGTTCCGCGACGCCCATCAGTCGCTACTCGCCACGCGAGTGCGTACCTCGGGCCTGGTCAAGGTGGCACCGTACGTGGCCCGCATGACGCCGCAGCTGCTGTCGGTCGAGTGCTGGGGCGGCGCGACTTATGACGTGGCGCTTCGGTTCCTGAAGGAGGACCCGTGGGAGCGGCTGGCCGCGCTGCGGGAGGCGATGCCCAACATCTGTCTCCAGATGCTGTTGCGCGGCCGAAACACCGTGGGTTACACACCCTATCCGGCATCGGTCACGTCGGCATTCGTGCAGGAGGCCACAGCCACCGGCATCGACATCTTCCGGATCTTCGACGCGCTGAACAACGTGGAATCGATGCGGCCGGCGATCGACGCAGTGCGTGAAACCGGTTCCGCGGTGGCCGAAGTCGCGATGTCCTACACCGGCAACCTCTCCGACCCCACGGAGACGCTGTACACGCTCGACTATTGGCTGAAGCTGGCCGAGCAGATCGTCGATGCCGGTGCCCATGTGCTGGCCATCAAGGACATGGCCGGTCTGCTGCGACCGCCCGCGGCGGCAGAACTCGTGTCGGCGTTGCGATCCCGGTTCGACCTGCCTGTACACGTCCACACCCACGACACCCCGGGTGGACAGCTGGCCACGTACGTCGCGGCCTGGCAGGCCGGCGCCTCGGCAGTCGACGGGGCGGCGGCACCGCTGGCCGGCACCACCAGCCAGCCTGCCCTGTCGTCGATCGTTGCGGCAGCCGCGCACACCACGCACGACACCGGTCTGTCGTTGGCGAACGTCTGTGAGCTGGAACCGTATTGGGAGGCGTTGCGCCGCGTCTACGCGCCTTTCGAGGCGGGCCTGCCCGCACCGACCGGCCGCGTGTACACCCACGAGATCCCGGGCGGGCAGCTCAGCAATCTGCGTACCCAGGCCACCGCCCTCGGGCTGGGCGGCCGCTTCGAGGACATCGAAAACGCCTATGCCGGAGCAGATCACGCTCTCGGCAGGCTGGTGAAGGTGACGCCGTCGAGCAAGGTGGTAGGTGACCTTGCGCTGGCGCTCGTCGGCGCCGGGATGAGCGCCGGGGAGTTCGCCGCCGACCCGCACCGCTGCGACATCCCGGATTCGGTGATCGGCTTCCTCCGCGGCGAGCTCGGCGACCCGCCCGGCGGCTGGCCGGAACCCTTGCGCAGCAAGGCCCTTCACGGAAGGTCCGACACCAGGCCGACGGCAACCCTCACCGTCGAGGACCACGCCGAACTGGCGGAGCCCGGTCTTACCCGCCGAGCCGCCCTGAATCGGCTGCTCTTCCCCGGTCCGACCCGCGAATTCCTGACGCATCGAGAACAATTCGGCGACACCTCCCGCCTGAGCGCCAACCAGTTCTTCTACGGGCTGCGCCGCGGCGAGGAGCACCGCGTCAAGTTGGAGAAGGGCGTCGAGCTGCTCATCGGTCTCGAGGCCATCTCCGAGCCCGATGACCGCGGCATGCGGACGGTGTTGTGCCTGTTGAACGGTCAGCTGCGCCCGATCCTGGTGCGGGACAGGTCGATCGACAGCGCAGTCCCCGTCGCGGAGAAAGCGGACCGCGGCAACCCGGACCACGTTGCGGCGCCGTTCGCCGGTGTCGTGACGATCGGGGTGACCGTTGGCGAGCGGGTCAGCGCGGGCCAAACGGTCGCCACCATCGAGGCGATGAAGATGGAGGCAGCCATCACGGCGCCGAAGGCCGGTACCGTCACGCGGATCGCGTTGGCGCCCACCGCGAGCGTCGAAGGCAATGACCTGCTCGTGGTGGTCAGCTGACCAACGCCGTGTTCACGGCACGACGACGAGCTTGCCGTGCACGTGGCCCGCCGTGCTCGCCGAGAGCGCGGCACCGGCTTCGGTCAGCAGGTACGTCTCGCTGATCGAGATGGTGAGGCGTCCCTGCGCGACAAGCGTCGCCAGTTCCCGCAGGGCGGCGCCCAGTTCGCTTCCGGAACCACCGACATGCACCTGGATTCCGGTGGCGGCCTGGTCGAAGGCGACCAGCGTGAGAACGCGCGCCGGGTCGCCGGTGAGCTCGATGGACAACGGAATCTCGCCGCGACCGGAGGCGTCGAGAACGGCGTCGACCCCGTCGGGTGCGGCGGCCCGGACCCTGTCGAGCAGACCAGCGCCGTAGGTGACCGGCGTCGCGCCGAGCGAACGCAGGTATTCGTGGTTGGATTCACCGGCTGTGCCAATGACGTTGACGCCTTGAGCCTTTGCGAGCTGGACGGCAAAAGTACCGACGCCGCCGGCGGCCGCGTGGATGAGCAGGGTGTCGCCCGCCTTGACGCCGAGCTTCCCCAGCACCGTGTACGCAGTGCCGCCCGCGCCTGCCAGCGAGCCCGCCACTTCCCAGCTGACGCCCTCAGGCTTACGGACGAGCTCGGCAGCTTCCGCCAGCGCGAGATCCGCGAACGAACCTGTCGTGGACCGGCCCAGGACCTCGTCGCCAACCGCCCACTCGGTTACCTCGGACCCGACGGCGTCGACGACGCCGGCCACGTCGGACCCCACACCGGCGGGCAGCTCGAGCGGCATCAGTTCGCGCATGTACCCGCCGAGGATCTTCCAGTCGATCGGATTCACGCCCGCGGCACGTACCGCGATTCGCACCTGGGTGGGTAAGGGAGCCGGCGGCTCGACATCGACAACTCGCAAAACCTCGGGTGCGCCGTATTCGGCGAACTGCACTACTCGCGACATCGATTCGTCTCCAATCGGTTTCCGGGCACCGGCCCAGCAAGGTCAAGGCTCGAGCAGCCGGTTTTATTTCAGGTGACGCACCGCCGCGTGACCCCGAAATGAACTG
This sequence comes from Mycobacterium sp. UNC410CL29Cvi84, assembly GCF_000686745.1. Lineage (NCBI taxonomy): Bacteria > Bacillati > Actinomycetota > Actinomycetes > Mycobacteriales > Mycobacteriaceae > Mycobacterium > Mycobacterium sp. UNC410CL29Cvi84. The sequence continues at coordinate 38,309 of NZ_JMLM01000003.1, forward strand.
CGCTCCGGAACCTGAGCCAGATTCCGGAGCGCAGTCATCGGCGAGCTATCCGGCGCGAACCAACTGTGCCGCCTGCACCATGTGCCGCAGCGACTCGGTCACCTCATCGGTCTTGCGGGTCTTCAGCCCACAGTCCGGGTTCACCCAGAGCCGTTCTGCCGGAACGGCATCCAGCGCACGGCGCAGCGATGTCGCCATCTCGCCGGTGGTGGGAACCCGCGGTGAGTGAATGTCGTACACACCGGGGCCGACGCTGTTCGAGAACCCGATGCCGTTGAGGTCGTCGAGGACCTCCATGTGGGAGCGGGCCGCCTCGATCGACGTCACGTCGGCATCGAGATCGGCAATGGCACCGATCACCTCACCGAACTCCGAATAGCACAGGTGCGTGTGAATCTGCGTGGCGTCGCTGACGCCCGACGTCGAGAGCCGGAACGCATCGACCGCCCACTGCAGGTAGGCCGCCTTGTCGGCATTGCGCAGCGGCAGCAGCTCTCGCAGTGCCGGCTCGTCGACCTGGATGATCGCGATGCCGGCGGACTGCAGATCGACGGTCTCGTCCCGGATGGCCAGCGCCACCTGGTTGGCCGAGTCCGCCAGCGGCTGATCGTCGCGAACGAACGACCAGGCCAGGATCGTCACCGGACCGGTGAGCATGCCCTTGACCGGCTTGTCGGTCAGCGTCTGCGCGTACGTCGCCCACTCGACCGTCATCGGCTGCCGCCTGGTGACGTCACCGAAGAGGACCGGCGGGCGCACGCAGCGGCTGCCGTACGACTGCACCCAGCCGTTCTTGGTGGTCAAGAAGCCGTCGAGCTGCTCGGCGAAGTACTGCACCATGTCGTTGCGCTCGGGCTCGCCGTGCACCAGCACATCGAGGCCGAGTTCCTCCTGCAACCGGATCACCGTCTCGACTTCGGATTTCATCCGGCCGGTGTAATCGGCCTCGTCGATCTCGCCGGCGACGAACGCCGCCCGGGCCTTGCGGATCTCGACGGTCTGCGGGAACGAACCGATCGTGGTGGTCGGCAGTGCCGGCAGGTGCAGCCGGGCATCTTGTGCCTTACGCCGTTCGGCGGCCGGCCCGCGGCTGATGCCACCGGACAGGACCGTGTCGAGCCGGGCTCGGACGGCGGCGTTGTGCAGTCGCGGGTCGTGCGTGCGCGACGCGACCGCCCGGTTCGACGCCTCGAGCTGCGCAGTCACCGAGCCCCGGCCGTTGCGCAGCGCCGTCGCCAGCGTCGCGACCTCGCCGACTTTCTCGGCACCGAACGCCAGCCAGCCGCGGAGCGCGTCGTCGAGCCCGTCCTCAGGTTCGAGCGAGTACGGGACGTGAAGCGTCGAGCACGACGTGGACACAGCCACCGAACGTGCCGACTCCTGCACTGACTCCAGCCGGACCAGTGCGGCCTCCAGGTCAGTGCGCCAGACGTTGCGGCCGTCGACTACGCCGGCCACCAGCAGCTTGTCCGCGAGGCCTGGAACACCGGCCACCGGCCGGTCGCCACCGGAAACGAAATCGACTGCGACGCCGTCGATCTGGGTACGAGCCAGTGCCGGCAGCACGGGCCCCAGTTCGCCGAAGTAGGTCGCGACCAGGATCGCCGGGCGCTTGGTGGTTGCCGCGAGCGTGGCGTAGACGTGCTCGGCCAGTTCGGCGGCGTTGGCAGCGTCGCCCAGGATGTCGGTGACCAAGACGGGTTCGTCGATCTGCACCCACTCGGCACCGGCTGCGGCGAGCCGGCCCAGCAGTTCGGCATACAACGGCAGCAGCTCACCGAGGCGCCCGATGGGCGCCTCTGCGCCGTCGACGGCCTTACTCAGCGCCAGGAACGTGATCGGCCCGACGATCACAGGCCGGGCCGGAATACCCTGCGCCTGAGCCTCTTTGAGCTCGGCCAGCACCTTGTCCGGATGCAGCGCGAACGTGGTGTCGGGGCCGATCTCCGGGACCAGGTAGTGGTAGTTGGTGTCGAACCACTTCGTCATCTCGAGCGGTGCAATGTCCGCCGTCCCGCGAGCCGCCGCGAAATAGCGGTCGAGATCGTCGGCAATGCCGCTCACGCGACTCGGCAGGGCGCCGAGCAGCACCGCGGTGTCGAGCACCTGGTCGTAGTAGGAGAACGTATTGACCGGAACGGAATCCAGTCCGGCGGCCGACAACGCGGCGACGGTCTCGCGGCGCAGGCCCGCGGCGATTTCCTCGAGCGCGGCCCGGCCGATCCGGCCCGCCCAATAGCGTTCGACGGCCCGTTTGAGTTCACGGTTCGGACCGATGCGGGGCGCGCCGAGAATGGTTGCGGTGAATGGTGTTGACAACTGACGTCCTTCAAATGCGACGGAAGTGCGCACCGCCCAAGGACATTCATCGAGGACAGCACAAACCGCCCTCGGCGATCAGCCCATTCCACGAGGCGATGCACCGCCGGACGCGGCGCATCCGGCACAGCTGGCAGGTCTTCGGACTCGCGGGCACGCACCCCTCGGGTGCACCTAGTGGCCGTCGCTTCCCAGTTCGGTACGAACCAGTGCCGATGACGGCGGTCGTTCCTGCTCACCGCTGCGGGACAGTCCCGGATTCTCACCGGGTTCCCTCTCATGGCGGATTTCCGCCATTCGATGCCGCAGACGCCGAAGCGTCATTGGCAAACCAGCTGCGCCGTGGAGATTACCCTGTCGGGCCCGGACCGCCGGGGCCAACCGGGCCGGCCGGGCCCGGACCGCCGCCGTAACCCAACTGCTGTGCGGTGTAGCGGGCCGCGTCGGTGACCGGAACCGCTTGTACCGCAGTGCCGTACGCGCAGATCTCGGTCCACACATCGCCGATCTCGGTGGTGTCGAACCGCATCCCGATGATGGCATTGCCGCCGCGGGCGTGACACTCCTGGAGCAGCCGGCCCATGGCTTCGTTGCGGCTCTCGGCGAGATTCTTGGTCATGCCCTGCAGCTCGCCGCCGAACATCGCCTTGAAGCCGGCGCCCATCTGCGCGAAGGCGTTCCGGGACCGGACGGTGAGGCCGAATACCTCACCGCAGACCCGCTGAATCTCCCACCCGGGCAGGTCATTCGTCGTGACAACCAGCATGCTGCCGCCTTTCTGTGTCGGTATGCCTCGAACTGTAGTGCGCGGCAACCGCAATCGTCAGAGCGCGGCTGCCACGTCCTGCACCGGTGCGGCCTTCCTGGTGCCACCGAGGTAGCGCTCGACGAGCCCGCCGAACACCAGCCCGATGACCGTCCAGATCAACGCCTGGTCGATCAGCGAGTACCACCGGAACTTCCACAGCAGGTCGGCGTCGAATCCGGGGTAGATCAACTGCCCGGGGGCATAGACCTTGCCGTCGACGGTGACCGGCGTATCGAATGTGTTGGTGATCGGCTGCGGCGTCTCGGTGGCGGCGCGCGCGAAGCCGAACTCGCCCGAATGCTCGACGTTGGCGGCCAGATCACCCAGCGACGGCAGCGCCGCCAGCAGACCGCCGTACACGACGAAGAATCCGAGCACCGAGATTCCGACGGCACGCGCCCAGCCGACCTTCGCGGACAGCTTGCGCGCGGCGAACACCGCGAGGCCCAGCAGGGTCAGCGATCCCCACACCATGCCCAGGTACAGGAAACCGCGGGCCTCCATGGTGAATTCGTGGCCGACGGCAGGCGGGTTCGACGGGTATTTCACGAACGGCAGCAGGTACACACCCAGGAAGCCGAAACCGGCGACGGTCCAGCCCAGCACCTTGGGCCGCACGCCGAACCGGCCGTGCAGCACCAGATACGCGACCGCCACCAGCGCACCCATCGCCACGGAGAACGCGATGATGCCGGTGGCCGCACCGATACCCGACTGGATGGACCGGCTGAACAGCTCCGGCCCGTCCGGCTCGACCGGATGCCCCATGGCCGTATGAACGGTCGAGAGCACGTTCATGCGGCCGGATTCGTAGTCGATGGCCTTGTCGATGGTGGGTTCAGCAAAAATCCAGGCAAACAGGAACCCCAGAATGCCGGCGATCAGACCGGCGAGGGCTCCGCGCCCGATGACGCGGATTTCCACAAGAAGTCCCGTGGATCAGTGGCAGGGGAAGCCGAGGAAGTGCCGCGAGTCGTGCACCCACTCGTGGACCACGACGGTCTTACCGAACATCGACATCATGCCCTCGTCGATGCCGACGAGGTAGTACGCCAGCACGGCAAGGAAGATCGTCACCCCGAGCAGCACTGCCACCCGGGTGGCCGAAAGCGCCTTGGTCGATACGCCCGGCTTGGAAACCGCAATACTCGTCATGGTCAAACCTCCTACGGGGTCACGCGCCCCTACATTGTTCGGTTCTGCACGACGGCGAAAGATCTGACTCGCCGCAGAGGGCTCACAGTGGCGCAACCGTGCCGGATTTCCACCGGCTTCCATGCACCGTCGTACGGGATGAACATACACGCCCAACGAAAAATACCCTCCCCCGATGTTCGGGGAAGGGCATTTTTCGCGATCGGTTACGGCAGGTTTACTCCGAGGCAGTCGCAGCGGCCTCGGCCAGGTCGGCCGATTCCTTGCGACGGCCGGCGAAGGTGAACACCGCATCCTCGGTGTTGTTGCTCTCGCCGTCCCAGTTCTCGACGTCCACGGTGACCAGCTGACCGGGGCCGACCTCCTCGAAGAGAATCTTCTCGGAGAGCTGGTCCTCGATCTCGCGCTGGATGGTCCGGCGCAGCGGGCGGGCACCAAGGACCGGATCGAAGCCGCGCTTGGCCAGCAGTGCCTTGGCCTTGTCGGTCAGCTCCATCTCCATGTCCTTGGCCTTCAGCTGCTTGCCGACCCGGCCGATCATCAGGTCGACCATCTGGATGATCTCGTCCTGCGTCAGCTGGTGGAACACGATGATGTCGTCGATACGGTTCAGGAACTCCGGGCGGAAGTGCTTCTTCAGCTCGTCGTGCACCTTGAGCTTCATCCGCTCGTAGTTGTTCTCGCCGCCACCCTGGGTGAAGCCGAGGCCAACCGCCTTGCTGATGTCGCTCGTACCGAGGTTCGAGGTGAAGATCAGCACGGTGTTCTTGAAGTCGACGGTGCGACCCTGACCGTCGGTCAGGCGGCCGTCTTCGAGGACCTGCAGGAGGCTGTTGTAGATCTCCTGGTGGGCCTTCTCGATCTCGTCGAACAGCACGACGCTGAACGGCTTGCGGCGCACCTTCTCGGTGAGCTGGCCGCCCTCTTCGTAGCCGACGTAGCCCGGAGGGGCACCGAACAGCCGCGACGCGGTGAAGCGGTCGTGGAACTCGCCCATGTCGATCTGGATGAGCGCGTCGTCGTCACCGAACAGGAACTCGGCCAGCGCCTTCGACAGCTCGGTCTTACCGACACCGGACGGGCCGGCGAAGATGAACGAGCCCGACGGACGCTTCGGGTCCTTCAGGCCGGCGCGGGTACGCCGGATGGCCTTCGAGACCGCCTTGACGGCGTCGACCTGGCCGATGATCCGCTTGTGCAGCTCATCTTCCATGCGCAGCAGACGCGTGGTCTCGGCCTCGGTCAGCTTGAAGACCGGGATGCCGGTCCAGTTGCCCAGGACCTCGGCGATCTGCTCGTCGTCGACCTCGGCGACCACGTCGAGATCACCCGAACGCCACTGCTTCTCCCGCTCGGCGCGCTGGGCGACCAGCGTCTTCTCCGAGTCGCGCAGCCGGGCTGCCTTCTCGAAGTCCTGCGCGTCGATGGCCGATTCCTTCTCCCGGCGGGCATCGGCGATCTTCTCGTCGAACTCGCGCAGGTCTGGCGGAGCGGTCATCCGGCGGATGCGCATGCGGGCGCCGGCCTCATCGATGAGGTCGATGGCCTTGTCCGGCAGGAACCGGTCGTTGATGTAGCGGTCGGCCAGGGTGGCCGCGGCCACCAGCGCACCGTCGGTGATGGAGACGCGGTGGTGCGCCTCGTAGCGGTCACGCAGACCCTTGAGGATCTCGATGGTGTGCTCGACGGTCGGCTCACCCACCTGCACCGGCTGGAACCGGCGCTCGAGGGCGGCGTCCTTCTCGATGTACTTGCGGTACTCGTCGAGCGTCGTCGCACCGATGGTCTGCAGCTCGCCACGGGCCAGCTTCGGCTTCAGGATGCTGGCGGCGTCGATGGCGCCCTCGGCGGCACCCGCACCCACGAGCGTGTGCAGCTCGTCGATGAACAGGATGATGTCGCCGCGGGTGTTGATCTCCTTGAGGACCTTCTTGAGGCGCTCTTCGAAGTCACCGCGGTAGCGGCTGCCGGCGACCAGCGAACCCAGGTCCAGCGTGTAGAGCTGCTTGTCCTTGAGGGTCTCGGGGACCTCGCCGTGCACGATGGCCTGCGCCAGGCCCTCGACGACGGCGGTCTTACCGACACCGGGCTCACCGATCAGCACCGGGTTGTTCTTGGTGCGGCGGCTCAGCACCTGCATGACCCGCTCGATTTCCTTCTCGCGGCCGATGACCGGATCGAGCTTGCCCTCGGCGGCGGCGGCGGTCAGGTTGCGACCGAACTGATCGAGCACGAGCGACGTCGACGGGTTGCCCGTCTCGCCACCGCGGCCACCGGTACCGGCTTCGGCGGTCTCCTTGCCCTGGTAGCCCGAGAGCAGCTGGATGACCTGCTGACGCACGCGGGTCAGCTCGGCGCCCAGCTTCACGAGCACCTGGGCGGCGACGCCCTCACCCTCGCGGATCAGGCCGAGCAGGATGTGCTCGGTGCCGATGTAGTTGTGGCCGAGCTGCAGCGCCTCGCGCAGCGACAGCTCGAGCACCTTCTTGGCGCGCGGCGTGAACGGAATGTGGCCGGACGGCGCCTGCTGGCCCTGGCCGATGATCTCCTCGACCTGGCTGCGCACACCCTCCAGCGAGATGCCCAGCGATTCCAGCGACTTGGCAGCTACGCCCTCGCCCTCATGGATGAGGCCAAGCAGGATGTGCTCGGTGCCGATGTAGTTGTGGTTGAGCATCCGGGCTTCTTCTTGAGCCAAGACGACGACCCGGCGGGCCCGGTCGGTGAATCTCTCGAACATCGGTGTTACCTGCTCTCCCTCGTAGCGCAGCTCCTGCCACGTCACTTCGCGTGTCGCGACGCTGTGCGCCTACCGTCCACTCTAATGGGCGGCGACCATGCGTGCCCTGCGGTATCCCCTAGCTCGCAAGGCCACTCAGCGCTGCGAAAAGGCCAACGCGCTGCGGCGACGAAACGTTTCCCGGATCAGCCTGACCGGGCTACGCCGAAAGCGAACAGAGAAACTGCGGGCAATCCTGAATTCTGTTGCCCGCGGGCTCAGGTGGCGGCGTGGAACGCGTCGATGATCTCCGCCGGAATACGGCCCCGGCTGGAGACATTGTGACCGTTGCGGCGCGCCCATTCCCGGATGGCGGCGCTCTGCTCACGGTCGATGGACGCGCGGCCCCGCCCCGTGGCACCGGTGCTGGCGCGGCCGCGGCGGCGACCACCGACACGACGGCCGGCCTCGACCCATTTCTTCAAATCATTCCGAAGCTTGGTGGCGTTCTTGGTGGTGAGGTCGATCTCGTAGTTCACCCCGTCGAGAGCAAATTCGACCGTCTCATCCGCCGCACCTTCACCGTCGAAATCGTCGACGAGCGTGACAGTCACTTTCTTTGCCATCGGCCCACACTAACCCTTCTGCCTCGGAAAAATGCAGAATCGACTCTGCCATAACAATGCTGGCATAGGAGTTCAATTCCTTCAACAAGTCTCAGGGTCAGCTCAGTTTTCAGTCCGCTTGGCGCCGCACAATCGGGAACAAAACCGTGTCCCTAATCGTCAACCCCGTCAACGCCATCAGCAAGCGGTCGAGTCCCATTCCTGTTCCGGTCGTCGGCGGCATCGCATACTCCAATGCGATAAGGAAATCCTCATCAAGTCGCATTGCCTCGTCGTCACCGGCCGCGGCGGCACGCGCCTGCGCCTCGAAACGCTCGCGTTGAATCACCGGATCGATCAACTCCGAATAGCCGGTGGCTAGCTCGAACTTCCGGACATACAGATCCCACTTTTCCGTAACGCCCGGAATAGTGCGGTGGGCGCGAGTGAGCGGCGTGGTCTCCACCGGGAAATCCCGGACGAACGTCGGCGCCCAAAGGTGATCACCGACGGTGTGCTCCCACAGTTCCTCGATCAATTTCCCGTGGCCGTATCCACGGTCGCGGGGAATCTCGGCACCCAGCCGTTCGGCCACCTTCCACAGGTACTCGACGGAAGTCTCCGGAGTGATCTCCTCACCCAGCGCTTCCGACAACGACGGATACATTTCGACGGTCGCCCATTCACCGTCGAGGTCATAGGTGGAACCGTCCGGCAGCGGGACCATTCGGGTCCCAATGGCCTCGTCGGCAACCTCCTGAATAAGCTCACGCGTCACAATCGCGGAATCGTCATATGTGCCGTAGGCCTGATATGTCTCCAACATCGCAAATTCCGGTGAATGCGTGGAATCCGCGCCCTCGTTGCGAAAGTTCCGATTAAGCTCAAAAACCTTCTCGAAGCCACCGACCAGGCAGCGCTTCAGGAACAACTCGGGCGCGATGCGCAGGTACAGATCCGCATCGAGCGCGTTGGAGTGCGTGATGAATGGCCGCGCCGCGGCGCCACCGGGCAGCGTCTGCAACATCGGGGTCTCGACTTCGAGAAAACCGCGACGCTCCAATGCCGAGCGCAATGCCCGTACCACCGCAATGCGCTGCCGGGCGACATTGCGGGCCTCGGGGCGCACGATCAGGTCGACGTACCGCTGCCGGACCCGGGTCTCTTCATTCAGTTCCTTGTGCGCGACGGGAAGCGGTCGCAGGGCCTTGGACACAATTTGCCAGTTCTGGGCAAGCACAGATAATTCACCGCGGCGGGAACTGATGACCTCGCCCTCGATGAACACGATGTCGCCCAGGTCGACGTCGGCCTTCCAGGCGTCGAGCGACTCCTGGCCCACCTTGTCCAGGCTCAGCATGGCCTGCAGCTGCGTGCCGTCGCCCTCCTGCAGCGTCGCGAAGCACAGCTTTCCCGAGTTCCGGGCGAACACGACGCGCCCTGCCACACCGACGATGTCGCCGGTCGCGGTGTCCGCGGCGAGCTCCGGGTACGCCGCCCGCAGCTCTGCCAGGGTGTGGGTACGCGGCACCTCGACCGGATACGGATCGCGCCCCTCGGCCAGCAGCCGCTCACGCTTGGCCTGGCGGATGCGGAACTGCTCGGGAATGTCGGGGCTGTCGGCTTCGCTCACGAAATGCCAGCTTAAATGAAGCCCATGGCCACCAGTTTGGAGCAGTCCGCCGTAGACGCGCTGGACCACGAGCCGATCGACTGGAAATTCAAGGGACTGCCGGCCTCGTGGTGGGGCCAGACCCCTGCTCAGGTGTGCCGTCGACGCCCCAGTCTGTTCGCCGACGGCGCGGTATCGCCGGTGTGCACGCTGCGTACGCAGCCCCTGGTGCACAACATGGTCACCATGGCGCGCTGGTGCCGCCGCCGGGGCGTACAGCTCGCGCCGCACGGCAAGACCCACATGTCACCGCAGCTGCTGGCCCGCCAGCTCGGCGCGGGTGCGGTGGCCGTCACGGCCGCCACCATCAGCCAGGTCCGGGTGTTCCGCGCGTTCGGGGTGCGCCGGATCATCCTGGCCAACGAGCTCGTCGACGTCACCGGGCTGCGGTGGCTGGCCGCCGAACTGGACGCCAACCCCGACTTCGAGCTGACGTGCTGGGTCGACTCGGTGCGCGGCGTGCAGCTCATGACGTCCGCGCTCACCGGCCGTCGCCGCCAGGTGGACGTCTGCGTCGAGGTCGGTCAGCCGGGCGGCCGCACCGGCTGCCGCGACGCCGAGACCGCCGACGCCGTGGCGCGCGCGGTGGTGGACTCGGACCGGCTGCGGCTCGTCGGCGTCGCCGGATACGAGGCGGCGACGGGCCATGAGGTCGGCGACGCCGCGGTGGCTGCCGTCACGGGCTACCTGCAGTCGATGCGGGACACCGTCATCCGGTTGCACCCGCTGTTCGAGACCGACGAGATCTTGGTGACGGCCGGCGGCAGCACGTACTTCGACCTGGTCGCCGACATCCTGACCGGCTGGCCCGAGGGCATGACGGTGCACACCGTCCTGCGCAGCGGCTGCTACCTGACGCACGACGACGGTCTGTACGCCCGCACGACACCGCTGGGCCGTACCGACGACGCCCACCTGGAGCCCGCGCTCAGCGTGTGGGCGCAGGTGCTGTCGCGGCCCGAACCCGACCTCGCCATCGTGGGCATGGGCCGCCGGGACGTGTCGTTCGACCAGGACCTGCCCGTGCCCTACGGACGGCCCGACAGCCGCGTCGAGAAGCTCAACGACCAGCACGCCTACCTGCGGCTGGCACCGGCCGACCAGGACCTGGCCGTCGGCGACTGGCTGGAATTCGGCATCTCACACCCCTGCACGGTGTTCGACAAGTGGCAACTGATCCCGGTGCTCGACGCCGACCACCGGGTGGTCGAGTTGGTCCGGACGTTCTTCTAGCCGCGGCGGGCGTTGCGCTGGTTGCGCTCGAAGACCAGTCGGAGGCCGTCGAGGGTGAGGTTCTTGTCGTAGTGCTGCACGGTCCGCAGATCGGGCAGCACCAGCTGCGCGGTGTGCCCGGTGGCGACGACCGTGACGTTGTGGCCGTCGAAGCCGTCGACGTCGTCACGTACCCGGTTCACCAGACCGTCCACCAGAGCGGCGAAACCGAACACCGCACCGGCCTGCATGCACTCGACGGTGTTCTTGCCGATCACCGATCGCGGCCGGGTCAATTCGACGCGGCGCAGCGCCGCCGACCGCGCCGCCGCGGCGTCCGAGGACACCTGGACACCGGGCGCGATGGCACCGCCGAGGAACTCACCCTTGGCCGAGACGACGTCGACGCAGATCGACGACCCGAAGTCGACGACGATGGCCGCGGTGCCGTACTTGTGGTACGCCGCAAGGCAGTTGACGATGCGGTCGGCCCCGACCTCTTTCGGGTTGTCCACCAGCAGCGGGATGCCGGTGCGCACCCCCGGCTCGATCAGCACGTGCGGCACCTTCGGCCAGTACTGGTCCAGCATCACCCGGATTTCGTGCAGCACCGACGGCACCGTCGACAAACCCGTTGCCCCGAGCAGGTTTTCGGCGTCGTCACCGATCAAGCCGTCGATGGTCAGCGCGAGCTCGTCGGCCGTCACCTCCGACTCGGTCCGAATCCGCCAGTTCTGCACCACTTTTGCGTGATCTCCGGAGCCGGAGATCAACCCGACGATGGTGTGGGTGTTGCGGACATCGATTGCCAGCAGCACCGGCGTTACCGCGGCGACAGCAGGCCGTCGACACCGTCCGGGACGTGCGCGGCGTCGTGCGAGAAGTCGATCTGCCGGTTCTGCGCGTCCACGAAGATGACGTTCGGCTGGTAGGTGCGGGCCTCGGCGTCGTCCATGGTGGCGTAGGCGATGAGGATCACCAGGTCACCCGGGTGGATGAGATGCGCTGCGGCGCCGTTGATCCCGATGATGCCGGTACCGCGCTCACCGGTGATGGCGTAGGTGACCAGCCGGTTGCCGTTGTCGATGTCGACGATGGTGACCTGCTCGCCCTCGAGGATGTCGGCGGCGTCCATCAGGTCGGCGTCGATGGTCACCGAACCCACGTAGTGCAGGTCCGCCTGCGTCACCGTGGCCCGGTGAATCTTGGACTTCAGCATGGTGCGAAACATCAATTCCTCCAAGGTAATTCGTGGCTACCGTCATTGCCGATGGCAGACCCCACATTGGGGTGACCGTCGATCCCTGCGGATGCACCGATATCGATGGCGATGTTGTCCAACAATCTGGTCGTGCCGAGCCGGCCCACCACCAGCAAGCGGGCCGGGCCCGAAGCCGGTGCCGGACCCAGCCATGGGTCCCGGACCTCCAGATAGTCGACGTCGATGGCGGGTACCTCATCGAGGACCGCCCGGGCCGCATCGAGTGCGGCGGCCGCGCCGTGCGACGCGGAGTACTTGCCGGCGAGCAGCGCCGCGGACAATGCCCCGGCCTGTTCGCGCTGTTCAGCATCGAGGTAGCGGTTGCGCGACGACATGGCCAGTCCGTCGGACTCGCGCACGATCGGCACCGCCTGGATGCGCACTTCGAGGTCGAGGTCGTCGACCATCTGGCGCACCAGAACCAGCTGCTGGTAATCCTTTTCGCCGAAGAACGCGCGATCGGGTCGCACGATGTTCAGCAGCTTGAGCACCACCGTCAGCATCCCGGCGAAGTGCGTCGGCCGCGAGCCGCCCTCCAGCTCGGCACCCAGCGGGCCCGGGACGACGGTGGTGCGCTGGCCGTTGGGGTACATCGCGGCAGCGCTGGGCGCGAAGACGATGTCGACGTCCTCGCCCCGCAGCAGCTCGACGTCGGAGTCCAGCGTCCGCGGGTAGGCGTCCAGGTCCTCACCCGCGCCGAACTGCAAGGGGTTGACGAAGATCGATACCACCACGACGGCGCCGGGCACCTTCTTGGCCGAACGCACCAGCTCCAGGTGACCCTCGTGCAGCGCGCCCATGGTCGGCACGAGCATCACGCGGCGCCCTGTCGCGCGCAGCACCCGCGACACATCCGACACGTCGGTCGGATTGGTGTAGAGGTTCAGCTCGCCGGCGGTGAACTTCGGCGGCCTGCGATCGGTCACTGCGCTCTCCCTGAGTCGTTCAACACGGCGAAAACCTCTTCGGGTGCGTGGGCACGTTGTGCGGTGCGCAGCGACATGGCCCGATATGCCTGCGCCAGTTCGGGATTCACTTCTTCCATGGCGCGCAGGTGGGCCGCGACAGCGGCGCCGTCACCCCGGGCCACCGGGCCCGTCAGCGCACTCTGCCCGCGCTGCAGCGCGTTCTCCAGGGAAGCCCGCGCCAGCGGCGCGAGGATGCGCTCGGCGATGCCGGCGGGGTCGCCCGTGACGAGTTCCTGTCCCAGCAGTTCCTGCCCGGCCAGCGCATCGCGCAGGGCTTCGACGGCGTCGAGGACGACGGTGATGACGTGATTGCCGGCGTGCGCCAGGGCCGCGTGATAGAGCGTGCGGGCGTCTTCGCGAACCCGGAACGGTTCGCCGCCGATTTCGAGAACAAGGGATTGGGCGATGGCGTAGCCGATGTCGTCGGCCGCGGTGATGCCGAAACAGGTCTCCGACAGCCGGGTGATGTCTTCGTCCGCGCCGGTGAACGTCATGGCCGGGTGGATGGCCAGCGGGATACAGCCCTGCTCGGTCAGCGGGGCCAGCACGGCGATGCCGTTGGCGCCCGAGGTGTGCACGACGATGGTCCCGGGCCGGACCGAACCGGTGGCCGCCAGGCCGGCGACGACGGACGTCAGCTCGGCGTCGGGCACGGCCAGCAGCAGAAGTTCGGCTTTGGCGGCGACGTCGTGCGCGGGCAATACCTGGGTGTCGGGCAGCCGGCGCTCGGCACGGCCGCGCGACGCGTGGGAGATCGCGCTACACGCGACGACGACGTGGTCGGCGCGCTCGAGCGCCACACCCAGCGCACTGCCGACCCGCCCTGCGGAAATGATTCCGACAGTGAGCCGGGCCGGACGCAGTCCGTCGAGCTGCTTCATTGCAGCGACCTCACAATTGGTGGTTTCTCCTCGTTCCAGTCCTGCTCGGCAGGTACCGGACGGTCACCGCAGAGCGTAGCTCAGTCCTCGCGGCGACGTCGACGGCCGCCGCCGCTGGTGTTGGCCTGCAGCCGCGCCAGCAATTCCGCCGCCGGTTGCCCGCCAACGTGCTGACCTGCGGGTTCGTCGTCCGGTTCGGCGCGGCGCCGACGACCGGATGTGACAGGGGTCTCTGTCGCGGGCGGCTCGACGGGGGCCCCGTGGCGGCCGCGGCGCGGCGGTTCGGGGGTCGGCTCGGGAGCGGGCGGGACGACCGGCAGGGTCATGGTCGGCTCGGGACCACGGTCCTGGACCGGCGGCGGAGGCGGCGTCGGTTCCGGCGTCACCGGGGCCCAGTTGCTGCCGGGCTGACCGGCCGGAATCCACTGGCCCTCGGCCGGGGTGGGCTGCCAGTCGGACGGCGCCGGCTGCGGGGGCAGACGGTGCGCGCCACCGAACGGCGGCTGCGGCGGCGGGGGCGGCGGTGCCCAGGGATCCGGCGGTACGTGCGGCTCGGCCGCCACGTCGATGATGGGGCTCTCTTCGGTGTTCGGCTCCGACATCAGGTCCGGCCGGTCCTCGGTGTCGATCCGGCTGGCGACGACGCGGCCGACCGGCGCGGACTGCCCGCTGCGGTCGGTCTCGAGCGCCGGGCGGTGGGCCAGATCGGTGTCGAAGTAGAACTCGAGGTTGGCGCGCAGCGCGGCCAGCTCCGCACGCAGCGCCGCGACCTCGTCGGCCGACTGGGCGCGCAGTTCGGAGGCCAGCTCACGGCGCAGATGCGATTCCAGCGACAGTTCGTATTCGCGACGCGCCGCGATCTCGCGGTCCAGCTGCAGGTCGTACACGAGCTTGAGGTCGCGGGCCCGGGCCTGGTCCAGATCGGCCTGGCGCCGGTAGATGAACGAGGCGAACGCCGCCGCCACCGCGGCCCACAGGGCAATGACCACGGCGAGTTTCAGCAACTCGACCTGATCGGTGAACACCAGCGCGGAACTGGCGATGATCGCGAGCACCAGCAACGCCGTCAGCAGCAACCAACCCGGCCTGCGGTTCGCACGCCTGCCGCGCGCAGCCCGGGTCGGATCGATCATGGGCTGACTGTACCGTTTTGCCTTCCCATCGCAGGTCGACCGACACCCCGTCCGGACGGATCGTTACCTATTCGGTTGCGCCGTCGGACTTCTCCGGCGGGTCCAGCGGTGCGCGGCAGCAATGCTGCAACCACAGACTCGCCACCACCAGGGCCAGCGCACTCACCGCGGCGACCGTCACACCCGGGAAATCGGCCGCGGCCACCCGCAGTACACCGCGCCGCGGGAGCACGTAACCGAGCACGCCGAGCCACCAGCCGAGGGCCAGCGCACCGACCCAGGCCGACGCCTTGGCCACCACCACCGACCGCGCGACCGCCAGCGGATGGATCCGGCCGGCCCCCACCCCGATGGCACCGTCGCGGATCTTGGCCCGCAGGAAGAACGCCCAGCCCGCCTCCACGGCGGCAAAAACCAACAGCGACAAGCCCGTCCACACCGTGATCGGTGGGAACCAGCGGTACACCACGATCACCAGCAGGTACGCGACGACCGTGGCCAGCGCCGTGCCGATCGCCAGGTCCCGCTTCCGGGTGGGTCCCATCAGGGCACCAGCGCCAGGTCGGTGCGGCGCACGCCGTCGCGCTCGCCGGCGTCGATGGCGGCCAGCAGCTCGGTGACCGGAACACCTCGCAGTTGGGCGGCGGGGTCGGCGGCCAGCCACGGCACCAGCACGAAAGCGCGCTGATGCGCCAGCGGATGCGGCAATGTGAGGACCGGATCGTCAGAGCGCACTTCGCCGTCGCCGTCGTGGCAGCTGACGATGTCGACATCGAGAGTTCGTGGGCCCCAACGCTGTTCGCGCACCCGGTCCGCCGCGTTCTCGAACTCGTGGGCCCGCCGCAGCCAGCCGGGACCGTCGAGGCCGGGATCGTCGGCCAGCAGCACGGCGTTGAGGAACGGCCCCTGCTCGACACCGCCCCAGGCCGCCGTCTCGTAAACCGGGGAGACGGCCCGGACCGCACCGCGCAGCCCCGAGACCACCGACTGCAGGTGAGCGAGCCGGTCGCCCAGGTTGGAGCCGATGGAAAGAACGACGCTAGCCACGACCGCCCCGCCTCGACCGGCGCGCCACGACCGCAACGTCCTTGAACGTCAACGGGATCGGCGCACTGGGCTTGTGCAGCACCACCTCGACGGCGTGGACGCGCTGGTCGGTCATCACCGAGTCGGCGATCTCGGCCGACACCGTCTCGATCAGATTCCGCGGCGGCCCCGCGATGATGTCGGCGGCCTGCTGCGCCAGCGCGCCGTAGTCCAGGGTGTCCGACAACTCGTCGCTCATCGCGGCCGCGACCAGGTCGATCCACACCGTGATGTCGACAATGAAGTCCTGCCCGTCCTGCCGCTCGTGGTCGAAGACGCCGTGGTTGCCACGAACGGTCAAGCCCCGCAGTTCGATTCGATCAGCCATGCCAGGCCCCCACCACTTTCACCGCATCAACCGACGCCTGCACATCATGCACCCGCACTCCCCACGCGCCCTGCTGCGCCGCCAGCGCCGAGATCACCGCGGTGGCCGTCTCCCGGCCGTCGGGTGCGCGCGGCGTGCCGTCGGCATCGGCCAGCAGGGTGCCGAGGAACCGCTTGCGCGACGCCCCGACCAGCACCGGGATGCCGGTGGCCACGAATTCGGGCAGCGCCCGCAGCAGCGCCCAGTTGTGCTGCGCCGACTTGGCGAAGCCCAGACCCGGATCGATGATCAGGTTGCCCGGATCGACGCCGGCCGCCACCGCGTCGTCGACCGCGGTGAGGAGTTCGGCCCGGACATCGGCCACGACGTCGGCGTACTCCGGGATCCGGTGCGGCTGCTCGGCATCGACCTCGCGCCAGTGCATCAGCACCCACGGCACCCGCGCGCCCGCCAGCAGCGGGGCCATGTTCGGATCGGCCCGGCCACCTGAAACGTCGTTGACGATGTGCACGCCGCATTCCAGTGCGGCCTCGGCCACGTCGGCGTGCATGGTGTCGACGCTGACCGTGATGCCTTGTGCGACAAGCTCTCTGATCACCGGAAGGATGCGGCCGCGTTCGACCTCGGGATCCAGCCGGGCGGCGCCGGGCCGGGTGGACTCCCCACCGACGTCGATGATCTGTGCTCCCTGGGCCGCCAGCGCCAGACCGTGCTCGATCGCGCGATCGTGGTCGAGGAAGCGTCCACCGTCGGAGAACGAGTCGGCCGTGACGTTGACGACGCCCATGACCTGCGTGGAAAGTGTCACGGCCTGGGCGAGCGGAGCGACGGGATTCACTTCCGCAGGATCAGATCCAGCGCTTCGGCTCGCGACGACGCGCAGGTCTTGAACTGGCCGCGCACCGCCGAGGTGGTGGTCACCGCGCCGGGCTTGCGGACTCCGCGCATCGCCATGCACAGGTGCTCGGCCTCGATCACCACGATGGCGCCCTGCGGGTTCAGCTTGCGCATCAGGGCGTCGGCGATCTGGCCGGTCAGCCGTTCCTGCACCTGGGGCCGCTTGGCGTACAGGTCGACCAGGCGGGCGATCTTGGACAGCCCGGTCACCCGGCCGTCCTCGCCCGGGATGTAGCCGACATGCGCGACGCCGTGGAACGACACCAGGTGGTGCTCACACGTCGAGTACATCGGGATGTCCTTGACCAGCACGAGCTCGTCGTGGCCCTCGTCGAAGGTGGTGTCGAGCACCGAGTCGGGGTCGGTGTACAGCCCGCCGAAGATCTCTTCGAAGGCGCGGGCAACGCGGCCGGGGGTGTCCCGGAGCCCGTCCCGGTCCGGGTCCTCGCCCACGGCGAGCAGCAGCTCACGCACTGCTGCTTCGGCTCGATCGTGATCGAACTTCGGCGGGGTGAGCCTGGCCGAATGGATCTGCGACCGCGTCATCTATGCGCCTACTCGTCGTTGGGCTTGGCAGGCGGCGGTGCCGGCTGCTGCGGATACGGCTGGTAGCCCTGCGACGGGCCGGGTTGTCCCCAGCCCGGCTGCGGGTACCACTGGCCCTGCTGGCCGTGGTGGCCCTGGCCATGCTGCGGCGGCCAGCCCGGGGCCTGCCAGCCCGCGGGTGCGCCGTAGTTCGGCTGGGTCTGGCCGTGCTGGGGCTGGCCGTTCGGCGCGGCGTGCGCGCCGTTGGTGCCGTTCACGCCGGATCCGGCGGCGGCCTGGCTGGCCGCGGCGATGGCCGCCTTGAATGCCGGCTCCTTGACGGGCGGGGGCCACGGCTCGCCGCGCTCGATGGCCAGCTCGCCCGGCGTCTTGATGGGCGGCTTCTCCGACGGGATCCGGCCACCGAAGTCGTCGAACATCGTCAGGCGGGGCCGCTTCTCGACGTCGACCAGGATGCGCTCCAGGTCGGGGCGGTGCAGCGTCTCCTTCTCGAGCAGCTCGCCGGCCAGCGTGTCCAGCTGGTCGCGGTACTGCGTCAGCACGTCCCAGGCTTCGGTGTGGGCGGCCTCGATGAGCTTGCGGACCTCGTCATCGATGAGCTGCGCGACCTCGTGGCTGTAGTCGGCCTGCGTGCCCATGGTGCGGCCCAGGAAGGGGTCACCGTGTTCGGTGCCGTACCGGACCGCGCCCAACCTCGCGCTCATGCCGAATTCCGTGACCATGGCGCGGGCGATCTTGGTGGCGTTCTCGATGTCGGACACCGCGCCGGTGGTGGGCTCGCGGAAGATCAGCTCCTCGGCGGCGCGGCCGCCAATCGCCATGACCAAGCGCGCGATGAGTTCGGAGCGGGTCTGCATACCCTTGTCGTCCTCGGGGACGGCGACGGCGTGCCCGCCGGTGCGGCCGCGGGCCAGGATCGTCACCTTGTACACCGGGTCCAGGTGCGGCATGGCCCAGCCGGCCAGCGTGTGCCCGGCCTCGTGGTAAGCGGTGATCTTCTTTTCCAGCTCACTGATGATGCGGCCCTTGCGGCGCGGACCACCGACGACGCGGTCGACGGCTTCCTCCAGCGCCGGACCGGTGATCACGGTGGCGTTCTCGCGGGCGGTCAGCAGCGCGGCCTCGTTGATGACGTTGGCCAGGTCGGCGCCGGACATGCCGACGGTCCGCTTGGCCAGGCCGTCGAGGTCGGCGTCGGGGGCGATGGGCTTGCCGGCCGAGTGCACCCGCAGCACGGCCTTGCGGCCGGCCAGGTCGGGCGCCGAGACCGGGATCTGCCGGTCGAAGCGGCCGGGACGCAGCAGCGCCGGGTCCAGGATGTCGGGCCGGTTGGTGGCGGCGATCAGGATGACGCCCTGGCGGTCGCCGAAGCCGTCCATCTCGACCAGCAGCTGGTTCAGCGTCTGCTCGCGCTCGTCGTGGCCACCGCCCAGGCCGGCGCCGCGCTGGCGGCCGACAGCGTCGATCTCGTCGACGAAGATGATGCACGGGCTGTTCTGCTTGGCCTGCTCGAACAGGTCGCGGACGCGGGAGGCACCGACACCGACGAACATCTCGACGAAGTCCGAGCCAGAAATCGTGAAGAACGGAACCCCGGCCTCACCGGCGACGGCGCGCGCCAGCAGCGTCTTACCCGTTCCGGGCGGGCCGTAGAGCAGCACGCCCTTGGGGATCTTGGCGCCGAGGGCCTGGTAACGGCTCGGGTTCTGCAGGAAGTCCTTGATCTCGTAGAGCTCTTCGACGGCCTCGTCGACACCGGCGACGTCGGCGAACGTCGTCTTCGGCATGTCCTTGCCGAGCATCTTGGCGCGCGACTTGCCGAAGCCGAAGCCCATGCGGCCGCCGCCCTGCATGCGGGAGAACATGAAGAACAGGCCGACGAGCAGCAGCAGCGGCAGCAGGTAGATCAGCAGCGAGCTGAGGATGCTGCCCTGGTTCACGACGGTCTTGGTCTTGACGTTCTTCGCGTTGAGCGCATCGAACAGCGGCACCGCGTAGCCCGTCGGGAACGACGTGATGATCTTGTTGCTGTTGTCGGTGTCGGCGCTGACGCTCTTCAGGTCCAGCCGGACCTGCTGTTCGCGATCGTCGATCTGGGCGCCGGTGACGTTCCCGGCGTTGATCTGAGCGACCGCCACAGACGTGTCGACCTGGTGATAACCACGCGTGTCATCACTGAAATAGAAGAAAGACCAACCCAGCAGCAACACGACCGCGACGACGGTCAGGGTGCGGATGACGTTTTTTCGCTTCATCGACATATTTCGGCCGGCGAATACTCGTCGGCCAGGTCCTTCCGATACACAGATGCGGGATAGTTCACAGGTTACCGCTATGCAAACGATCGGCAGTTCCCGGAGGGAAACCTGTGCTTTGGTGAAACGGTGATGACGTCCACCAAACGGTCAGTCGAGACCAATGGCGTGCAGTTGCAGGTCACGGAGGCGGGTGACCGTGGCGCTCCCGTCGTGGTGCTGGCGCACGGGTTCCCGGAACTCGCACACTCCTGGCGGCATCAGATTCCCGCGCTCGCCGCGGCCGGCTACCACGTGCTCGCACCCGACCAACGCGGCTACGGCGGCTCATCACGCCCGCCGGCCATCGAGGACTATGACATCGTCCACCTCACCGGGGACCTGGCCGGCCTGCTCGACGACGTCGGCGCCGAGCGCGCGGTGGTCGTCGGGCACGACTGGGGCTCCCCGGTGGTGTGCAACTTCGCGCTGTTGCACCCGGACCGGGTGACGGCCGTCGCGACGCTGAGTGTGCCGCCGGTGCCGCGGGCGTCGGCGCCGCCGACCGAAATCTGGCGCCGGCGGGTCGGCGACAACTACTTCTACATGCTGTATTTCCAGGAACCCGGCGTGGCCGACGCGGCCCTGGGCCGCGATCCGTACAGCTCGATGCGCCGGATGGTCGCCGAGGAGGGCTTCGCGGCACCACCAGACACGCTCGTCGACCACCCGCTGCCGCCGCTGCCCGACTGGCTCACCGAAGACGAATTCGAGCCGTATGTCACGGCTTTCACCGAGAGCGGCTTCACCGGACCACTGAACTGGTACCGCAACTTCGACCGCAACTGGGAGCTGACGGAGACCACCCCCGCACCGACCATCACGGTGCCGACGCTGTTCGTGGCCGGCAGCGCCGACCCCGTACTGACCTTCACGCCACGCGACCGCGTGCGGGACGTCGTCGCCGGCGACTACCGCGAGGTCATGATCGACGGCGCCGGGCACTGGCTGCAGCAGGAACGTCCCGACGAGGTCAATGCCGTACTCATCGAGTTCATCGAAGGACTGAAATGACGCTTCGCCCACTGGATTTCGGGGCTTTCATCACACCGTTCCACCCGGTCGGCCAATCTCCCACCACGGCACTGGAATACGACCTGGAGCGCACCGTCCGCCTGGACCGGCTGGGCTACGACGAGGTCTGGTACGGCGAACACCATTCCGGCGGTTACGAATTGATCGCCTGCCCCGAGGTTTTCATCGCCACGGCAGCCGAACGCACCAAGAACATCCGGTTCGGCACCGGCGTGGTGTCGCTGCCGTACCACCATCCGCTGATGGTCGCCGACCGCTGGGTGCTGCTCGACCATCTGACCCGCGGCCGGGTGATGTTCGGGACCGGTCCGGGCGCGCTGCCGTCGGACGCCTACATGATGGGCATCGACCCGGTGAACCAGCGGCCGATGATGCAACAGTCACTCGAAGCCATCCTGGCCCTGTTCCGCGCCGCACCCGATGAGCGCATCTCCCGCGAGACCGACTGGTTCACGCTGCGCGACGCGGCGCTGCACATCCGGCCGTACACCTGGCCGTATCCCGAGATATCCACGGCGGCAATGGTTTCCCCCTCCGGTCCACGGCTGGCCGGGCAGCTGGGCACGTCGCTGCTGTCGCTGTCGATGTCGGTGCCGGGCGGCTACGCCGCCCTCGAGACGACGTGGGACCTGGTGCGTGACCAGGCCAAGAAGGCCGGCCGGCCCGAGCCGGACCGGCGGAGCTGGCGGGTGCTGGGCGTCGTGCACCTGGCCGACACCCGGGAGCAGGCCATCGAGGACTGCACCTACGGCCTGGAGGACTTCTCGAATTACTTCGGCGCGGCCGGCTTCGTCCCGCTGGGCAGCCAGACCGGTCCGGCGCCGACGTCCCGGCAGTTCGTCGAAGACTATGCGGCCAAAGGCAATTGCTGTATCGGCACGCCCGCCGACTGCATCGGCTATATCCAGGACATGCTGGACCGTTCCGGCGGCTTCGGCACGTTCCTGATGCTGGGCCACGACTGGGCGCCGCCGGCGGCCACCATGCACTCGTACGAACTGTTCGCCCGTGAGGTGATCCCGCATTTCAAGGGTCAGCTCACCGCGCCGCACGCCTCGCACGAATGGGCAAAAGGCCTGCGCGACCAGCTGTTCGGCCGGGTCGGCGAAGCCGTCGGCAACGCGATCGCCGAGCACACCAAAGACGCGTCGGTACGCTGAAAACCATGCCATTTGCGACCCGACGTACTGCCGCCCTGACCCTTGCCGGAATAGCGATCGCCACGGCTGTCGGCGTCGCCGGTTGTGGTTCCGACGACGCCAAGCCGGAGAGCCGCCAGGTCACCGTCGTCGGCAACGGCAAGGTCCAGGGCACGCCGGACACCCTGAACGTCACCGCGTCCATCGAGGCGACCGCGCCCGACGTCACCGCCGCCATGAACCAGACCAGCAGCCGCCAGCAGGCGGTGATCGATGCACTGACCGGGGCCGGTATCGACAAGAAGGACATCGCCACCAAGCAGGTCGAGCTGCAGCCCGACTACCGCGACTCCGTCATCACCGGATACCGGGCCAGCAACACCATCGACATCAAGGTCCGCAAGCTCGATACCGCGTCGCAGGTGCTGGCGAAGATCGTCACCGCGGGCGGCAATGCCACGCGGATCAGCAACGTCGCCTACTCGATCGACGACGACTCGCAGCTGGTGAAAGATGCCCGCACGCATGCCTTCAACGACGCCAAGGACCGCGCCCAGCAGTACGCGCAGCTGTCCGGGCTGAGCCTGGGCAAGGTCGTCTCGATCTCCGAGGCCACCGGCGGCACCACCCCGACGCCCATGCCGGTGCCGCGGATGGCCATGGCCGAATCCGTGCCGCTGTCCCCCGGCCAGCAGACCGTCAGCTTCTCGGTGACGGTGATCTGGGAGCTGGGTTAACCCGCCGCCGAGATTTCCACCGGAATCCCGTTGAGCACCGCGGTACCCGACAGCCGGTCCAGGTGGGTGCCGTCGTTGAGCTGGTTGACGTTGACGCCGGGATGGCTGCTCGCGAGCTGCTGACCGGTGCCACCGCGGTTGTGGCCCCAGCCGTGCGGCAATGACACCACGCCGCGCCGCATCACGTCGGTCACCTCGATCGGCGCGAGCAGTTCGCCGCCCGGGCCCTTGATGATGGCGATGTCGGTGAGACCGAGATCGGCGGCGTCGTCGGGGTGAATCTGCAGGGTGCAGCGGTTGGAACCACCCGAGAGCGCGGGCAGGTTGTGCATCCAGCTGTTGTTGGAGCGCAGGTGGCGGCGGCCGATCAGCAGGAAACCGCCCGCCGAGCGGCTCAGCGCCTCGTGTAGCCGCACCACGTCCGCCACGATCGGTTCCGGCGCGAGTTCGATTCTGCCGCTGGGGGTTCGGAGCACCTCGGGGATTCTCGGCTGCATTGCGCCCAGATCGATACCGTGCGGATTGGCCTTGAGCTTCTCGAGTGTGAGGCCGTCGGGCTTGGCGCCGAATGCGTCACCGTAGGGCCCGAGCCGCAGCATCATGTCGAGGCGGCGCTCGTAGCCGGGGGCCGCGGGGAGCCTGGCGGTCAGTTCGTCGACGTCGCGTCCGGCGACCGGCGAATCGGGGTCTTGCGTCTCCTTGGCCAAGGTCATCGCGATCACCTGCGCATCGACCAGTGCGGGATCCGCTTGTGCCCCAAGGCCGGACAGGACCAACGCGATACGCGACAGAATCTCGGCCTCGCCGGGCCGGTCGTCCAGCGGCAGCACCGGCGGCGAGTAGCGCACGTTGTTGCGCACCGCGAGGTTGTTCAGCAGGACGTCGAAATGGGGACTCTGCGAGGGCGGGGGCGGGGGCAGGATGACGTCGGCATGCCGCGTGGTCTCGTTGAGATAGGGGTCGACGGACAGCATGAATTCGACACTGTCCAAGGCCTTGTCGAGCCGGTCGCCGTCCGGCGCGGACAGCACGGGATTCCCGGCGATGGTGATCATCGCCTTGATCTGCCCGTCGCCCGCGGTATCGATCTCCTCGGCGAGCGCGGTGGCCGGCAACTCGGACATCACCTCGGGGTACCCGGACACCCGGCTGGCCCACCGGCCCGTCCGGAACCCGCGGCCGGGCTTCGGTGGCCGCGGCGCCGGGACCGCCGCACCCAGCGGGAACATCACCCCGCCGGGCCGGTCCAGGTTGCCGGTGAGGATGTTGATGACGTCGACGAGCCAGCTGCCGATCGTGCCGAATTCGACTGTGGAGGTGCCGATCCGGCCGTACACCGCCGCCGTCGGCGCCGCCGCGAGTTCGCGGGCCAATTCGCGGATCTCGTCGGCACCGACCCCGCAGGCCTGTTCGACCGCTTCGGGCGCGAAGTCGGCGGCCAGCGCCCGGACCTGCTCGACGCCGATGACGTACTCGGCGTTCGCACCGAGATCGACGAGGCCCTCGTCGAACAGCACGTGCACGACGGCCAGCAGCAGCGCGGCGTCGGTCCCGGGGCGCGGCGCCAGGTGCCGGTCGGCGAGCTTGGCGGTCTGGGTACGCGCCGGGTCGATCACGACGAGCTTGCCGCCGCGCTTCTTCAGCGCCCGCAGCTTGCCGGGGAAGTCGGCGGCCGTCGTCACGCTGCCGTTGGACACCAGCGGATTCGCGCCGATGATCACCAGGTGGTCGGTGCGGTCGAGGTCCGGCACCGTGAACGCGCCCGGGCTGCCGAACATCAGGCCCAGCGCAACGTGTTTGGGCATCTGGTCGAGGGTGCTGGCGCTGAACACCTGGCGGGTGCCCAGGGCTTTGAGGATCAGCGGGGCATACAGCGCGCCCGCGATCGTGTGCGCGTTCGGGTTGCCCAGGTACACCCCGACCGACGCGCCACCGTGCGCGGCGATGACGGCGCCGAGCCGTTCGGCGACGACGGCGTAGGCCTCGTCCCAGGTGGCCTCGGTCAGCACGCCGTCACGGCGGACGAGCGGGCGGGTCAGCCGGTCGGGATCGTTGTCGAGCTCACCGAAGCTCGCGCCCTTGGGGCAGATGAAGCCCGCGCTGAAGACGTCGTCGTGGTCACCACGCGCGGCCGTGACACGGCCGTCGTCGATGGTGAGGGTCAGGCCGCAGGTGGCTTCACAGAAGGGGCAGATCCGGAGCGCGGTAGGCATGCCTGCGATTCTGCGCCCACTAGCGCTGTTCGTACACCTTCGGATCGAGCGTGCCGATGTACGGCAGGTCGCGGTAGCGCTCGTCGTAGTCCAGGCCGTAGCCGACGACGAACTCGTCCGGGATGTCGAACCCGATGTGCGCGACGTCGATGTCGGCGCGCATGGCGTCGGGCTTGCGCAGCAGCGTGCACACGCGCAGCGTGCGCGGGCCGCGGGTCGCCAGGTTGCGCAGCAGCCACGACAGCGTCAGGCCGGAGTCGATGATGTCTTCGACGATCAGCACGTCGCGGCCGCTGATGTCGCGGTCGAGGTCCTTGAGGATGCGCACGACGCCCGACGACGAGGTCGACGACCCGTACGAGCTGACCGCCATGAACTCCAGCTGCGTCGGCAGCGGGATCGCGCGGGCCAGGTCGGTGACGAACATGACCGCGCCCTTGAGCACGGTGATCAGCAGGAGGTCCTGGTCGCCGGAGTCGGCGCGGTAGTCCTCGGCGATGAGCGCGGCCATCTCGGCGATGCGCGCCTGAACCTGCTCCTGAGACAGGAGAACCGACTTGATGTCACCCGGATACAGCTCCACGGCAACAGCGTGCCACGTTGCCTCGCCGAGTACCAAGACCGTCCCATTCGGCGGTCGCTCACACGGGCCGGGCGGCGACTGTGAGCAGTCCCGCGCGGCGGGTGACGATCAATCGCTGGTACCGCAGCGGCGAGCTCACGGCGGCGCCGCCCTGCCCGTGCCAGTCCGCCACGAGCGCGTCGACGGCGCGCAGCTGGACGTCCGTGAGCGTGGTGGCCCCGACGCTCAGCAGCCAGCCGCGGATCACCCGGCGCCGCAGCGCGGCGGGGAGGTCCTCGAGGCCGGCGACGGTGAGGCCCTCGCTTTCGCACAGGGCGGCCAGGTGCTCGGCGGCCAGGGCATCGAGGGCGTCGTTGTCCTCGCGCAGCGCCGCGGCCGTGCGGGCCAGCGCCGGCGCGACGCCACCGGCCAGCACATCCTCCAGCAGCGGCAGCACCTCGGTGCGCAGCCGGACCCGGGTGTAGCGCGGATCGGTGTTGTGCGGGTCCTGCCACGGCGTGAGTCCCAGCTCGGCGCAGACGGCTTCGGTGTCGGCGCGCCGCACCTCCAGCAGGGGCCGTCCCCACGGCGGGTCCCAAACCCGCATGCCGGCAATGGATCTCGGGCCCGAACCGCGGCCCAGGCCGAGCAACACCGTCTCGGCCTGGTCGTCGAGGGTGTGCGCGAGGAGCACCGGCGCCTCACCACGGGCGGCGTCCAGGGCGGCGTAGCGTGCGGTGCGGGCCGCGGCTTCCGGCCCGCCGTCGGTGCCGACGTCAACGGAGATCACTTGTGCGTCAACGCAACCCAGCTGCCGGGCCTGTGCCGCCGCAGTGGCGGCCACGTCGGCCGATCCGGTTTGCAGGCCGTGGTCGACGATCAACGCGACGGTCGGCTTGAGGGCGGCGGCGAGGGCGGTCAGTGCCAGCGAGTCGGCGCCACCGGAGAGCCCGACGCACCACCGGTCGGCCGGATGCCGACGCGCGAAGGCGGTGACGGCCGCGCGCAGCGGGGTCAGAGCACTCGATCGATCCATCGCCGCGGCTCGTCGATTTCGTTTGTCAGCGGCAGGGTTTCAGCGTCGGTCCAGACCGCGTTGAACCGCTTCATGCCGACGGTCGACACCACCTCGTCGACGAACTTCTTGCCGCGGGTGTACTGGGCGATCTTGGCGTCGACGCCGAGCAGGGCGCGGACGATCCGTTGCAGCGGAGACTGTTTGCGGTGCCGGCGCTCGTCGAACCGGCTACGGATGGTGGCGACCGACGGCACCACCGCCGGACCGACGGCGTCCATCACATGGTCGGCGTGCCCCTCCAGCAGTGTCCCCAGTACCAGCAGCTGATCCAGCGCGCGCTGCTGCTCGTCGGACTGCATGATGCGCATGATGCCAAGGATGCCTTGCGAATTCGCGTCGGCGTCGCCGTCACGCTGCGCCCGCACGTACTCGGCGAGCCGGCCGATGACGTCACCGGCATCCAGACCGGATTCGTCCGTCAGCACAGCGAGCGCCTGTGACATGTGTTCGGTGAGCCACGGGTTGGCGCGGAACTGCACGCGGTGGGTCACCTCGTGCAGGCACACCCAGAGCCGGAAGTCGGTGGGATCGACCTTCAATTGCCGTTCGGCGGCAAGCACATTCGGGGCGACGAGCAGCAGCTCTCCACCATTGGCGGCGAACGGGTCGTACTGCCCGAGGATGCCCGACGACACGAACGCCAGCACCGCGCCCGTCTGCGCGCCGGTGATACGTCCGCCCAGCTTCGCGGCCAGGCCTGTGGGGCTCGAGGTTTCGCCGCCCGTCATCACCCGCATGGACTCGGTCGCGGCGCGCACCCAATCCTGCCGATCGACGACGCGCGCTTCGGGCACTTCGGCGCCCTCGTTGAGCAGCGTCACCTCCCGCACCGGGAGCTCGGCCCGCCGCGCCGAATCGGCGAGCTGCGCGCGCACCTGGTTGCGGGTGTAGTCGGTGGTCTCCGGTTCCGGGCGGGTCAGCTTTGCCCCGACCGTGGCGGCGAAGCCCCAGTCGACGGCGCGGCCGACGGTCGGCGTCCGGCTCACGTGCCGCACCCGCAGGACCGGAACGCCGCGGCGAGGGCGTCCAGCGCGGTGCGTCCCTCCGGACCGGCGTTGTTCGAGATGAGCGCGAAGGTCAGGACCCGTCCGCTCTGGTCGGTGACGATGCCCGCCAGGGCGTTGGTACCGGTCAGCGAACCGGTCTTGGCGCGCAGGTATCCGGCCGACGAGGTGTCCGCGTAGCGGTTCCACAACGTGCCGCTGCCGCCGGCGATCGGCAGGACGTCGAGCAGCGGACGCAGGCGGGGCTCGCTGGTGCCCGCGGCGGCGTTGACGACGTCGTCCAGGACCGTCGCGGTGAGGCGATCGTTGACCGACAGACCGCTGGCGTCGAACAGCGTCGCGCCCGAGGTGGTCAGTCCCGCCTTCGCCAGCTGCCCGAGAACGGCGCGGACTCCGCCGTCGAAACTCTGCGGCTGGTTCACCGCGGCGGCGACCTCCCGGCCGATCGACTCGGCCATCACGTTGTCGGAGGCGCCCATCATCTCGCGTAGGCGCTCGATCAGCGGCGGGGACTGCACCGCGGCGAGCTGCTGACCGCCGGCGGGTGTGGTGCGGAGCGTCACGTTGGCCGGGTCGACCCGCAGGGCCGCCGCCAGTGCGCGGCCGGCATCGAGGGCCGGTGTCGTCGAGCGCTTGGACTCGACCGTGGTGGGCTGGACGCGACCGGCGTCGACCATGACCGATTGGATCGGGGCCCAGTCGCCGCCCTCGATGTCGGCGACGTCCCAGCCGGGCGCCATGCTCGGGCCGGAGTAGAGGCTGGTGTCGACCTGAATGGCGCGAGGTGTGACGCCGGCCTTCCGGATCTGGTCGGCCAGGTCGGAAATCCGGGCCGCATCGCCGTACCAGGTGTCGGTGCCCGGCGGCGCCGCCGACAGTGTCGGGTCGCCGCCGCCCTTGAGCACCACGACGCCCGGGCTGTCGCCGGACACGACCGTGGTGGTCAGCCGGGCGTTACGGTCGAGGGTCAGCAGGGCCGCGGCCGCCGTGAGGGTCTTGTTGGTGGATGCCGGCTGCAGCGGGATGTTCGCGCCCTGCGCCCACAGCTCTGTCCCGGTGATGGCATCGGTGATCCGGCCACCGAGCATGCCGAGATTCGGGTTGGCGGCCAGCGGCGCCAGCACGGCGGCGAGCTGCGCGGGCACCACCTGCGGGGCGGCGTCGGAGACCGGTTGCACCGCAGGTCGGGGCGAGACGAGCGCGGGTTGCGGCTTGGCCGTCGCCCCTGCCGCCGGGACGGCGTCGTGCCGCGTCATCACTGCGGCGGCCGCCACCAGCGCGGCAACCAGCACGAGAACTGCCACACCGATCACCAAGTGGGTCGATCGGCGCCACCGGGTGGGCCGCATGTTGCTCCTGAACTCGTACGGGTCACTCAGCAGGGTATCGCTCGTCTAAGGTGTAGCCCGTTATCAGCACAGAGCTAAGGAGTCTCCCGGTGGAGCACGAAGTCGTCATCGAGATCCCCAAGGGTTCGCGGAACAAGTACGAAGTGGACCACGAAACCGGGCGAGTGAAGCTCGACCGCTACCTCTTCACCCCCATGGGTTACCCCACCGATTACGGGTTCTTCGAGAACACCCTCGGCGAGGACGGCGACCCGCTGGACGCTCTGGTGCTGCTGACCGAGTCGGTCTTCCCGGGCTGCATCGTCGACGCCCGCCCGGTCGCCATGTTCAAGATGACCGACGAGGCCGGCGGCGACGACAAGCTGCTGTGCGTGCCCGCCGGTGACCCGCGCTGGGACAACGTCCAGGACCTGAGCGACATCTCGGAGTTCGAGCTGGACGCCATCAAGCATTTCTTCGTCCACTACAAGGACCTGGAGCCGGGCAAGTTCGTCAAGGCCGCCGACTGGGTCGGCCGCAAAGAGGCCGAAGAAGAGCTGGCCCGCTCGATCGCCCGGTTCGAAGAGCAAGAGCACTAGTCTTTCGTCTTCACCGAGCCTGACCCGCCGTACCCTGGAAAGCAGCGGCGGGTCAGGAATCGGCGATGGATTGGTTCACAGCACCCGAATACTGGTTCAGCCGGCTGGTGCTGGAGCGTGGCATCGCCGGCGTCTATCTGATTGCTTTCCTCTGCGCCGCAAGGCAATTCCGCGCTCTACTCGGCGCACAGGGCATGTTGCCCATTCCGCGATATCTGTCGGCGGTGTCGTTCCGGCAGGCGCCCAGCATCTTTCACTGGCATTACTCCGACAGGTTCTTCGCAACCGTCGCCTGGTCGGGTGCCGCACTCAGTACCGCGCTGGTCGCGGGCGCCGGCGACGTCGTGCCGCTGTGGGCGGCGATGTTCCTGTGGCTGCTGCTGTGGGTGCTGTATCTGTCGATCGTCAACGTCGGGCAGCGGTGGTACGCCTTCGGCTGGGAGTCGCTGCTCCTGGAGGCCGGCTTCCTCGCGGTGTTCCTCGGCAACGACTCCGTGGCGCCACCGGTCCTGGTGATCTGGCTGGCGCGGTGGCTCGTCTTCCGCACCGAGTTCGGTGCCGGGCTGATCAAGCTGCGCGGTGACCGGTGCTGGCGCGATCTGACGTGCCTCTACTACCACCACGAGACCCAGCCGATGCCGGGCCCGCTGAGCTGGTTCTTCCATCACCTGCCCAAGCCCTTGCACCGGGTCGAGGTTGCGGTCAACCACGTCACGCAACTGGTGGTTCCGTTCGGATTGTTCGCACCGCAGCCCGTCGCCACTGTCGCGGGCGCGATCGTGGTGGTCACGCAGCTCTGGCTGGTGATCTCCGGCAACTACGCGTGGCTGAACTGGTTGACGATGGTGTTGGCGTTCGGTGCGATCGCCGGGCCGGCGCCCGGCTCGACGCTGCCCGCCGCACCGCCCACGTGGTTCGTGGTGCTCGTCATCGGCTTCAGCGTCCTGGTCGTGGTGCTGAGCTACTGGCCGGTTCGCAATCTGCTGTCGCCGCGGCAGCGCATGAACGCATCGTTCGATCCACTGCATCTGGTGAACACCTACGGCGCCTTCGGCTCGATCGGCCGCATCCGGCGGGAGGTGGTGATCGAAGGCACCGCCGATCCCGACATCACCGACGAAACCGTCTGGCAGGAATACGAATTCAAGGGCAAGCCCGGCGCCGTGGGCCGACTGCCGCGGCAGTGGGCGCCTTACCATCTGCGGCTCGACTGGCTGATGTGGTTCGCCGCGATCTCGCCAACCTACGGCCGTCAGTGGTTCGTCGGCTTGCTGGAGCGATTGCTGCGCGGTGACGCGGCGACACTGAAACTGCTGCGGCACAACCCGTTTCCCGGTTCACCGCCCAAGTTCGTCCGCGCGCGGATCTTCCGCTACCGCTACGCCACTCCCCACGAACTGAGGCACGAACGCGTGTGGTGGCACCGGACGCCGGAAGGCGAGTACTTCCCGCCGGTCACGTTGCCCGACTAGCGGGCCGCTTCGATGCGGCCGGCCAGCATCGCGGTCCAGTCCGCGATGTACTCGTTATCGGGGATGTCCACCTCCGGGGCGTGAAAGACGACGCGCGTCGCCTGCTTGCCCAGCAGCGCGTTGACCCCGACCACGGCGATCCGCCGGGCCTCGGCCGGATCGAGGCCGGGCGCGCAACCCCCGATCCAGTCGGCCAGCTCGCTGTAGAGGCCGTCTACGAGAGCGGCATAGGCGGCGTTGACGCGGTCCGACTGGTCCGCCGGCGTGCGGGCCGCCACCTGCAGGAACTGGCTTTCCTGGTTCAGGACACTCAGCACGTACCGGCCGAGCAGCGTGAGCTCGGTCCGGAGCTCCCCCTCCCCGGCGAACAGCGCGCTGATGTCGTGCATCGCGCGGCGCCGGTCGAGTTGCCGGTCGATCCCCGCCGCGAGCACGGCCTCTTTGGTCTTGAAGTGGTTGTAGAGGGCGCCGCAACCGGGCACCAGGCCGGCCGCTTTCTCGATCTGCGTGATGCTGGTGGCTTTGTAGCCCTGCTCACCGAACAGCCGCATGGCCTCGGTGACCAGCCGTTCCTTGGTCCGTTCCTTCGTCGAGGTTTCCACCGCTGACTCCCCACCATTGACCGCATATAAGAAGGGTCATATATTTCGTACTAGGTCACCATACAACGCTGGGAGGCGCAATGACCGGGAATGTGCCGCGCGGACGCATCCGCCGCACCATGCCGGTCGCCGGCTTCACCGCGCGCGCCGCCGGCGGACGGATGGTCGCGGCGCTGCGGGAGAAGGCCGGCAACACCGGCGCCGTCGAACGTTTCCACGAGCGCACCGCCGAGCAGTACGCCGAACTCCTCGGCCACTCCAAGGGCGTGTTGATGAAGGCCGGTCAGCTGGTGTCGATGGTCGATGCCAATGCCATTGGCGCCGGCGAACTCTCGCCATATCAGCGGGCGCTGACCCGACTGCAGGCCGATGCGCCGCCGATGGACTCGGCCCTGGCCCGGCGCGTCGTCGAGGACGACCTGGGCCGCCCGATCTCCGCTGTCTTCGCGTCGTTCTCCGACGAACCGATGGCCGCGGCGTCCATCGGACAGGTCCACCGGGCAGTCTTGCACGACGGCCGCGACGTAGCGGTGAAGGTGCAGTATCCCGGTGTGGCACAGGCCATTCGCGATGATCTGTCGAACACCGAACTGCTGGCGACGATGTTCCGGTTCGCGGCCGGGGCGGCGAGCACGTTCGGCGGCGCGATCCTGCCCGATATCGCCCCCGTCGCCGCGGAGATTTCGGAGCGCATCTCCGAGGAGATCGACTACCGCCGCGAGGCCGACCACATCACCGCGTTCCATGAGCTGTACCGCGATCATCCGTTCATCCGGGTACCCGAGGTCGTTCGCGAGGCATCCGGCGACCGTGTCCTCACCATGACGTATCTGAACGGATTGGACTGGGCGGCAGCGCAAGACGTCGATCAGAACTTGAAGGACACCTGGGCCGAGGTGATCACCCGATTCATCGCCGGAGCGTACCGGCACGGCAATCTGTTCCACGCCGACCCACACCCGGGCAATTACCGATTCGGCCTTGACGGCACGGTCGGATTCGTCGACTTCGGCTGCGTGAAGGTGTTATCCGAGGATTTGCGTAGTCGCATTGTGCGCATGATGCGGTCAGCGGTCGACGGGCGCAAATACGAGCTGAGGTCAGTCATGGTCGAAAGTGGATTCTTCACAACCGATTCCGCGCTGACCGCTGAAGACGCTTATCGGTGGTACCAGGGGATCATCTATGAGATTCTCGCGCCCCAACCAGTGACCTACACAGACGAGACATCGCGGCGCGCGATCGCAAACCTCCTAGACGTACGTGATGCTAACCACCTGATGCGGCACATCACAGTGCCGCCCGATCTCGTATTCTTCTCCCGCCTCAATCTGTCGATGAACGCCATCTTCACCGCCTTGCACGCGACCTTCCACGCTCGGGCCGCCGTCGACGACATGGACGGCGTCGCAGAGCCGATCACGGAGTTGGGCCGTCAGCACGTTGCCTGGGTTCGCGAGCGTGGCTTGCCGTTCGGGACGGACGATCATGAGCACCGCTGACGTCAGCGCGGCCCGGCTGCCCTGGGATGCCACCGATCCCTACCCCTTCTACGAGGCCCGGCGGCGCGACGGAGATGTCGTGTGGGACAACGCCGCACAGGGTTGGTTGGTGCTCGGCTACGACGCGGCCCGGCAGGTGCTCGGCGGGTCCGGCTGGACGAGCGACCCGCTGGCCAACCCGGTGGCACGCGCGTCGATGACCATGATGGCGCCGGAGTTCACCAAGGCGTCGATGCTTTTCACCGACGGCGCCGACCACGACCGGCTGCGCGGCGCGGTCCGGGATGCGTTCACCCGCAGCACGATATCCGGGCTGACCGAGGGCGTGGAGACCATCGCCGCCGAGGTCATCGCGCAGGTGCCCACCGGTGAGCCGTTCGATTTCATGTCGCGGATCGCACTGCCGCTGCCGATCGCCGTGGTGGGTGAATGGCTCGACCTCGACCCGGCCCACGCGGCGTCGCTGCGTGAGCTGTCGCCGGCGATCATCCGCATGCTCGGCACCTTGGCCGATCCCGTGGAGGTGGCCGAAGGCTTCGGCGCCGCCGCCGCACTCATGGCGGAGTTCCTGCCACTCGCCGCCGATCGACGGGCTCATCCCGGCGATGACCTGCTCAGCTTCATCGCCACCGATCCAGAGCTGTCCCTCGAAGATGTCGTGGTGACCGCCATCCTGATCGCGGTCGCCGGGCACGAGACCACGGCGAATCTGCTTGGCGCCGGGCTGATTCGACTGGTGCACGAACACGTCGACACCGTTGACGGGGCGGTGATCACCGAGCTGCTGCGGCTCGACGGTCCGGTGCAGTCGACGGTGCGCACGGCGACCGAGAACCACACGGTCGCCGGCGTCGATATCGCCGCCGGCGACAGCGTCGTGGTCGTGGTGGCGGCCGCCAACCGCGACCCGGCGGTGTTCGACGACCCCGACCGCTTCCGATTGGGCCGCACCGGGCCCGCTCCTGTGGCCTTCGGATACGGCGCGCACTACTGCCTTGGTTCTGCGCTGGCCCAGCTGGAGTTGATCGTCGCGTTGCGTGAAGTCCTTGCCCGCCAACCCGTTATCCGCGGAGAGGTCACCTGGCGCGACACACCCGCCATTCGGGGACCGCAGACGTTGCCGGTGGCGTTCAGCTGATGCGGGTTTTCGTCACCGGAGGGACGGGCGCCATCGGCGTCCACACCGTGCCCGCCCTGGTCGCGGCGGGGCATGCCGTCACCGCCTTGGCTCGCGGCGACGCGAAAGCCGCCTGGTTGCGAAGCCAAGGCGCTGAGCCGGTTTCGGTGTCGCTGTTCGACCGTCGCGGGCTGGCCGACGCTTTCGCCGACCACGACGCGGTGATCAATCTGGCGTCGGCGTTGCCGTCGACCACGGCGTTCATCCGTAAATCCGCCTGGGCGGAATGCGAGCGGGTACGTATGGAGGGGTCCGCGACCGTCGTCGATGCCGCGCGGGATGCGGGCGTTCCCAACCTGATTCAAGAATCCGTGGTGATGATCTACCGCGACGGCGGCAGCGACTGGATCGACGAAGACCAGCCTGTCGACCATTACCCGATCACCCGCGGCAACCACGCCGCCGAAGCCAGCGCACATCGGTTCACCGCCGCCGGCGGGCAGGCGACGATCCTGCGGTTCGGCGTCTTCTACGGTCCGCACGCGGCACATAGTGAACAGATCCTCGACATGGCCAAGTGGCACATCGGGTTCTCCCCCGGGCGCCCCGGCACCTACCTGTCGTCGATCCACGTCGCGGATGCGGCGAACGCCGTCGTCGCGGCACTCACGGCACCCGGCGGCACCTACAACGTCGTCGACGACCGGCCACTCACCAAGCGCGAGTACGCCGAGGCCTGCGCCGCCGCCGTCGGGCGCCGCATCTGGATCAGCGGGCCAGGACGGCTGGGACTCCTGCTCGGTGACCGACTCACGTCGATAACGAGGTCACTTCGGGTGAGCAACAAGCGTTTTCGCGAGGCTTCGGACTGGCGTCCCCGCTACCCCAGCGCCGTCGAGGGTTACCGCGCGATGGCGCAGCTACGCTGAAACACATTCCGACGGCGCGGATTCGCACCACGGTGTGACGCCGCGGAAGTGGTAGCGGTGGGTCGCGACCCAGTGGTAGATCCGCTCTTGGAGCGCGCCGATTCCCGGGATGCCATAAACCCACAACGGCAACCGGGTGCCGATCGCCGCGGCCACGGCAGCGTTGGCCGCCTTGGCGCCGCCGAGCACTTCGCCGGAGGAATCCAGCCACCACACCGATTCCATCAGGTGTTCGGGTGCCACGCCGAGTCGTTCGGCGGTGCCGGGCTTCTGCAGCGGTTCGGTGCGGAGCCGGCCGGTGCGATTCATCCGCAGCAACTGATTGCGGGCGCGGGTACACATTCCGCACTTGCCGTCGAAGAACAGCACACCGTCCATGACTTCATCATGCGCCGCCGAGCGCCGCCGGAAACCGTGAGTCGCCACACAGGTGGGCTAGCTGCGCATCACCCGCGGGCGCGATCCCTCGTCGATGATCGCGAGATGGACCCTGCGGGTCAGGATTTGCAGTCCTGTCGGCATCGGCGGCGCGGCGGAGGTGTAGACCGCACCGGTCGGAGTGGTCAGTGTGACGGTGTGGCGGCCGTGCCGGTCGTAGGTTGTGGCCGCGTGCCAGCCGGGTTCTTCTTTGACGTAGTTGCAGTGCGCACATTGGCCTTGACCGTTGTGCACGCTGGTCGGGCCATGCTGCGCGTGCGGCCGGATGTGGTCGGTGTGCCGAATCCTGGCGTTGCAGTACGGGGTCCGGCAGATCTGATCCCGCAACGCGATGAACCGGGCCAGGGCTTTCGGGAACGCCCGGGATTTCGACTCCATCGCCACCAGCTTGTTGGTGCCCGGCTGGGCGTACAGGCGCCGCACCGCGGCCGCGCCCTGCGCATCGAGCGCGCCGACCACGACGAGATCCCGCGCTATTTCGGCCGGGATCGGCCCGTACCCCTCCAGATGCGCCGGTTCTGAGCCACCGCCGAGCAGGGTCTCATCCGAGAGCACCAGGTTCGCCGTCACCGGCACCGGCGACTGCACCGGGTTGCGGCCCGTGACCCGCTGCACCATCACGTCGGCCATGATCTGGTCGTGGGTGCGGCCCAACCCGGCCGGTACCGTCGTGCCCGGCAGTGTCGAGGCCAGCGTGCTCGCCGCCTCATCGGACAGCGCGGTATGCATGGCGCGGCCTTCGGCAGCCGGCAGCCGCACGCTCACGGTGGCCATGCCGTCACCAGCAGGCCGGAACCGGACATGACGCCCGGCCGGCGCGCGGCGCACCCGCTGCACGATCGCCTCCTGATCGAGCCGGTAGGCGATCCGCTTGGCCTCGGCGGTGATCTCGGCATCACCCTTACCATCGAGGGTGGCAGGGTCCGAGCACAATTCGGCATCCAGCAGCCGGCGATCCAACACCGACAGGCACTCGGCCTCTTTGGTGATCAGCTCGGCCCGGTGCTCGGAGAGCACACCCGACTCCAACGCGGCCAGCGTGCACGGCATGTCCGCGACCAGGATGCGGGCCATCGCCATCAACCGCTCACCCCGATGCGGCGACTCGCGCCGCGCCAACCCGATCTCCGAACCCAGCGCGGCCCGCGACACCCGCGGCCCACCCGCCGCGGCCGCCGCCACCCGCCGCGCCTCCAGTTCGGCCGCAATCCGGGCCTGCTGGGCCGCCGCACGCGCCTTGACCCGTTCGAGCTCCGCCATGCGACCCGACAACGCCGCCTCATCGGCCTTGGAATCTACCGACAGAATCTCGAACATACGTTCGATTCTATCGGATACGTATGGTGCACGCCATACCCCAGATAAATGAATTTGCCCCGCTGTAACACGAGGAAATCTGCTCGTACCCTGCAGATTCGATGATGTCCTTGTGTTGATGCATCAGGGAATCGGTCTCGACGCGTTCAACGCCATGCCGAAGCAGCGGGCGGTGCACGCACTGTACGAATGCTGCTACAGCGTGCCGCTGGCCGGCAGCCTGGCCGACGGACGCGCCTACGAAGACCACGACCACCTGTTCCGGCGGGCCGACGACCTCCTCTTCGCGCTCGGCGATTCCTCGGTGGACGCGATCCTGCAGGCCTATCCGCAGCTCGGGCGCCGCCCCGGCAGCGCCCGCTCGCAGTTCGAGCAGTGCGCGGTGTGCGATCGCGACCCCGACCTGATGGCGACCCTGACCGCACACGCCGCGACCTACCGCGACCACTTCGGCTTCGACTTCGTGATGTTCGTCGGCGCCATGAGCGCCAACGAAGTGCTGACCCACATGGCCGACCGCATGCACAACGACCACGAGACCGAGCGCAAGGTGGTCCGTAACGAGCTGGCCCGCATCAACCGGACCCGGCTGGAACGCATGCTCGGGCCTGAAGGCGGCTACAACAACTGGTAACGAAGCCGCCACGGCGTGCCCGCCGCCAGGAAGCGTTCGCCAAGCCTTAGTAGTTTGTACCCGTGCATCAGGAGATCCCCCCGCAGTACGTGCGTTCGGCGAACGCACCGCAGGCCCGGACCCTCATCGACATCCTCTACGCCACGGCCGACCAATATCCCGATGCACCCGCCATCGACGACGGCACCGTCCAGCTCACCTACGCCGAGCTGATCGCCGACGTCGAGGAAAGCGTCGCCTGGCTGGCCGCGCGCGGCATCGGCCGCGGTGACCGCATCGGCATCCGCATGCCGTCGGGCAGCTACGCGCTGTACGTGTCGATCCTGGCGACCCTCGCGACCGGCGCCGCATACGTCCCCGTCGACGCCGACGATCCCGAGGAACGCGCCGCGCTGGTCTTCGGCGAGGCCGGGGTGGTCGGCATCATCACCGAAGCCGGTCTGGTCCGCGGTCCCGGTTCGACCCGGGGCTGGCAGGCCGGCCGCCCGCTGACCCGCGATGACGCATGGATCATCTTCACCTCCGGCTCCACCGGCACCCCGAAGGGCGTCGCGGTGACGCACCGCAACGCCGCCGCGTTCGTCGACGCCGAGGCCGAAATCTTCCTGAAGGACAACCCGCTGGGCCCGGGCGACCGCGTGCTGGCCGGGCTGTCTGTGGCGTTCGACGCGTCCTGCGAAGAGATGTGGCTGGCCTGGCGCCACGGCGCGTGCCTCGTCCCGGCCCCGCGCTCGCTGGTGCGCAGCGGCATGGACCTCGGCCCCTGGCTGGTGTCACGCGACATCACCGTCGTCTCGACGGTGCCGACGCTCGCCTCGCTGTGGCCCGCCGAGGCGCTGGAGGCCGTGCGCCTGCTGATCTTCGGCGGCGAGGCCTGCCCGCCCGAGCTCGCCGAGCGCCTGGCCGTCGAGGGCCGCGAGGTGTGGAACACCTACGGACCGACCGAAGCCACGGTCGTCGCCTGCCTTGC
Organism: Mycobacterium sp. UNC410CL29Cvi84; assembly: GCF_000686745.1. NCBI lineage: Bacteria > Bacillati > Actinomycetota > Actinomycetes > Mycobacteriales > Mycobacteriaceae > Mycobacterium > Mycobacterium sp. UNC410CL29Cvi84. Next base: position 76,869 of record NZ_JMLM01000003.1, read on the forward strand.
GCCGCTCGGCGGTGGCCCGGTCAGCATCGGCCTGCCGCTGCCCGGCTGGGATCTGGCCGTCGTCGACAAGGACGGTCTGCAGGTTGGCTACGGCGAAATCGGCGAGCTGGTGATCGGCGGCGTCGGCCTGGCCCGCTACCTCGACCCGGAGAAGGACGCCGAGAAGTACGCGCCGATGGAGACCCTCGGCTGGGGCCGCGCGTACCGCAGCGGTGACCTGGTCCGGCTCGAGGCGGACGGTCTCTACTTCCAGGGTCGCGCCGACGATCAGGTCAAGGTCGGCGGCCGGCGCATCGAACTCGGCGAGGTCGACGCCGCACTCGTCAACCTGCCGGGTGTCAGCGGCGGCGCGGCCGCGGTGCGCAAGACCGCCACCGGCACTCCCCTGCTCGTCGGCTACATCGCCAGCACCGACCCCGAATTCGATATCACCAAGGCCCGCAAGACACTTGCCGAGTCGCTGCCCGCCGCGCTGGTGCCGCGCCTCGTCCTGGTCGACGAATTGCCCACGCGCACATCAGGAAAAGTCGACCGCAACGCGCTGCCGTGGCCCGTCGACGGGGCGGGCGACGACAGCCCCGACCTGGACGGCACCATGGGCTGGCTCGCCGGGCTGTGGCGCGACGTACTGGCCTCCCCGATCGACGGACCCGGAGCCGATTTCTTCGCGCTCGGCGGCGGCTCGCTGTCCGCCGCGCAGCTCGTGTCGCTGCTGCGCGAGAAGTACCCGCAGGTCACCGTCGCCGACCTCTACGACCACCCACGCCTGGGCTCGCTGGCCGGCTATCTCGACGAACTCGACCCACCACCGGTGGTCGAAACCCGAAGCGTCACACCGGTTCCTCTGACGACACAGCTGATCCAGACCGCCGCCGCCATCCCGCTCGCGACCCTCGCCGGCATGCAGTGGGTCGTCTGGCTGGCCATCCTGAACAACGCCGCCGCGGCGCTGCACCTGCTGCCCTGGGCCCACACCGTGAACTGGTGGGTGACCCTCGTCGGGTTCCTCGTGTTCGTCACACCGATCGGCCGCATGGGTATCGCCGTGTTCGCCGCCCGCGCCCTGCTGTCCGGCCTGGAACCGGGCACCTACAAGCGCGGCGGATCCGAGCACCTGCGGGTCTGGCTCGCCGAACGGCTCGGCGAGGCCAGCGGCGCCGAAAACCAGGCCGGCGCACCCTGGTTGGTGTACTACGCCCGCGCACTGGGCAACCGGGTCGGCGACGGCGTCGACCTGCACTCGACACCACCGGTCACCGGCATGCTCACCCTCGGCGACCGTTGCTCGGTCGAGCCGGAGGTCGACCTCACCGGGCACTGGATCGACGGCGACCTGTTCCATGTCGGACCCATCAGCATCGGCAACGACGCCACCATCGGTGCCCGCACCACGCTGCTGCCGGGTGCGGTGGTCGGCAAGAACGCCGACGTCGCACCGGGTTCCGGCGTGATCGGCAAGGTCAAGGCCGGTCAGTACTGGAAGGGCTCGCCGGCGGTGAAGTCCGGCAAGGCCCACCACCCGTGGCCCGACGAGCGGCCGGGCCGCGCGCCCATCTGGGTCGCGATGTACGGGGTGACGTCGGTGCTGCTCGGCGGACTGCCGATCCTGGCCCTCGCGGCGGGACTCGCGGTGCTGATTCTGCCGGTGCGCCATACGCATTCGCTGCCGGAGGCGGTCCTGCCGGTCGCGTTGTGGACGCCCGTCGCCGCGGTGGTCGCCATGGCGGTGTACGCCGCGCTGACCGTGATCGGGGTGCGGCTGTTGGCCCTCGGCCTGACCGAGGGCTACCACCCCGTGCGCAGCCGCGTGGGCTGGCAGCTGTGGGCCACCGAGCGCCTGATGGACGCCGCCCGCAACTACCTGTTCCCCATCTACGCCAGTCTGTTGACGCCGTGGTGGCTGCGGATCCTCGGCGCGAAAGTCGGTAAGGACACCGAGATTTCGACGGCCCTGCTGACGCCGAAGTTCACCGAGGTGCTCGACGGCGCGTTCTTGGCCGACGACACCATGGTGGCGTCGTACGAACTGGGTGGCGGCTGGATTCACGTCGCCAAGGCGACCGTCGGCCGGCGCGCGTTCCTCGGCAACTCCGGCATCACCCAGCCCGGGCGCCGTGTCCCCGACGACGGGCTGGTCGCGGTGCTGTCGGCGACGCCGCACAAGGCCAAGGCCGGGTCATCGTGGCTGGGCAGTCCGCCGATCCGGTTGCGCCGTCAGCCAACCGAGGCCGACGCGGTGCGCACCTTCCACCCGTCACTGCGCCTGAAGGTGATGCGGTCGACGGTCGAGACCCTGCGGATCGTCCCGGTGATGGTGACGTTCGGCATCGGCGTGGCCGTCCTCGGCGTCCTGCAGGCCCTCGCCGGCGAATTGGGCTGGGTGTGGGCGGCATTGGGCGCCGGCCTGGTCCTGCTGAACGCGGGCGCCATCGCCGGTGCCATCGCCGTGGTCGCGAAATGGTTGATGGTCGGGCGCATCCGGGCCGTCGAGCACCCCCTGTGGTCGCCGTTCGTGTGGCGCAACGAGGTGTCCGACACCTTCGTCGAGACCGTCGCCGGCCCGTGGTTCGCCCGCGCGGCCAGCGGCACCCCGGTGATGAACCTGTGGCTGCGGGCCCTCGGCGCCGCGATCGGTCGCGGCGTGTGGTGCGAAACCTATTGGTTGCCAGAGGCCGACCTGGTGACGCTGGGCCGGGGCGCGACGGTGAACCGGGGCTGCGTGGTGCAGACCCACCTGTTCCACGACCGCATCATGCAGCTCGACACCGTGGTGCTGGACGAGGGCGCGACGCTCGGTACCCACTGCGTCGCACTGCCCGCCGCCAGCATCGGTGCGGGTGCGACGGTCGGCCCGGCCTCGCTGGTGATGCGCGGCGACGCGGTGCCGGCCTCGACGCGCTGGCAGGGCAATCCGATTGCCCCGTGGGTCGGCAAGAAGCGCAAGTCCGGCAACCGACATAAGGCGCAAGCCGCGTGACCCGAACAAACAAGAAGGACCGCAAAAGCGTTGCGCCGGTGATCGATCCGTACCTGCCCAACAACGGCAACTTCGGTTTCCGCGTCTCCCGCTACGAGCTGAGCCTCGAATACAAGGTGGAGAGCAACCGGCTGACGGGCATCGCCCACATCACCGCGGTCACCCTGGCGTCGCTGAACTGGTTCACCCTGGACCTGTCCGACGACCTGTCGGTGGCCAAGGTCGAGGTCAACGGCCGGCGCCCGGCCAAGTTCCGCACCGTCAACGGCAAGCTGCACATCACGCTGGCCGACCAGCTGCCCGCCGGCGCCGCGATGAAGGTGACGGTGCGCTACGGCGGCAACCCGCGCCCCATCAAATCCATCTGGGGCACAGTCGGTTTCGAGGAGCTGACGGAGGGGGCCCTGGTCGCCGGGCAGCCGAACGGCGCGGCCTCGTGGTTCCCGTGCGACGACCACCCGAGCAGCAAGGCGAGCTACCGCATCGCGATCAGCACCGACAGCCCGTACCGGGTCATCGCCAACGGCGAGCTGGTGAGCCGGAAAACCCGTGCGGCACAGACCTTGTGGGTGTACGAGCTCGCCGAGCCGACGTCGACCTACCTGATCACCCTGCAGATCGGCCGCTACGAGTCGGTGCGCCTGTCCAAATCACCGGTGCCGATGTCCGCCGCCCTGCCGCAGCGGCTGATCCGCAACTTCGAATACGACTTCGGCCGCCAGCCGCAGATGATGCAGCTGTTCACCCGGCTGTTCGGGCCGTATCCGCTGTCGACCGGCTACACCGTCGTCGTCACCGACGACGACCTGGAGATCCCGCTGGAGGCGCAAGGCATTTCGATCTTCGGCGCCAACCACTGCGACGGCCGCCGCAGCGCCGAGCGGCTCATCGCGCACGAGATGGCGCACCAGTGGTTCGGCAACTCGGTGACGGTACGACGCTGGCGCGACATCTGGCTGCACGAAGGATTTGCCTGTTACGCGGAGTGGCTGTGGGCCGAGGAGTCGGGCTGGCGCACCGCCGACCAGCTGGCCGCCCACAATCTGCAGAAACTCCGGGGCCTGCCGCAGAACCTGCTGTTGGCCGATCCCGGGCCCGAGGACATGTTCGACGACCGCGTGTACAAGCGCGGCGCACTGACCCTGCACGCCCTGCGGCGCACCATCGGCGACGCGAATTTCTTTGCGCTACTACGTGATTGGACCACCCGGTACCGGCACTCGACCGCACTGACCGATGACTTCACCGGCCTGGCCGCCAACTACACCGACCAGTCCCTGCGCGGACTGTGGACCGCCTGGCTCTACACGACGGAGCTACCGGCACAGTGAAACCCAGCGGTGTGGCGCGGGTCGCCGTCGCAACGGTGCTCAGCGCGCTCTGCGGCTACGCGATCCTCTACCTCGCCGCGCGCGATCTGGCCCCCGCCGGGTTCTCGGTGTTCAGCGTCTTCTGGGGCGCCTTCGGGTTGTTCACCGGCGCGGCCAACGGGCTGCTGCAGGAGGCCACGCGTGAGGTCCGCGTCGCCCGCGCGGCCGAGCCCCAACCCGGGCCGCATCTGCAGCCCCTCCGGGTGGCCGCGCTCGTGGCCGTCGCCGCGGGCCTGCTGATCGCCGGCACCGCCCCGCTGTGGGCGGCGCACGTGTTCGTCGAATCCACCCCGCTGAGCGTGACGCTGCTGAGCGTCGGCCTGGCCGGCTTCTGCTTGCACGCCACGCTCCTGGGCGTGCTGGCCGGGGCGGACGGCTGGACCCAGTACGGCACGCTCATGGTCACCGACGCCGGTATCCGGGTCGCCGTCGCGGTCGCCGCGTTCGTCCTGGGCTGGGGGCTGGACGGCTATCTGTGGGCCACCGTTGCCGGGTCGATGTCGTGGCTGATCCTGCTGCTGGCCTCCCACGTGGCCCGGTCCGCGGCCGCCATCCACACACCCGGCACTCCGCGGACGTTCCTGACGGGCTCGGCGCACTCGATCGCCGCCGCGGGCGCCAGCGCCGTGCTGGTGATGGGCTTCCCCGTGCTGCTGCAGGCCACGTCCCGGGACCTGGGTGCCACCGGCGGCGTCATCATCCTGGCGGTGACGCTGACCCGCGCCCCGCTGCTGGTTCCGCTGACCGCCATGCAGGGCAACCTGATCGCGCATTTCGTCGACAACCGCAGGCTGCGGGCCCTGCTCACGCCGACCCTCGTCCTCGCCGGGCTGGGCGCGCTGGCGGTGGTGGCCGCCGGGCTGCTCGGGCCATGGCTGCTGCGCACGCTGTTCGGGCCCGAGTACGCCGCGAGCGGCGCGCTGCTGGCCTGGTTGACAGCCGGCGCCGTCGCCATCGCCTTTCTGACCCTGACCGGGGCCGCCACCGTCGCCGCCGCGCTGCACCGCGCCTACGCGGTGGGCTGGGTGAGCGCCACGGTGGCCGCGGCACTGTTGTTGCTGCTGCCGCTGGACCTCCAGACCCGGACCATCGTCGCGCTGATGTGCGGACCGCTGGTCGGAATCGTCGTCCACCTGGCCGCGCTCGGCGCGATCCGGCGTCCCTGAGCGTGTAGTTTCGGCAGCAACATGTCCCTTTACCGCGACGTCTGGATCGTCATCCCCGCGTACAACGAGGCGAGCGTCATTGCCGACGTCGTCGCCGACGTGCGCGCCGTCTTCCCCAACGTCGTCGTCGTCGACGACGGCGGCCGCGACGACACCGGCGACCGCGCCTTTGCCGCCGGTGCCCACGTCGTGCGTCACCCCGTGAACCTCGGGCAGGGCGCGGCCATCCAGACCGGCGTCGAATACGCCCGATCCCGCCCCGGGGCACAGTTCTTCGCCACGTTCGACGCCGACGGTCAGCACCAGGTCAAGGATGTCGTGCGGATGCTCGACCGGCTGCAGGCCGAGGACCTGGACATCGTCATCGGCACGCGGTTCGCCGACCAGCCGCCCGACCGCATGCCGATGCTCAAACGGCTGCTGCTGCCGATCGTCGCCAAACTCAGCCGGTCCAGCCGCCAGCTGCACCTGACCGACGCGCACAACGGGCTGCGGGTGTTCAACAAGACCGTCGCCGACGGATTGAACCTGACCATGAACGGCATGAGCCACGCCAGCGAGTTCGTCGCGCTGATCGTGGAGAACCAGTGGCGGATCGCCGAACAGCCGGTGCAGATCCTGTACACCGACTATTCGATGTCGAAGGGTCAGCCGCTGGTCAACGGCGTCAACATCGTCGTCGACGGGCTGCTGCGCGGGAGGTTGCGCCGATGATCTGGACCAAGGCATTACTGATCGGCGCGGTGGTCCTGCTGCTGGCCTACCTGTTCTCGTCGCGGCGCAACGCGCAGTCGCGGGCGTGGGTGAAGGTCGGCTACGTGTTCTTCGTGCTCGGCGCCATCTACGCGATCCTGCGCCCCAACGACACCACGGTGGTGGCGCACTGGCTCGGCATCGGCCGCGGCGCCGACCTCTTGTTGTACGCGCTCGTCATCGCGTTCCTGTTCACGACGATCAGCGCGTACATGCGCTTCAAAGACCTGGAATTGCGGTACGCCCAGCTGGCCCGCGCGGTGGCGCTGGAAGGCGCGCGGGTGCCCGATCCCGAGCCGCCGACCCGTCAGGTCTGAACGCCCAGACTCCCCAGCATCGTGGCCAGCAGTTGGATGCGGCCATCCTCGAGTTCGGGCTGCGGCAGCACGGCGCGGATCAGCGCCGCGCCGTCGAAGGTGTTGACCATGACGGCGACGATCAGCATCAGCAGTTCCGGCGGCAACTGATCGGCGCCGGGCATCTCCTGCGCGGTCTCGTAGATGTTGCGGCCGTATTCGACGAGGGCGCCCTGCAGCGTCGTCCGCAGCTTCTCGTCGGTGCGCGCCGCGACCATCAGCTCGTACATCACCGCATTGGTCGCGTTGCCGCTGATGTCACGCAGCGCGATCAACGCGCCTTCCAGAGCCGGCCGGTCCGAAGGGATTTCGGCGATCTGCTTGCTGAACTGCTCCAGCTGACGGCGCATGACCTCCAGCGCCGTGGCGGCCATGAAGTCACCCATGGTGGCGAAATGCTTGAACAGCGCGCCGTCGGAGACCTCGGCCCGACGCGCGATCACCGCCGCCGAGGCGCGGGCATAGCCGACCTCGACGATGGTGGCGATCGCGGCGTCGAGAAGGCGGGCCCGCGTCTCTTCGCGGCGTTGCTGTTGGGTTCTGGCCATGTCAGACCGCTTGCGCCACCGGCAGTTTCGCGCCACGCGCGGGCAGGTAGTGGCCGGACTTCACCGTGTCGCCGTAGCCCTCGACGAATTCACCGTCGCGGAACACCACCTGACCACCCACACCGGTCGCCACCACGGCGGCGTCGCTGCGGTTGACCATGCGGCTCAGGCCACCGTAGAACTCGACCGAATCCTCGTGGTACGCCTCGAGTCCGGCGTCGAGGCCGGCGGGGTCGATCACCACGAAGTCGGCGCGCTCACCCTGACGCAGCGTGCCGGCCTCCAGGCCGAACCAGTCGGCGACCTCACCGGTGAGCCGGTGCACGGCGTGCTCGGTGGTCATGAACGGGCGGCCGGCCTTGTCGGCGTCCTGCACGCGGCGCAGCATCCGCAGCGCGTAGTTGTAGAACGCCATATTGCGAAGGTGCGCACCGGCATCCGAGAAGCCCATGTGCACCGACGGTTCGACGGCCAGCTTGTCGAGCTGCTTGGGACGGTGGTTTGCCACGATGGTGGTCCAACGCGTGTTGCGCTCGCCGTGCTCGACGAGGACGTCGAGGAAGGCATCGAGCGGGTGGCTGCCGCGCTCGTCGGCGATCTGGCCAAAGCTCTTGCCGATCAACGACTTGTCGGGGCATTCGACGATGGTCGAGTCATGGAAGTCGCGGTGCCACAGCGTCGGGCCCAGCACCTTCTTGTCGAACGACTTGCGGAACCGGCGCCGGTACTCCGGGTCGGCCATCAGCTTGTTGCGCTCCAGCTGGTCGCGCAGATGCAGCGCGGCGGTGCCCGCACCGAACTCCTCGAAAACCGGGAGATCGATTCCGTCCGAATACAACTCGAACGGCACCGGCAGGTGCTGGAAGCGGACCTTCGAGTTCAGGACCTTGTTGGCCAGGCGCGTCACCGGACCCAGCAGGTACACCGCGCCAGGCGAGGACTTGGCATCGGCGGCCACCAGCAGGCTCATGCGCACGCCGGCGCGACGGCCGAACCAGCCGCTGCTCTCGAGGAAGAAGTTCAGGGCCTCTTGCAGTTTCGCGACGTTGGGCGCGCTCTGCAGGATGCGGCCGCGCTTGCGCAGCACCTTGATCAGGCGGCGGCGCTCACGCCACGTGGCGAAGGTCGACGGCAGCGCGCGGGACCGGAAGCGGTCACCGTCGAGCTTGTCGATCGCGGCGTCCATACCGGACATGCCGAGCATGCCGGCGTCCAGGGCGGCCTCGAGCCGCGACGCCATGGTCTCGAGCTCGGCGTTGGTCGGGGTGACGTTCGGGGTCGTCGCGCGGTCCAGACCCAGCACCGAGGTGCGCAGGTCGGAGTGGCCCAGCAGCGAGCTGACGTTCGGGCCCAGCGGCAGGGCCTCGAGCGCCTGCACGTACTCGGCGGGTCCGGACCACGACCGGTTCTCCTCGAGCGCGCCGACGACGAACTTGCGCGGCACCGCCTCAACGCGGCTGAACAGGTCGGCGGCGTCGTCGTTCTCGGCGTAGACCGTCGACAGCGAGCACATGCCCAGCAGCACGGTCGTCACGCCGTGGCGGACGGACTCCCGCAGGCCCGGATCGAGCAGCACCTCGGCGTCGTAGTGGGTGTGGACGTCGATGAAGCCCGGCGTCACCCACTTGCCCTTGGCGTCGATGACGTCGGGGCAGCCCGTCTCATCGAGCGGCTGTGCCGACACCGTCGCGACGACGCCGTCGCGGATACCCAGATTGCGCAATTGCGGCGTGCGGCCGGTGCCGTCGAACCACAAGCCGTCTTTGACGATCACGTCGTAGGTCATGACGTGAGACTAGGACAGAAAGTGAGTGCTTACAATCTTTTTCTGCGTATTCGCAGTTCAGGCGCGGAAGAAGTCCACCGTCCGGGCCACGCCCTCAGCCAGCGCGACCTTGGGGCTCCACCCCAGCACCTGCTGCGCACGGGTGTAGTCGAGGCGGGATTTGCGCAGGTCACCGAGGCGCGGCGGGTGCATCTCCGGGGCGTCTGGCACGCCGACGGCCGCGGCGATCGCGGTGTGCAGCTGCGCCGTCGACGTCTCGACGCCAGTGCCGACGTTGAACCGCTGCCCACCGCCGGCTTCGCCGCCGGCTCGCACGAAGGCGTCGACGACGTCGTCGACGAACACGTAGTCGCGGGTGTCGGTGCCGTCACCGAAGATCTTGGTGGGCCGCCCGGCCAGCAGCGCCTGGCTGAAGATCGCGACCACACCGGCTTCGCCGTGCGGGTCCTGGCGCGGGCCGTAGACGTTGGCGGGCGCGATGTGCGAGCAGTCCAGGCCGTACAAGTTGCGGAACATGTTGAGGTAGACCTCGCCGCACACCTTGCTGGCGGCGTACGGGGACGACGGATCGACCGGCATGTCCTCGTTGGTCGGGTAGCCCGGCGGGACGCCGTAGATGGACCCGCCCGACGAGGTGTGGACCACCTTGCGCACGCCGTTGCTGCGCGCCGCCTCGGCCAGCCGCACGGTGCCGACGACGTTGACCGAGGCGTCGAACGGAGCGTCCGTCACCGACCGTGCGACGGAGATCTGCGCGGCCAGGTGGAAGATCACCTCGGGCTGCTCTTCGGCCACGATGGCGTGCAGATCAGCGTCGACGATGTCGGCCTTCACGAACTCGAATCGCGGGTTGCCCTCGGCATCAGCGAGGTTGTCGACCTTGCCGCTGCTCAAGTCGTCGAGCCCGACGACGTCGTGTCCTTCGGACAGGAGCCGGTCGACGAGCGTCGACCCGATGAACCCGGCAGCACCAGTGACAAGTGTTCGCACGGCGCAACCATACCGACGGTTGCTGCGTGACGCCCCGTACAGTCGACAAGAGTGAACTGGGTCGCCCGAACCGCCGCCGCACTGGTGGCGCTGCAGCTGATACTGCGGGCGGTTCTGGCATTCGGCGGCTACTTCTACTGGGACGACCTGATCCTGATCGGCCAGGCCGGCACCCATTCCCTGCTGTCGCCGGACTTCCTCTTCAACGACCACGACGGGCACGTCATGCCCGCCGGATTCCTGCTCGCCGGGGTGCTGACGCGGCTGGCGCCGCTGAACTGGTTCTGGCCGGCCCTGAGCCTGGTGCTGCTGCAACTCGTCGCGTCGGTGGCGCTGGTGCGCGCCCTGCGCGTGATCCTCGGCTGGCGCCCGGTACTGCTGGTGCCGCTGACGTTCGCACTGTTCACGCCTCTGGGCGTGCCGGCGTTCGCCTGGTGGTCGGCCGGGCTCAACGCGCTGCCGATGGCGGCGGCCATGGCGTGGGTCTGCGCCGACGCCATCCTGCTGGTCCGCACCGGAAATCCGCGGTACGTGTGGACCGGCTGCCTCGCCTATCTGGGCGGGCTGGTGTTCTTCGAGAAGTCCGCGGTGATTCCGTTCACCGCGTTCGCGGTGTGCTGGCTGCTGGTGTACGTCACGGGCGCACGTACCTCGGTATGGCGCAAGGGCCTGCGGCTGTGGCTGGGGCTGCTGACCATCACGATCGGCTGGGTCGGGGTCTATCTACTGGTGGTCAACCAGAAGCGCTGGACGCTGGACCTGGCGATGACGTGGGAGCTGTTGGCGCGGTCCGTCACGCACGGGCTGGTACCGACGCTGGCCGGCGGGCCGTGGGATTGGCAGCGCTGGGCGCCCGCCTCCCCGTGGGCGACGCCCGGCCCGGTCGTCATGGTGCTGGGCTGGCTGGTGCTCGCCGCCGTGGTTGCGGTGTCACTGCTGCGGAAGCGTCGACTGGGCCCGGTCTGGCTGGCCGCCGTGGGCTACGTGGTGGCGTGCCAGGTACCGATCTATCTGATGCGCTCGTCGAAGTTCACCGCCCTGGAGCTGGCGCAGACGCTGCGTTACCTGTCCGATCTCGTCGTGGTGCTGGCGCTGCTGGCCGCCGTCGCGTTCTGCGCGCCCAACCGGAGCAGCCGGTTCGACGACTCCGCGCGGCGACGGGCCGTCGTCGCCTGTGCCGCAACACTATTCGTGGCCAGCAGCCTGTACTCGTGGGCGACCTTCCTGCCCAGCTGGCGCGACAACCCCACGCGCGCCTATCTCGTCAACGTCGAGGCGGCGCTGGCCAACGCACCCCGCGGCGTGCCGCTGCTGGATCAGGAAGTCGATCCCCTGGTGCTGCAACGCGTGGCATGGCCACAGAACCTGGCGAGCCACATGTTCGCCCTGCTGCGCGACCGTCCTGAATTCGCTTCCAGCACAACCTCTTTGCAGATGCTCACTGCGACCGGTCAACTGGTACCGGCCAAGGTGACGTGGACGCGCACCATCGCGCCCGGCCCGGCACCGAACTGCGGCTACCTCGTACAGACCGACGCACCGGTCACCATGCCGCTCGACGGCCCACTGCTGCCGGCCGACTGGACCGCCGAGATCAACTACCTCGCCAACAGCGACGGGTCCCTGACCATGTCTCTGCCCGAGGGGCGCGAGGCCCGCGTCCCGGTGCACCCCGGCCTGAACCGGGTGTTCGTCCGGCTGCCCGGCGCCGGGGCCGCGATCCAGGTGAAGGCCAACACGTCGGCGCTGTCGGTGTGCGTCGCCTCCGGGCCGGTGGGGTTCCTGGCGCCCAAATAGCCGCGCAAAAAACCGTCCCCTTCCGGGGCGGTGCCCACTCCTACCTGTGTCAGCAAGTCCACAAGGGCCTGTGACCACCGGAAAAGGAGAACTCCCATGACCACCACCACCGGGACCGCAAACGGCAAGCGCATCGCACTGGCCGCGCTCATCGGCACGGCTGCGCTGTACGTGGCCCCGCTGGCGCTGACGACGCCCATCGCAAGCGCAGATTCCCTGGCCGAGCGCTGCACAAAAGGCAACGGCACTTTCGCGCTCGGGACGCGATCGGACGGGTCGATCGTCGCGAGCTGCACGACGACCAACTCGGACGGCGTCAAAACGCAGTGCTCCGAAATCAATCACAAACCGCAGGGCTGCATCACCGTGCCGCGGACGGCTGTGAAGGGCCCCCACATCCCGACCGGTGACCTCGTCCCGGTTCAGGTCGATCGCTCCTGACCCCCGTCGTCCACCGCCCGAAAAGGAATCCAGCAATGAACACGAACTCGATGATCAAGCCGACCTTGGCCGCCCTGCTGAGTGCTGCCGCGCTGTATGCCGTTCCGGCGATCCTGTCCGCACCAGGTGCCAACGCCACGGTCGGCAGCGATTGCATGGGTTCGAACCAGACCTACGAATCCAAAGTCGCGGGCGGGCACTCCTACGAGGCTTGCACCACGACCGACAAGAACGGCGATAAGACGAAGTGCTCGTACGTCGACGGAAAGGCTCAGGGCTGCATCGCCGTCCCGATGCGCAAGCCGAAGTTCAACCTGGACCCGAGCGTGGTGGCACCGGTTACGGAAACGCCGTCCGCGGGCCCGCACGTGCAGCCCGAACAGCGCCGGTAGCGCAAAAAGTTGTGGAGCCACCCAGGGGAATCGAACCCCTGACCTATTCATTACGAGTGAATTGCTCTACCGACTGAGCTAGGGTGGCGCGCCCCACCGAGGCGGGGCGGGACGAGTCTACGGGACGCGTCCGGCGCAACCAAAGTCAGTTCCGTTGTCCGGCCCGGAGCGCCTGGCCCATGGTCGCCACCATGGCGTCTACCGCGAACTTCGGCTTGACGTTGGTGGCCAGCGCCTCGCGGCAGGCCAGCACCGCCTCGATGCACCGCAGCAGCTGGTCGGCGGGCACGTGAGCGGCCATCGCGGCGGCCTTGTCACCCATGTCCGGATGGTTGGCGGCGGCCACGCCCGTCGCCCCCGACGACACCAGCAGCGCATCGCGGAAATAGGTGGCCAGGTCGACCAGCGCCCGGTCCAGCGCGTCGCGCGAGGCCCGGGTCTGGCGCGACTTCTGCCGCTTCTCCAGATCCTTCAGCGCGCCCGCGGCGCCCCGCAGCGCCCCCGCCGCGCCTTTACCGGTGCCACCGGCGCCCAGCGCCGTCTTGAGCTCCTCGGTCTCGGCCTCGTTGCGGCCGGCCGTCAGCGCCACCGCTTCGGCCTCGGCCGAGGCCACGAGCTCCTCGACCGCCGCGTACGCCCGCGCCGGCGTCGCGGCGTCCCGGGCCAGGCCCAGGGCCCGCTCCCGGCGTGACCGTGCGTCGGGGTCGGTCGCGAGCCGGCGGGCCCGGCCGACGTGGCCCCCACTGACCGACGCCGCCCAGCGCGCGTCGGTCTCGGACAGTCCGTCGTTGTCCATCAGGACCTGCGCGATGGCGTCGGCCCGCGGCGTCGTCAACGCCACGTGCCGGCACCGCGACCTCAGCGTCACCGCGATGTCCTCGGGATCGACCGACGGCGCGCACAGCAGGAACACCGTCGACGGCGGTGGCTCCTCGACGACCTTCAGCAGCGCGTTGGCGGCGCCCTCGGTGAGCCGGTCGGCGTCTTCGACGACGACGATCTGCCAGCGGCCGGTTCCGGGCCGCCGGGACGCGGTCTGCACGATGGCGCGCATCTCGTCGACACCGATCGACAGCCCCTCGGGAATCACGCGCCGGACGTCGGCGTGCGTGCCCGCCATGGTCGTCGTACACGCGCGGCAGGCGCCGCAACCCGGACCGCCTTCGGCGGCCTCCGCAGTGCACTGCAGCGCCGCAGCAAAGCACACAGCGGCGATGGACCGGCCCGAACCGGGCGGCCCCGTGATCAACCACGCATGCGTCATGCTGCCGGTTGTGAGCCCGCTGTGAGCCGAATCACCCCGGGCCGCCCGCGCTGCGGCCACCAACTCGGCTTCCACGGCATCCTGGCCGACCAAACGCGAGAAAACTCCGCTCATCGCGCCCCACAGTAACCGTCGCAGGCGACACGAACCTGCGCGCAGCGGCAATATCCGTCGCCCCGGCCGGATACGGTTAGCGGGTGGCCACCGATGTAGAGCACATCGGGCGAATCAGGGGGTTCGTCCGATGGGTGGCGCGCACGCCGTGGCCGGTGTTCACGCTGAGCCTGCTGCAGGCCGACATCATCGGTGCGCTGTTCGTTCTGGGCTTCCTGCGGTTCGGTCTGCCGGCCGAAGATCGCATCCAGCTCCAGGACCTGCCTGCGGTGAATCTGGCGGTGTTCCTGGCCGTCCTGTTCGTCTCGTTCGTCGTGGCGGCCTGGCTCAGTCTGCGACTGCTGATCCCGGTGATCCGCTGGCAACGGCGGGACACCCTGCACGGCGACGCCGACGACCCCGCATTCACCGAGCTGGCCCGGACCCGGGCGCTCAAGATGCCGTACTACCGGACGCTGATCAGCGTCGGGAACTGGTTCCTCGGCTCGGTGGTGTTCATCATCGCCAGCTGGCCGGTGGCGAGCCGCTCGGCGCCGTTCGTCGCCGTGGCCAGCGCGCTCGGCGCCACCGCGACCGCGATCATCGGCTACCTGCAGTCCGAGCGGGTGCTTCGGCCCGTCGCGGTCGCCGCGCTGCGCGACGGGGTGCCGGAGAACTTCCGGGCCCCCGGCGTCATCCAGCGCCAGGTGCTGACCTGGGTGCTGTCGACGGGCGTGCCGCTGCTGGCGATCATCGTGGCCCGGCTGGCCGGCCAGTACACGACCTTCATCGCCCAGAACGACCAGCTCAACACCCCGATCCTGCTTCTGGCGATCACCGCGCTGGCCGTCGGCCTGGCCGGCAACATTCTGGTCGCCATGTCCATCGCCGACCCGCTGCGCCAGCTGCGGTGGGCCCTGGGTGAGGTGCAGCGCGGTAACTACAACGCGCACATGCAGATTTACGACGCCAGCGAGCTGGGCCTGCTGCAGGCCGGATTCAACGACATGGTGCGCGACCTGTCCGAGCGGCAACGTTTGCGCGACCTGTTCGGCCGCTACGTCGGCGAGGACGTCGCCCGCCGCGCTCTGGAGCGCGGCACCGAGCTGGGCGGCCAGGAGCGCGATGTCGCGGTGCTGTTCATCGACCTGATCGGGTCGACGCAGCTGGCCTCGACGCGGCCTGCCGCCGAGGTCGTGTCGATCCTCAACGAGTTCTTCCGGATCATCGTCGACACCGTGAACCGGCACGGCGGGTTCGTCAACAAGTTCCAGGGTGACGCGGCGCTGGCCATCTTCGGCGCCCCCATCGAGCACCCGGACGCCTCCGGTGCCGCGCTGGCCGCGTCCCGCGAGCTGCACGACGAACTCGTGACGGTGCTGGGCACCACGGAATTCGGCATCGGCGTCTCCGCGGGCCGGGCCATCGCCGGCCACATCGGCGCGCTGGCCCGCTTCGAGTACACCGTGATCGGCGACCCCGTGAACGAGGCCGCCCGCCTCACCGAGCTCGCCAAGCTCGAAGAGGGCCACGTGCTGGCGTCCGCGATCGCGGTCAGCGGCGCGCTGGACGCCGAGGCCCTGTGCTGGGATGTCGGCGAGACCGTCGAGCTGCGCGGCCGGTCCGCGCCGACACAGCTGGCGCGGCCGCTGTCGCTGGCCTCGCCGCGGCCGGCTCCAGAAACCGAAGCCGCGAGTTAGGCCTTCTTCGCGGCAGCCTTCTTCGTCGGCGCCTTCTTGGCGGCCGTCTTCTTCGCCGCCGTCTTCTTGGCAGCGGTCTTCTTGGCGGCCTTCTTCACCGGGCCACGAGCACGCCTGTCGGACAACAACTCCGAGGCCCGCTCATCGGTGATCGACATGACGTCGTCGCCCTTGCGCAGGCTCGCGTTGGTCTCACCGTCGGTGACGTACGGACCGAAGCGGCCGTCCTTGATCACCATCGGCTTGCCCGACACCGGATCGGTGCCCAGCTCACGCAGCGGCGGCGTGGCCGCGCCTTGGCGCCCACGGCGTTTCGGCTCGGCGTAGATCTTCAGCGCCTCTTCGAGCGTGACGGTGAACATCTGCTCTTCGGTGGCCAGTGAGCGAGAGTCGCTGCCGCGCTTGAGGTATGGGCCGTAGCGGCCGTTCTGCGCGGTGATCTCCTCGTTGCTCTCCGGATCGACACCGACGACGCGCGGCAACGACAGCAGCTTCAGCGCGTCGTCGAGCGTGACGGTCTCCAAATCCATTGAGCGCAAGAGAGATCCGGTACGCGGCTTGGGGCCGACGGGCTTCTTGGTCTTCTTCGCGCCGGTGCCGGCATCCGGCTCCTCCGGCGGCGCCGGCAGCACCTCGGTGACGTACGGCCCGTAACGCCCGTCCTTGGCGACGATCTCGTGCCCGGTCTCCGGGTCGACACCCAGGACCCGGCCCTCTTGCGGTGTGGCGAAGAGCTTTTCGGCCAGTTCGAGGGTCAGCTCGTCGGGCGTCAGATCGTCATTGAGGTTGGCGCGCTGCGGTTTCAGCTCACCGGGGTTCTCGTCATCGGCGATCATCCGCTCCAGGTACGGCCCGTTGCGGCCGACGCGGACGTTGATCGCACGTCCTTCGGCGTCATCGAACAGCTTGATGGAGTTGACTTCTCGCGCGTCGATACCTTCGAGGTTGACGCCCACCAGCTTCTTCAGGCCACCCTCGCGGGCCACCGAGCCCTCGACGCCGTGGTCGCCACCGAAGTAGAAGTTGGTCAGCCAGTTGGTGCGCTGCTCGTTGCCGGCGGCGATCTCGTCGAGTTCGTCCTCCATGGCGGCGGTGAAGTCGTAGTCGACCAGACGCCCGAAGTGTTGTTCGAGCAGCCCGACGACGGCGAACGCCACCCAGGCCGGCACCAGGGCGCTGCCCTTCTTATAGATATAGCCGCGGTCCTGGATGGTCTTGATGATCGACGAGTACGTCGACGGGCGACCGATGCCCAGGTCTTCCAGCGCCTTGATCAGCGAGGCCTCGGTGTACCGGGCCGGCGGATTGGTGGTGTGCCCGTCGGCGGTGAGCTCGGCGGCATCCACGCGCTGACCCTGGGTCAGGTTCGGCAGGCGGCTCTCGGCGTCGTCGGCCTCGCCTCCGGCCTGTTCGTCGAGGCTCTCGACGTAGGCCTTGAGGAAGCCGGCGAAGGTGATGGTGCGGCCGGAGGCGCTGAAGACGACCTGCTCGCCCGTGCGGGCCTGGCCGGAGATCCGCAGGCTCAGGGTGGTGCCGCGGGCGTCGGCCATCTGGGAGGCGACGGTGCGCTGCCAGATCAGCTCGTAGAGCCGGAATTCGTCGGTGTCCAGCGCGCCGTGCAGCTGACCCGGGGTCTGGAACACGTCACCGGCGGGACGGATGGCCTCGTGTGCCTCCTGGGCGTTCTTGACCTTGCGGGTGTACTGCCGCGGCGTCGGGTGCACGTACTCCGGGCCGTACAGCTGCCCGGCCTGGGTGCGCGCGGCGTTGATCGCCGACTCCGACAGCGTCGTGGAGTCGGTACGCATGTAGGTGATGTAGCCGTTCTCGTACAGCCGCTGCGCGATGCTCATCGTGCGCTCGGAGGAGAACCGCAGCTTGCGGCCGGCTTCCTGCTGCAGCGTCGAGGTCATGAACGGGGCGTAGGGCTTGCGCGTGTACGGCTTCTGCTCCACCGAGCTGACGGTCAGCGACTCGCCGCGCAGCCCCGCGGCCAGGGCACCCGCGCCGGCCTCGTCGAGCACCAGCACCTCGTCGGGCTTCTTGACGGCGCCGAGGGAGTCGAAATCGCGGCCCGTGGCCACGCGCCGGCCGTCGACGGTGTTGAGCTTGGCGGTGAACCTGGGCGGCGACGCCTCGGGGTCGGAGACGCTGGCGTCCAGCTCGGCGGTGACGTCCCAGTAGCCGGCGCTGCGGAACGCCATGCGCTCCCGCTCACGCTGCACGATGATCCGGGTCGCAACCGACTGCACACGGCCGGCCGACAGCTTCGGGGCGACCTTCTTCCACAGCACGGGGCTGACCTCGTAGCCGTAGAGGCGGTCGAGGATGCGGCGGGTCTCCTGCGCGTCGACCAGGGCGATGTCGAGGTCACGAGGGTTCTCGGCGGCGGCCAGGATGGCGGGCTCGGTGATCTCGTGGAACACCATGCGCCGGACCGGCACCTTGGGCTTCAGCGTCTCGAGCAGGTGCCAGGCGATGGCCTCACCCTCGCGGTCACCGTCCGTCGCGAGGTAGAGCTCGTCGACACCCTTGAGCAGGTCCTTGAGCTCGGTGACCGTGGCCTTCTTATCGGGGCTGACGATGTAGAGCGGCTCGAAGTTGTCGTCGACGTTCACGCCGAGGCGCGCCCAGGCCTCACCTTTATATTTGGCCGGCACGTCCGCGGCGTTGCGCGGGAGGTCGCGGATGTGTCCGCGCGACGATTCGACGACATAGTTGGAGCCGAGGTAACCGGCAATCTTGCGCGCCTTGGTAGGCGACTCGACTATGACGAGTCGCCGGACCCGGCTGCCGCTACCGGCACCATCGAGGTCAGCCACCGTATCTATACGCTCCACTTCTTGGTCGGCACTAGGACACCGAATGAATGCCTAACGGTCATCCGGTTCCAAGGCAAGTCACAATTTGACACTCCGCGCGAGCCTACGCAAACCGGATGCGGCCAAAATATACGGGCTGCATCCCCTAAATCCGGGGCCATTGGAGAAACGCCTCGGTGAACGTGGGCGGCTCGCCCACGTTCTCTACCAGGCGCAACAACCTTCGACGGCCGCTGATCCGCAGGGCCGGATGGTGACCCCTCGTGCCGATCAAGGTCGGCGCGATCCCGACTCGCATAAGTGCCGACGCCAACGTCGAATGGGTATCCGGTGCGTGGGGATCCAAACCCAACAGGTAGCCGTTCGGTTCCGCGGTGCCCGCGGCCAGCACCCAGGCGCGTAGCTCCCGGGGGCCCGGCAACCATCCGTCGGGCACGGTCTTGACCGCTCCGCGCGTCCAGTCCTGCGCCATGCGGGCCAGCCGGGCGTCGGCTTCGGTGCGCACCAACGGGGTCTTCTCGTCGGTGTGGGTGATCTCGGGCTTCAGGCCCGCCTCGGCGATCATCTCGGCCAGCGCCTCGGCCCGCCACAGCGCGTCGACGACGACGGACAGGCGGACTTTGGCATCCCCCGCCATCACCACCTGTCCCGGCGCGGCGAGCAACCCGGCCAGGTCGGCGACCGCAGGCGGCACCGACTCGGCCGAGAAGAAGGACAGCTGACTCACCCTGCCGACAGTAGGCCAGCCCAGACCAAAAGGCAGGGAGGCCGGGCGCGACTACCCGCGGATGCGAAACGCCCCCACTTCGTCGCTGACGATGCGGGGGCGTTCGGCGGAGTCTGTGAACCTCAGACGGCGCGGACGTTCAGAGCCTGCGGGCCCTTGGGGCCCTGCTCGATCTCGAAGTCGACCTTCTGATTCTCCTCAAGGGTGCGGAACCCATTGGACTGAATCTGCTTGTAGTGGACGAAGACGTCGCCTCCGCCGCCTTCCTGCTCAATGAAGCCGTAACCCTTCTCCGGGTTGAACCACTTCACAGTCCCCTGTGGCATTTGTCCTTCATTTCCTTCTGTTACTGCGGGTGCGGTCCACCGAGTCTTCCGGCGTACCGGGAACGCAGGCGACGTTCCCGGGTGCTGACACACGAACACAGAAGCTGCGACCAAGATCAGTCAACCATGTTCCACGCTGCCGCAACAGTCACACAACGAACTGTGGTTAACAATTCATCTTGTGACGCAGGGACAGTCGAACTTCGGCCGCACGCTGTTGTCGGCTGCGCTGGACGGCACCCCGGCCGGCGAACAGCCGCTGCGGCACGTCGCCGACCTGGCACCGCGCCAGGCGCGCCGAATGCCCTGGCCCACTTGGGTTGGTGCCGACGTGGCGCAGGTCTTCACCGATCGTGGTGTGGCACAGCCGTGGTCGCATCAGGTGGCCGCGGCCGAGCTGGCGCACGCCGGTCGGCATGTGGTGATCGCAACGGGTACGGCGTCCGGGAAATCCCTGGCCTACCAACTGCCGATCCTGCATGCGCTACAAACCGATGTGCACGCCCGCGCCCTGTACCTGTCCCCCACCAAGGCGCTGGGCCACGACCAGCTGCGGGCCGCGCAGTCGCTGTGCGCCACGATTCCCGGCCTCCTCAACACCGCACCGTCCGCCTACGACGGCGACAGCTCAACCGAGGCAAGACAATTCGCCCGGGAGCGGTCCCGGTGGATCTTCTCGAATCCCGACATGGTGCACCTGTCGCTGCTGCGCAACCATTCCCGGTGGGCGGTGTTCCTGCGGCAGCTGAAGTACGTGGTGATCGACGAATGCCACTACTACCGCGGCATTTTCGGGTCCAACGTGGCGATGGTGCTGCGCCGGCTGCTGCGCCTGTGCGACCGGTATGGGTCCGCGCCCACGGTGGTGTTCGCCAGCGCGACCACGGCCGCCCCGGCGCAGACGGCGTCCGAACTGCTCGGCCAGACCGTCACCGCCATCACCGAGGACGGGTCGCCGCACGGCGGCCGCACCGTCGCGCTGTGGGAGCCCGCGCTGCTCACCGACCTGATCGGCGAGAACGGCGCCCCGGTGCGACGCGCCGCGGGCACCGAGGCGTCGCGCGTGATGGCCGACCTGATCGCGGAAGGCGCCCGCACCCTGACGTTCGTCCGCTCGCGCATCGGCGCCGAGTTGACGGCGCTCGGCGCGCGGGCCCGGCTCGAGAACGTCGCACCCGACCTGGCGCCGCTGGTGGCGTCGTACCGCGCCGGGTATCTCGCCGAGGACCGCCGGGCGCTGGAACATGCTCTGACGGAAGGTGAATTGCGCGGCCTGGCGACCACGAACGCCCTGGAACTCGGCGTCGACATCGCCGGACTGGACGCGGTGGTGCTGGCCGGATTCCCCGGCACGGTGGCCTCGTTCTGGCAGCAGGCCGGCCGGGCCGGACGGCGCGGGCAGAGCGCGCTGATCGTGCTGATCGCGCGCGACGACCCCCTCGACACCTACCTCGTGCACCATCCCGCCGCCCTGCTCGACAAGCCCATCGAGCGGATCGTCATCGATCCCGCCAACCCCTACGTGCTGTCGCCGCAATTGTTGTGCGCGGCAACCGAACTACCCCTGACGCCGGCCGAGGTGCGGATGTGGGACGCCGAAGCGGTGGCCGAATCCCTGGTCGACGACGGCCTGCTGCGCAAGCGTCCCGCCGGCTACTTCCCGGCGCCCGGCGTGGATCCGCATCCCGCGGTGGACATCCGGGGCTCGTCCGGCGGGCAGATCGCCATCCTGGAGTCCGGCACCGGACGCATGCTTGGCAGCACCGGCGCCGGGCAGGCGCCGGCCTCGGTGCATCCCGGCGCCGTCCACCTGCACCAGGGCGAGACGTTCCTGGTGGACGCTCTCGATTTCGAGGCCGGCGTCGCGTTCGTGCACGCCGAGGATCCCGGGTACACCACGTCGGCCCGGGAGGTCACGGACATCAGCGTGCGCGGTACCGGTGAGATCCACCGGTTCGGGCCCGTCGCCATCGGTCTGGTCCCGGTGTCGGTGTCCAACACCGTGGTGGGCTTCCTGCGCCGGGCCATGGACGGCACCGTGCTCGATTTCGTCGACCTGGACATGCCCACGCGCACCCTGGACACCATGGCGGTCATGTGCACGATGACCCCGGAGATATTGCTGGACAAGGGGATTGATCCGCTGCGTGTGCCCGGTTCACTGCACGCCGCCGAGCATGCCGCGATAGGCCTGCTGCCGCTGGTGGCCAGTTGCGACCGGGGCGACATCGGCGGGGTGTCCACCGCGGCGGGGCCAGCTCCCGGCGACTTGTCCGGTCTGCCAACGATTTTCGTGTACGACGGCTATCCGGGCGGCGCCGGGTTCGCCGACCGCGGGTTCCGGCAGCTGTCCACCTGGTGGTCTGCCACCGCCGCGGCGATCGCAGCATGTGAGTGCCGTCACGGTTGCCCCTCCTGTGTGCAATCGCCCAAGTGCGGCAACGCGAACGATCCCCTGGACAAAGCCGGCGCTGTCCAGGTACTTCGCCTGGTAGTGGACACTTTGGCGGCCCACGGCAAGTAGGCGGCGGGCCGACACCGGGCAGAGCAAAGAGCGTCAAAACGGATAAACTACGACCATGACGGACGACTGGCTCCTCGTCGAGACCCTCGGCGCCGAACCTGCCGTCGTCGCGTTAGGGCAGCAAACCCAGGACATGGTTCCCATCAGCACTTTCCTGCGGCGCAACGCGAGTCTGATGGCCATCCAGTCGGCGATCGGGGAAACCGTCCGCGCGGGCCTGCCGCTGACGAGCATCACGCCCAAGAGCGACCGGGTGATCCGGACCGAAGTGGTGCAGATGACCGACGGCCGTATCCATGGCGTGCACGTCTGGGTCGGCGCTCCCGATGCCGACCCACCGGACCGGATGATCCCCGGCCCGCTGAAGTGGGATCTGACCAACGGCATCGCGACCGACACCATGGAGTCGCTGGCCAACAGCGGTCTCAACCCGGCGGCCGAGGCCACCCATGGCCGCGCGTTCGCCGACGATCTGCAGACCCGCAAGCTCAACCCGAACGAGGCGCGGGTCATCTCCGCCGTGATCAAGCCCGAACCCGGCCAAACCTTCACGAGCACTTGGGAAATGACCGATTTCCGGGGCCGGCCCATCAGCGTCGGGTTCGCCGCGCGCGTGCTGAACGAGCCTGACGAGGACGACCGGGATCGGCTGATCTGCCGCGCCATGAACTGGCGTGGCGTCCGCGACACGTCGGCGGCCAACCCGCTCGACCGAGCGCAGCAGATCGCGGGCGGCCCGGGCGTGCCCGGCGTGTACCGGGCCCTGGTGGACCTGAACACCTGGAAGCTCATCAAGTGGGTCGACGAGCCCTGCCCGCTCTTCGACTGGAGCGCCGACGCGACGTCCGAAACTGTGGTGCACCCCAACGAGATCGCCGAGATGGCCGTCATGACGGTCGAATTCGGCAGCGGACCGACGTCGCGGGTGCTCCGGTTGCGCGCCAACGACGGCGGGTGGGTGCCGATTCACGTCACCGCACACCGGCTCCAGGTCGCCGACGACAGCTTCGCCGGCCTGCTGTCCCTGCGGCTGCCGACCTACGGTGAGCTGGTGGCAGCCGGGGACCGGCTGAACGACGACCTACCCGAGTCCTGACCAGGACGAGTCCTATTCGGCGCCAGCCGGATTCGCCCCGTCGAACGGCAGCAGTCGCCGCGCTCCCGGACCTTCGGCGGCGAGCGTGTCGCCGGGGTTGATGACCAGGCAGTGGTTGAGCGAGATGCACCCGCACCCGATGCACTGGTCCATCTCCGACTGAAGGCGCTCCAACTCGAGCTGCCGCTCGCGCAATTGCGCCCGCCACCGCTTGTTCAGCCTGGTCCAGTCGCGCAGTGACGGCATCCGGTCGTCGGGCAGCGTCTGAAAGTGCTCGGCCACCTCGCTGAGCGGAATGCCGAGCCGCTTCGCCACCTGGATGACGGCGATACGACGCTCCAGGTGACGTGGGTACAGCCGCGTCCCGCCCGACGTGCGCTCGGGGTGGATCAGCCCTTTTCGCTCGTAGAAGTGCAACGCGGACGCGGAGACTCCCGTCCGCTTCACGATCTCCCCGATGGTCAGGAGGTCGGTCGGACCCATGCGCTTGATCTCAACCATAGTTGAGATTCTACGGTAGTGACATGGCAAGCGACACAACGACGGACCGGCCCGGGTGGGGTGATCTGTTCTTCTGCGTCCTCCTGACCGTGGTGACCACCGCGCTGCCGTCAGCCTGGCCCGGCGCGGGCCCGGCCGTGCGCGTTGCCGAGGTGCCAGCGACCGAACCGCACCGGCACCTCCACGTCGACCACCACATCCAGCCGCTGCACCGCGCAGTGACCAACCCGGCTGTCCATGGCTTCGGCAACGGCGACCGCCCGGCCACAGGATTGGCCGGGCCCGCCGGCCAGTGCGCCCGCGGCGGCGAGTGCGGCCAGATCGGCCGCTGACTGAGCGCGATGCCGACCGATCACCGCCGCGCCGACCGCGGCCGCCCCGGTCATGAGCCCGATCAGCACCACGATGAGCGCGACCGCGAACACCGTCGCCGAACCCCGCTCGTCACGCGCCAGGCTCGGGTGCCGCGACCGCCTCGGCCCCCACGGTGACACCGGGCAGCAGCGGTGCGGGAACGCGGACCCGCGCGACGATGCGCCCGCCGTCGCGTCGCACCTCGACCGAGGCGCCGTCGGGGCCGGTGCGCTGAGCCGTGGCGACGGCGGCACGGTCGTCGCCGCGCGCCGCGAGCCGGGCCGCTTCCCGGGCCGCGTCGATACAGCGCACCTGCGCCGAGACCGCGCCGAGCCCGCCGACACCGAGTACCGTGACCGCGATGAGTGCGGCAGCCGAGAACGCCGCCTCGACCGTGACGCCACCCCGGTCATCACTTGGTGGTGAGGGCACGGGCGATGATGTTGGTCAGAGCGCTGACGATCGAGTCCCCGGTGACCACCGTGTACAGGATGGCGCCGAACGCCGCGGCAGCGACGGTCCCGATGGCATATTCCACCGTCGACATGCCGCTCTCGTCGGTGAGCAGCATGGTCGCGCGGGCTTCGAGTGCGCGAAAGCTGTTCATCTTCATGGTTTTTCCTCCCCTTGTTGCGATCAGAACACCCCGGACCGGAACACATCACCGGCCAGACCTGCCACCACCGGCACGATGCCGAGACACACGAATGCCGGCAGATAACAGAGCCCCAGCGGACCGGCGATCAGCACGTTGGCCCGCTCGGCGGCCGCATCCGCCGCGTCACCGGCATCGGCCCTGGCCTGCTCGGCCAGTTCGGCGACGCCCTGCGCCATCGCGGCGCCCGACGACGCCGACCGCCGCGCCAGCCGCAGCAGTGCGATCACATGCGGGTCCGTGCCACGCGCCGGCTCTGCCCAGGCCGCCGCCGGACCGGCCCCCAGGGCCAGGAGTTCGGCCGCACGGCGCAGCACGCCGGCCAAACCGGCCGGCGCCGACGCCACCGCTGCCCCGGCCGCCGCACCGGTCGCCATGCCTGCCGAAAGGCAGGCCGCCAGCACGTCCAAGCTCGACGGCACCGCCAGTGGGTCGTCCAGCACCGTGGGCGGCGGGGACCGGTCGGGCACGCGGGGCCGGATTCGGTGCACCGCCGCGCCCGGGATCAGCAGAACCGCCACGGCAAGCAGCAAAATCGGCACCGCGCTCATCGCTGTGCCCGCGCGATGATCCGGTCCGACCACAGCAGCCCGAGGCAGCACAGCACCACGCCGACCGCCAGCACGGCCGCGCCGTCGCCGAGCAGGAAGCGCACGGGATGCGCACCGATCAACTGCCCCAACACAATTCCGAGCACGGGCAGCCCGGACAGGACGGCCGCCGTCGTCCGGGCGCCGGCCATGCCCGCCCGGATCCGCGATGAGAAGCGTTCGCGCGCGATGACATCTCGCTCGGCGGCGCGCATGAGCGGGGCGATCGCGAGCCCGTGGTCGAGCGCCAGTTGCCAGTAGACCGCGAGGCGGTGCCAATGGGCCGACAACGCCGATGATTCCGCGACGCCGCGCAGACCGGCCGAGACATCGGCCCCCAACCGTGCCCGTGCCGCGACCTCCCCCAATGCCACCGCGACGGGCCCGTCCACTTCATGGGCCGCGGCTTCGAACGCCGCGACCGGATGCGCCCCGGCGCGCAATTCGCCGACCAGGATGCCGAGCGCGCCCTGCAGGGTTTGCGCTTCCCGGGCGCGCTGCGCCGCGTGCCGCGAGCGCCGCCACCGGACGCCGGCGGTTCCGGCCACCGCCGCCCCGGTCAGCAGCACCGGCACCGGCAGCAGGACGAGTGCCACGACGGCGACGGCGGCCACCGCCGACCAGAGCAGCCGCGGTCCACCCTGAGAGCCGAATCCCACCAAGCGTTTTCGATGCCCGAGGCGACCGGCGCCGCCCGCCGGTGGCGCGACGAGCACGGCCAGCGCCAACAACAGCGCGGGACTCACGACCGGCCCCGCGACGCCAGTAGCTCGCTCAGCGCGGGCATGCCCGGGCCGGCGCCCCGGCCGAAGTGCCAGGCCGTCACGACCGTCACGGTCCCGTCCGGGGCGCGGCGCAGCACCGCGATCTCACTCAGGTGGCGACGCCCGTCGCGGTCCCGCGCGGTGTGCACCACCACCTGGCAAGCGGCCGACAGTTGCGAATGCAGCGCCGCCCGGTCCAACCCGCCGACGGCCGCCAGCGCCTCCATGCGGGCGGGTACCTCGGCGGGGCTGTTCGCATGTACCGTCCCGGCCCCGCCCTCGTGGCCCGTGTTGAGCGCGGCCAGCAGGTCGACGACTTCCGCACCGCGGACCTCACCGACCACGATGCGGTCGGGGCGCATCCGCAGCGCCTGCCGAACCAGGTCACGCACGGTCACCTCGCCGACGCCCTCGACGTTGGCGCCGCGCGCGACCAGCCGGACCAGGTGCGGATGGTGCGGTGCGAGCTCGGCGGCGTCTTCGACACAGACGATCCGCTCTGCGGGGTCGACGGCCCCGAGGAGCGCGGACAACATGGTGGTCTTTCCGGCGCCGGTTCCGCCGGATATCAGGAAGGCCAGCCGCGCCGCGACGATGTCGGCGATGAGCGGGACGGCGGGCGGCGCGATGGCCCCGGACTCGACGAGGCCGGCCAGGTCCTGTGTTGCGGGCCGCAATACCCGTAGCGAGAGGCAGGTGCCCGCGGCGGCGATCGGCGGCAGCACAGCATGCAACCGCACGGTCAAGCCGCCACCGATACCACCGAGGTGGCCGTCGACCCAGGGCTGCGAATCGTCGAGCCGGCGCCCGGCCGCCAGCGCGAGACGTTGCGCCAGGCGCTGCACGGCGTTCTCGTCCGGAAATCGGATCATGCTGCGGCGCAACCCGTTTCCGTCGTCGACCCACACCTCGTCGGGCGCACTGACCAAGACGTCGGTGGTCCCCGGTGCTCGCAGGAGCGGTTCCAGAATCCCGGCGCCGGTCAGTTCGGTCTGCAGCAGCCGCATGCCGGCCAGGACATCGCTGTCGGCGACGACACCGCCGGATTCGGCGCGGATGGCGGCCGCCACCGCGTTCGGATGGAGGGCACCGCTGGTCTGCGCGGCCAGGCGTTCCCGGACGCGGTCCACCAACGACGACGTCACGCCGCCTCCCCTGGCTGTTGGCGCAGCACCGTGAGGACGCGACGGGCGGCCACGGCCAGCGGTGACCGGCTCCGCAGACTGCGGCCGAGCCCGCCCCGCTCCAGGGCACCGTCGAGGTTGGTCTCCGCGCGCATGGCCGCCAACAGCGGCAATCCAAGAATCGTCGCCATCTCGGCGGCACGGAGCCCTCCGGGCGCCGGGCCCCGGACGACCAGACCGACATTCGGGTTGACCGCCGTCACCCAGTCGGCGACGACCCGGGTCGCCGCACAGGCGCGCAGCTCGGCCGGCGCCACCACGACCACCAGATCCGCTGCGG
Source organism: Mycobacterium sp. UNC410CL29Cvi84 (assembly GCF_000686745.1). Lineage (NCBI taxonomy): Bacteria > Bacillati > Actinomycetota > Actinomycetes > Mycobacteriales > Mycobacteriaceae > Mycobacterium > Mycobacterium sp. UNC410CL29Cvi84. The sequence continues at coordinate 104,325 of NZ_JMLM01000003.1, forward strand.
CCAGCACGGTCTCGGCCGCCGGTGACGACTGCCGCGGCACGTCGCAGACGACGGTCGCGCCGGCTCGGCTCCCGGCCTCGACGACGGCCGCGAGCGCCGTCGGCCGCAACTCGACGCCGGTACGGCCCGTCGACAGCACCGCCACGCCGCGCCGGCGCGGGAGCGCATCGCGCAGCGCCGGATAGCTCAGCCGTCCCCCGGCTGCCGCCAGGTCGGGCCAGCGCAGGCCGGCCTCGCACTCGGCGCCGAGCGCGAGATCGATGCCGCCGCCCCAAGCGTCGACATCGACGAGCAGGCACTCCCGGTCCGGTTCACCCGCGGCCTGCGCCAACGCGATCGCGAAGACGGATGCGCCGCCGCCACCACGTCCGCCGATCACCGCGACCACGGCGCCGCGGCGCCCGTCGGATTCGCCGGCCGCGGCCTCCGACAGGACGCCGACCAGGCCCGACTCCTGGCCGGGAAGGGTGATGACCTCCTGCGCACCGATCGCCATCGCGGCCTCGAAATCCCGGGTGCCCGGCGCATCGGTGGCGATCAGCACCACGGCGGGCCGTCGCGGCAGCCCGAGCTCGCGACAGCGCCAGGCCGCCGCGACGTCGAGTAGCACCGCCGCCGCACCGACCCACGCCTTCCGGCCGGAGGGCTCTGCCGCGTACACGACCCTGATGCCCGCCGCCGCGGCGATGCGCTCGATCTCGTCGCGCAGTCCCGCGTCGGCGATCAAGGCCAGTGCCCCGTTCGTTGTCATGCGTCAACCGTGATCCGCGGCAGGCCGCGGCACCAGAGCCCGCAGCAAGAATGTGGATAGATCGCAAACTGTGGACAACTTTATTGACGGAGTCGTGAGAATGTCATTCCGCAACTTTTCCGTGGATGCACCGCGACACTCGACGAACCAGGGTCACGACACCTACGCCACGCGGGGAAAACAGCAATCGGGCGCCGGCTGAAACGCGGCGAAGAGGCCATGCCTCGAGGAATTTGACCGACCCCGAAAAAGGGACGACCCCCGCCAGGGGGGGAGGAGGCGGAGGTCGTCGTGGATCAGCCCCGGGGGGTCGGGCTGATGCACACCCGGCGCTGGCCGGGTAATGCCCACTATACACACGTCAACAGGGCTGTGCGCAACTGTTGATTGTCTGTGAAAGGCGCGTGTCAGCACGTCAATCGCCGCGATGGTCGCCCCACGGGCGACCGACACGGCGACACCGCCGCCCACCCGGCACCCGCGTTCCGGAGCATATGCTGGGAGCCGTGACCGCATCCGAACCGGCCGCCCAGGCCGCGGCCGCGCCGCGTCAGGAGGCCGAGTCGAGCGCTCCGGTGCGCACCGCAGCCTTCTTCGATCTCGACAAAACGGTGATCGCCAAGTCCAGCACCCTCGCTTTTAGCAAACCTTTTTTCAACCAGGGACTCCTGAACCGGCAAGCCGTCCTCAAGTCCACCTACGCACAGTTTCTGTTCCTGATGTCCGGCGCCGACCACGATCAGATGGACCGCATGCGGTCCTACCTGACCAACATGTGCACCGGCTGGGACGTCGAACAGGTCAAGTCGATCGTCGCCGAGACGCTGCACGACATCGTCGACCCGCTGGTCTTCGCCGAGGCCGCCAACCTGATCGCCGACCACAAGCTGTGCGGCCGCGACGTCGTGGTGGTCTCGGCATCCGGCGAGGAGATCGTGGCGCCCATCGCCCGCGAACTCGGCGCCGATCATTCGATGGCCACGCGCATGGTGGTCGAGGACGGCAAGTACACCGGCGACGTCGACTTCTACTGCTTCGCCGAGGGCAAGGTCGAGGCGATCGAGGAACTCGCGGCCCGCGAGGGCTACGCGCTCGAGCACTGCTACGCCTACTCGGACTCCATCACCGATCTGCCGATGCTCGAGGCCGTCGGCCACCCGGCGGTCGTGAACCCGGATCGCGCCCTGCGCAAGGAGGCCGCCGCCCGCGGCTGGCCGGTTCTGACTTTCACCCGCCCGGTCTCGCTGCGGGACCGGCTGCCGGCGCCGTCGGGCGCCGCGGTGGCCACCACCCTGGCCGTCGGCGCCAGCGCCCTCGCGGCCGGCGCCGTGACGTACTCGCTGCTCCGTCGACTGAACTTCTGAAAGCTACTGACGAGTTGCTGAGGCCCCCTCAATAACAATCACAAATCGCCGGTGATTGACCCTTGATGTGACTGCGGTCACGTAGTACAAAGGAAGCACGGAAGCCCCCGAGGCCAAGACCGAACCGGAAGAGAAGGTTCGACCTCCCGAGGCGGGCATCCCAGCACGGAATACCGGCACCCACGCGGAGCACATACCGCGACAATGGTAAAAGCGTTGTGGGCCTGCGTAATTGCGAAGAGCGAACGGCTAAGAGGACCCCTTGGGTGGGGTTGTAGTCGCAGCGCATTGCAGGGACGCCGAGGCCACCCACACAACCCGACAAGCACGCTTGGTAACCGGGGTTCCGTGCTAGCGGGCGGCGAGCCGAGTCAGATGCCCTCTGACGACGGAGCGCCGCCCGCTTTTATGTGTCCGCGTTTGCTGGATAGGGCCTCAGACGGCCCGCTACTTGGCGGAAGCCTGCGCGATCGACAGCGCCTCACGCGCCCCGGCATGCAGGGCACGACTGCTGGAGATCAACCAGGCCGTCAGCCCGTCGGCCGTGCCTGACGCGAAGCCCCGTGCCGTGGCACGGTATTCGCCGACCTGACGCATCCAGTACATCTCGGGAACGCCGAGGCCGTGCGGATCGAGTCCACTGGACATGGTGATCAATCGGGACACCGCGCGCGCCACCACACCGTCGGCCACTCCGAATGGAGCCAGGCTCAGTAGTTCGCCATGAGCGACGGCCGCGAGCACCGTCGCGGGCACCCGGCTCCCACCGCTCACGATCTCGCCCAGCAGCTCGAGCCGCCGACCCACGTCCAGATCGTCGGTGCGGGGCCGGCCGAGCTGGTCCGGATCCGTCAGATCCGCGGCCGCCAGCGAGTGCAGACGGGCGATCGCCTGCAGCGGCGCGCGCTGCCAGACGCCGACGAGCGCGGTCGAGCCGCCTTCGAGCGCCTCGGCCACCCGCAGCGCGCCGGCGAGCACCGCGTCGGCGCGCTCACCTTTCGCCGGGGCCTCGCCGTCCTTACTGAAACTCAGGGATCCGCCGTCCAGCACCGAGGACGCCCGCGCGGCCCGCATCGATGCCTCGGCCGCGGTGGCCGGCCAACCGCGCAGATTCACCTTGTGCCGGTGGGCCCGGCCGAGCGCTTCACGCGCCTCGTCTCCGGCCTCGGCCACGCCGGGCAGTTCGGCCAGGGGAGCCAGCGGGTCAGGTGCAGCCACGTCCGCACACGGTAATGCCACCGGGTGGTCACCTCCAACGTCACGGTGGCGAGCCACCTCCAACGTCACGGTGGCGAGCCACCTCCAACGTCATTGCAACCTGCCAGTGACTACGCTCACAACCATGACACAAGACACCGCTGTGCCACAGGCTTACCCGCCGCCTGCCGAGTTCGCCGCGCAGGCCAATGCCACTGCCGCGCTGTATCAAGAGGCCGACGCCGATCGCCTGGATTTCTGGCGCCGCCAGGGTGAGCGGTTGTCGTGGGCGACCCCGTTCACCGAGGTGCTCGACTGGTCCAACGCACCCTTCGCCAAGTGGTTCGGCGACGGCAAGCTCAACGTCGCCTACAACTGCGTCGACCGCCATGTCGAGGCCGGCAACGGCGACCGTGTCGCGATCCACTGGGAAGGCGAGCCCGTCGGCGACGCCCGCGACATCACCTACGCCCAGCTCAAGGACGAGGTCAGCAAGGCCGCCAATGCCCTGACCGCCCTGGGTCTGAACGCCGGCGACCGCGTCGCCATCTACATGCCGATGGTGCCCGAGGCCATCGTCGCGATGCTGGCCTGCGCCCGCCTCGGTGTCATGCACTCGGTCGTTTTCGCCGGTTTCTCGGCCACCGCGCTGGCCGCACGCGTCGAGGACGCCCAGGCCAAGCTCGTCATCACCACCGACGGGCAGTACCGCCGCGGCCAGGCGGCCTCACTCAAGTCCGCGGTCGACGAAGCCGTCACCGGCCAGCCGAGCGTCGAGCACGTCCTGGTGGTCAAGCGCACCGGCATCGACGTCGACTGGACCGAAGGCCGCGACGTCTGGTGGCACGAGATCGTCGACGCACAGTCCACCGAGCACGCCCCCGCGGCATTCGACGCCGAGCAGCCGCTGTTCCTGCTCTACACCTCCGGCACCACCGGCAAGCCCAAGGGCATCGTGCACACCAGCGGCGGCTACCTGACCCAGGCGTCCTACAGCCACCACAACGTCTTCGACATCAAGTCCGACGACGTCTACTGGTGCACCGCCGACATCGGCTGGGTCACCGGACACACCTACATCGTCTACGGCCCGCTCTCCAACGGCGTCACGCAGGTCGTCTACGAAGGCACCCCCACCTCACCGAACGAGCACCGGCACTTCGACATCATCGAAAAGTACGGCGTCACCATCTATTACACGGCGCCCACGCTCATCCGCACCTTCATGAAGCTGGGCCACCAGATTCCCGCGGCGCACAACCTGTCCAGCCTGCGGGTGCTCGGCTCGGTCGGCGAGCCCATCAACCCCGAGGCCTGGCGCTGGTACCGCGAACACATCGGCGCGGGCACGACACCCATCGTGGACACCTGGTGGCAGACCGAGACCGGCGCCATCATGATCTCGCCGCTGCCCGGCGTCACCGCCGCCAAGCCCGGCTCGGCCATGACGCCGCTGCCCGGCATCAGCGCCAAGATCGTCGACGACGACGGCAACGAACTGGTCCCCGGCGCCGACGAAGAAGAACACGTCACCGGCTACCTCGTGCTCGACAAGCCGTGGCCGTCGATGCTGCGCGGCATCTGGGGCGACGACGAACGCTTCAAGGACACCTACTGGTCCCGTTTCGCCGAGCAGGGCTGGTACTTCGCCGGTGATGGCGCCCGCTACGACGCCGACGGCAACATCTGGGTCCTGGGCCGCATCGACGACGTCATGAACATCTCCGGCCACCGCATCTCGACCGCCGAGGTCGAATCCGCCCTCGTCGGGCACTCCGGTGTGGCCGAAGCCGCCGTCGTCGGCGCCACCGACGCCACCACCGGCCAGGCCATCTGCGCGTTCGTCATCCTCAAGGCCTCCGCGCACGGCGGCTCGGAGAACATCGTCGAAGAACTGCGGGCCCAGGTCGCCACCGAGATCTCCCCCATCGCCAAGCCGCGCGAGATCCACATCGTGCCCGAGCTGCCCAAGACGCGTAGCGGCAAGATCATGCGCCGCCTGCTGCGCGACGTCGCCGAGGGCCGCGACCTCGGGGACACCTCCACCCTCGTCGACCCCAGCGTCTTCGAGGCCATCCGCGCCAGCAAGTAGGGCAGACGAGCAGGGCCAGGCCGGCTCAGGCGATGGGCACGTAACCCGCGCCGGGCCGGCTCTTGGCGTCGAGATCGGCGATCACCGCGTTGATCGACACCGTCACGGCCGGGGTGTGCAGCGGCACGTACTTGACGACGCACGTCGGCAGGTCGTCGCTGAACGCGCCGTGGATCATGCCGACCAGTTTGTTGTTGACGGTCACCGGCGCGCCCGAATCGCCCGGCTGGCCACACACCTGGTCCACGATGGTGCCCGGGTCCTGCCCGGGACCCCAGGTGACACCGCAGGTGTAGCCGGTGGTGCGGCCCAGCTTGCACGCCACCTGGCCGAAGGCCGGGTCCGGGCCGATGCCGTCGATCTGGAAGCCGTTGACGTTGTTGAGGGGCTGCACCTTGGCCGGGTCGAACTCGATGACGGCGTAGTCCAGCGGCTGGCTGCCGGCCACCATGACGCCCAGCGTGCCCCGGTTCTCGGCGCCCTCGGCCGCCACCTCGTGGCCGGGACCGCCGCAGTGCGCCGACGTGAAGCCGACGAGCTTGCCGCGGTTGTCATGCCCGATGGTGGTCAGGGTGCAGAACGTGTCACCGTCGACGACGACGCCGGAGCCACCGCCCAGCGGCACCGGTGCGTCCGCGTGGGCCGGCACCCCGACCGACGTGATGACCAGAGCAATGGCCATCCCACACATCGAAGCAAACCCGGGTGCCGAACGCATCGGGGCAGTGTATCGCTGGGCCGGATCGTTAAGCGGCGCCCCACGTGGCAACATATGCCAGGACTACACCGACGCCGGGAGGACGTGTTCGTGAGCAATGGCGATCGCAAGAATGGCCCCGTTCCAGCCACGGTGACCTCGATCCCGCTGGTGGATCCGCATGCGCCCAAGGCCGATCCGTCGATCGGCGATCTGGTCAAGGAAGCCACCGCGCAGATGTCGACGCTGGTGCGCGCCGAGGTCGAGCTGGCGCGCGCCGAGATCACCGCCGACGTGAAGAAGGGCCTGACCGGCAGCGTCCTGTTCATCGCCGCCCTCGTCGTGCTCTTCTATTCGACGTTCTTCTTTTTCTTCTTCCTCGGTTCGCTGCTGGAGCTGTGGCTGCCGGCCTGGGCGTCGTACCTCATCGTCTTCGCGCTGATGGTGCTGACGACCGGTGCGCTCGCCTTCCTGGGCTTCCTCAAGGTCCGCAAGATCCGCGGCCCGCGGGACACCATCGCCACGGTCAAGGAGGCCAAGGTGGCGCTGACACCAGGCCACGACAAGCCGTCGAGCCAAGCCTCCATTCGCACGGCTTCTAGCGACACCTCAGGCTGGTAGTGCCGCCACCTGATCCGTCGGTCGTCCGGATCGACGGTCCGTGGCGACACCTCCAGGTGCACGCGAACGGGATCCGCTTCCACGTCGTGGAGGCCGAGGGCTCGGAGCCCGAAGACCGGAACGCGGACGGTTCCTCCAACGCCGAGCGTCCCCTGGTGATCCTGCTGCACGGGTTCGCCTCTTTCTGGTACTCGTGGCGGCATCAGCTGCGCGACCTGCGCGGCGCCCGTGTGGTCGCGGTCGACCTGCGCGGCTACGGCGGCAGCGACAAACCACCGACCGGCTACGACGGCTGGACGCTGGCCGGCGACACCGCGGGCCTGGTGCGCGCGCTGGGACACAACTCCGCCGTACTGGTGGGGCACGCCGACGGCGGCCTGGTCTGCTGGGCGACGGCGATGCTGCATCCGCGGGTGGTCCGGGGTATCGCGCTGGTCAGTTCACCGCATCCGGTGGCGCTGCGGTCCTCGACGCTGACCGACAAGGGCCAGCGCGCGGCCCTGCTGCCGGCGATGCTGCGCAACCAGGTGCCGTGGTGGCCCGAGCATGTCCTGACCCGCCGCGGCGGTGTCGCCGTCGAGCAGCTGGTCCGCAGCCGGGCCGGCGCCGCCTGGCCGGCGACGGCCGATTTCGCCCAGACGGCCGCGCACCTGCGCACCGCGATCCAGATTCCGTCGGCCGCGCATTCGGCGCTCGAGTATCAGCGGTGGGCGGCGCGCAGTCAGGTCCGCGGTGAAGGCCGGCGCTTCATGCGCGCGATGAAACAGCGCACCGCGGTGCCGGTCCTGCACCTGCACGGCACTGCCGATCCGTACGTGCTCGACGACCCGGTCCGCCGGACCCAGCGCTACGCCCCGCAGACCCGCTTCGTGTCCATCCCCGGCGCAGGGCATTTCGCGCACGAGGAGCAGCCGTCGACCGTCACCTCGGAGCTGTCGACGTTCCTGCACCAGCTACCCGGCTGAGATGCACTTCCCGGTCGGCACCGCTTCGGAGTTGTCGACCTTGGCCATCTGCTTGGCCACCTCGTCGGCGGTGAGGACGAAGCCCGTGTCGGCGTCGTCGACCGCGGCGCCGAACACGACACCGAGCACCTTGCCACTGCCGTCGATCAACGGCCCACCCGAATTGCCTTGGCGGACATTGCCTCTGATCGTGTAGACCTCACGCGTGACGGTCGTGGAGTGGTAGATGTCCGGGCCGTTGAGCTTGATGACCTCGCGGATGCGCGCCGGGGTCGCGGCGAACTCACCGCCACCCGGGTAACCCATGACGACCGCGCCGGTCCCGGTCTGCGCCTCCTGCATGTCGAACTTCAGGGGCGCCGCGGGCAGGTCGGGGGCGTCGAGAATCGAGATGTCGGCCTCGGGGTCGTACGACACGACCTTGGCGTCGTAGCTCTTGTCGTCGACCTGGACGGTGACGCTGTTGGAGCCCGCCACCACGTGGGCGTTGGACATCACCCGGCCGGGCGCCACCACGAAGCCGGTGCCCTCGAGCACCTTCTGGCAGCTCTGCGCGACACCGCGGATCTTCACGACGCTGCCCTTGGCGGCAGCCACCGCCGGATCGGCGACGAGCGCGGGGTCAGGTGCCGAGACGCTGACGATCGGGGTGCGGCCGAACGGCTGCAGCACCGACGGCAGGCCCGAGGTGTTCAGCAGTGCCGAGAGCCGCGTGGGCACCCGCTTGAGCCAGGCCGGCGCGAGGTCGTTGACCTCAGACAGCACGCGCGAACCGTTCACCGCCGCAGCCAGGTTCGGCTGATCGGACGACGTCAGCGGCGTGGCCAGCAGCCAGGCGGCGACCAATACCGCGACCAGTTGCAGGGCCATGCCGACGACCGAGTCGAAGCCGCGCACCACTTCGTTGCGCATGGCGCCACGGACGGCGCGGCCCAGCACCACACCGGCGATCTCGCCGACCACGACCAGGCCCAGGATCAGGAACAGGGCGATGAAGAGCTTGCTGCGGGCGCCGTCGACGTGCGCCACCACATGCGGCGCCAGCAGGACACCGGCCACAGCGCCGAGCACCACACCGAGAAAAGACAGCAGCGAGCCCAACGCCCCGGACCGCCAGCCCGAGACGGCGGCGACGAAGGCGACGGACAGAACGGCCAGATCCAGCCATTGTGAAGGTGTCATGGTTGATCCACACGGTAGCCGCTGGACTCGCCCAGCAGCGCCATTGCCGCGTCCAGTTCCTCGACGACGTCGGTGTCCCAAGGCTTGGCCCAGCCTGCGACGTCGAGCATCGCGGAGATCACCTGAGCGGTGAAGCCCCACACCAGCATCTGGTTGAGCAGAAAGGCCGGGCCGGCGAACCGCCGCGTGTTCTCTTTGCGGTACACCATCAACCGGTTCTCGGGATTGACGAAGGCGCGCACCGGAACCCGCGCGACGATCGCGGTCTCGGCCGGATCGACAGCGCGGACGTGGCCCGGGTCGGGCGAGTACGCGAGCACCGGGACGACGTGAAAACCCGAGGGCGGGATGAACATTCGGTCCAGCTCCGCCAGTATGTGCAGCCGCGAGGGATCGATGCCGGTCTCCTCGTTCGCCTCCCGCAGGGCGGTGCCGATCGGACCGTCGTCCCCCGGATCGGATGCGCCGCCGGGGAACGCCGCCTGCCCGGCGTGGTGCCGCAACGTCGACGCGCGGACGGTGACCAGCAGGTCGGCGTCGGGCGGCAGGGCACCGGCCGGGGCGTCGGGCGCGCCCGAGAACAACACCAGGACGGCGGCGTCGCGTTTGGTGCCGGTCAGCGTCGCGGTGGCGCCGGCGGCGGTGATGGCCGCCAGCACGCTCTTCGGCACCCGTCGCCGGTAGGCCTGCGGCAGGTCCTGTGCGTTGTCGACCAGGGGTTGCAGCCAGGCCGGGGCGGCCTGCGGGTTCAGCACGGTCACCCCGACACTCCTAACTGTGGGTTCACTGCACTGGCGATCTCATCGGCGCTGGTGAACGGCCGGGGCAGGACCTGAGCAACGCTACCGTCCGGGCGCAGCAGCACCGTCGCAGGCATGACGTTGGGCACGCGCAGCGCGGCCGCGATCAGACGCCGGCCGTCCTGCAGCATCGGCAGCTTGACGCCGAGGTCGGCCAGCCGCAGCAGCCCGGCGGTCTCGTTCTCGTCCTGGTGCACCGTCACCACGGTCACCCGGGTGCCCATGCGGCGCTGATACTCGGCGAGTGCGGGCAGTTCGTCGGCGCAGGGACCGCACCAGTAGGCCCACAGGTTCAGCACCACGGCCCGGCCGGCGACGGCCTTCGCGACGTCGACGGGCGTGCCGTCGGCCGCACAGTCGACCGTGATGCCCTGCAGGACTTGTGGTCCGGGGCCACCCTGCGGCGCCGGACAGGGCGGCAGGGCCGCCTTGGCCCGGGGCGCGGCCAGCGCGGCCGGGGTGTCGGCGTCACGATGGGCCCGGGCCTGGCCGGCCGGCTGGCCCGACGGCCCCGGACCCGACGGCTGCTCACCGAGCTGCCGCCACAGCGCCACCCCCAGCACGACGAAGACGGCCAGAACCACAACGGTCCAGCGGGCAGACCGACTCACTCGGTGATCCCGGCCAGCGCCAGCAGGTGCTCGGTCTCGGGTCCTCTGACCAGTGCCGCGGCGGTCGCCAGATCCGTCGGCCCGAGGCCGTAGGACGGGCAGTCGCGGGCCAGCACGCACACGCCGCAGGCCGGGGTCCGGGAATGGCAGACGCGGCGGCCGTGGAAGATCACGCGGTGCGACAGCAGGGTCCACTCCTTGCGCGGGATCAGTTCGCCGACGGCGTGTTCCACCTTGACCGGGTCTTCCTCGGCGGTCCAGCGCCAGCGTCGCACCAGCCGGCCGAAGTGGGTGTCCACCGTGATGCCCGGGATGTCGAAGGCGTTGCCCAGGATGACGTTGGCGGTCTTGCGGCCCACGCCGGGCAGTGTGACCAGCTCGTCCAGGGTGTCCGGCACCTCGCCGTCGAAGCGGGTGACCAGCTCCTGGCCCAGTCCGATGATCGACGTCGCCTTGTTGCGGTAGAAGCCGGTGGGCCGGATCAGCTCCTCGAGTTCGGTCCGGTTGGCCTGCGCATAGTCCAGCGCCGTCGGGTATTTGGCGAACAGCGCGGGCGTCGTGAGGTTCACCCTCTTGTCCGTGCACTGCGCCGACAGGATGGTGGCCACCGCCAACTCGAGCGGGTTGGTGAAATCCAGCTCGCAGTAGACGTGCGGGAACGCCTGCGCGAGTTCACGATTCATTCGCCGAGCGCGCCGCACCAGACCCAGGTGGGTTTCGTTGTCGAATTTTGCGGTGGATCGTCGCGCAGGCACGCCGGTAAGCGTACTGAGAGAAGTCGGTAAGGATACTTTGACCGGCGTCGTTTCGTGATCACCCTGAGACATTCGGCGTGTTTACTTCTGCGTGTGTCCTGGTTGCTCGTGGTGTGCATTCCCGGGTTGCTCATGCTGGCAACCTTCGGGTTGAGCCGCCTGGAAGCGATGCTCGATACGTCCAAGGAGACGTACACCGCGGCCGACGTCAAAGCCTTTGTCGACAAGGTCAAGACGGCGTGGTCGCAGCAGAGTGCACCCTCGGACACACTGCCGCACCGATCGGCGCCCCGATTCGAGGAACCTCGTGCACTGGCGGCCCCGTCGCCGACGCGCGACAACCCGCTCGGGGCCTTCGGTGAACCCGAATTACCCAGCCGCGCGTATGCCCACTATGCGAGCAATCCGCAATTTCGCGACACTCGCCATGCAAATCGTGTGTAGCGTGGCTGGTTGCGAAACGGCTTACCACTAGACTGACTTTGTTAACCAGTTCACTGGCTAGCTTGCGCGCGTTTTTTATCACTCACCAGCCTTAGGGAGCAACGTGGACGAGATCCTGGCGAGGGCCGGAATCTTCCAGGGTGTCGAGCCCACCGCGGTATCCGCACTGACCAAACAGCTGCAGCCTGTCGACTTTCCTCGCGGACACACCGTGTTCGCCGAAGGCGAGCCCGGCGACCGCCTCTACATCATCATCTCCGGCAAGGTGAAGATCGGCCGCCGGTCGCCCGACGGCCGTGAGAACCTGCTGACGATCATGGGTCCGTCGGACATGTTCGGTGAGCTGTCGATCTTCGACCCAGGCCCCCGGACGTCGAGCGCCATCACCATCACCGAGGTGCGCGCGGTCTCGATGGACCGCGAAGCGCTGCGGGCGTGGATCGCGGACCGCCCGGAGATCGCCGAGCAGCTGCTGCGCGTGCTCGCCCGCCGGTTGCGCCGCACCAACAACAACCTGGCCGACCTGATCTTCACCGACGTGCCCGGTCGTGTGGCCAAGCAGCTGCTGCAGCTGGCCCAGCGGTTCGGCACGCAGGAGGGCGGCGCCCTGCGCGTCACCCACGACCTGACGCAGGAAGAGATCGCCCAGCTGGTCGGCGCCTCCCGCGAGACCGTGAACAAGGCACTCGCCGACTTCGCGCACCGCGGCTGGATTCGCCTGGAAGGCAAGAGCGTGCTGATCTCCGACTCGGAGCGTCTGGCGCGCCGAGCTCGCTAGCAGTGACGCAGAGATGCCCCCGCACGCACAGCGTGTCGGGGGCATCTTGTATTCGTGGCGCTAGGCCGTCCGCAGGTAATCCAGCTGGGCCTGAACGGACTTCTCGGCGGCGTCCCACAGCTTCTGGTCGACGTCGGTGTAGACGTGCTCGACCACCTGCCGCGCCGACGCCTCGTCACCGAGCACCTGCAAGGCGCCGCGCACCTGGTCGAGCCGTTCCTCCCGGTGCGCGAGGTACATGGCGGCCACCGCCGACAGATCCGGTAGATCGGGTCCGTGCCCCGGCAGGACCGTCCGTCCGCGCAGCCCCTGCAGGCGCCGCAGCGATTCCAGGTAGTCGCGCAGGCTGCCGTCCTCGTTGTCGATGACGGTGGTGCCACGGCCCAGCACGGTGTCGGCGGTCAGGACGGCATCGTCGACGACGAACGACAGCGAATCGGCCGTGTGCCCCGGCGTGGCCAGGACCGTGATCCGCAGGCCCGCGGCGTCGATCACCTCGCCGTCGGTGAGCGGTCCGCCCAGCCCGCGCAGAAAACCACTGCCAACCGAGCGCACCACCGCCCCCGTCAGCGCGACGAGCTTGTCGATGCCGCCGGTGTGGTCGTCGTGCTTGTGACTGATCAGCACCAGCGGGATCTTGCCCAGTGCCGCGATCCGCTCGAGGTGCGCATCGTCGTCGGGTCCCGGGTCGACGATGACCATCTCGTCACTACCGCGCCCGCGCAGCACCCAGGTGTTGGTGCCGTCGAGCGTCATGATCCCCGGGTTGTCGCACAGCAGTACCGAGGCCGATTCGGTTACCGGCCTCAGCACGCCGTACGCCGGATGGGTCATCCGACCTCGACGATCAACTCCACCTCGACCGGCGCGTTCAGAGGCAACTCCGAGACTCCGACCGCCGAGCGGGCGTGCGCGCCGGCGGGGCCGAACACCTCGCCCAGCAATTCGGACGCACCGTTGATCACCGCGGGCTGGCCGTTGAAGCCCGGTGCCGAGGCGACGAAGCCGACGACCTTGACGATCCGCACCACCGAGTCGATGCCGACCAGCGCGTGCACGGCGGCCAGCGCGTTGAGACCGCAGAGCCGGGCCAGGGCCTTGCCGTCTTCGGCACTGACCTCGCCGCCGACCTTGCCCTCGGCCAGCAGACTGCCGGCCTGCATCGGCAGCTGTCCCGAGGTGTAGACGAGGTTTCCGGTCCGGACTGCGGGAACGTAAGCGGCAAGGGGCGCAACGACTTCCGGCAGCTCGATGCCGAGCTCGGCCAACCGGTCCGAGACGCTCACTTCGGCCGCTTCAGGTACGCGACGTGCTGCTCACCGCTCGGGTTGGCCAACACCGACACCAGCTCCCACCCGTCCTGGCCCCACTGGTCCAGGATCTGCTTGGTGGCGTGGATCAGCAACGGGACGGTGGCGTACTCCCACCGGGTCGGTTCGCTCATGCCGCCGAGCTTATCGGCCGAGGGGTACCGCATGGTTAACATGCTGGGGTGACCTCCGAATCGACGGGCCAAACCCATACCGGTTGGCCCGCGCGCCTGGACCAGGCGCGCCTCCATTTCGTCACCGGCAAGGGCGGTACCGGCAAAACCACCGTCGCTGCCGCGCTGGCGCTGGCGCTGGCCGCAGGCGGCCGCAGCGTCCTGCTGGTCGAGGTCGAGGGGCGGCAGGGCATCGCCCAGCTTTTCGACGTGCCACCGCTGCCGTACGGGGAGCAGAAGATCGCCACCGCCGAGGGCGGTGGGCTGGTCAACGCGCTGGCCATCGACACCGAGGCCGCGTTCCTGGAATACCTGGACATGTTCTACAACCTCGGCATCGCCGGCCGCGCCATGAAGCGCATCGGCGCGGTCGAGTTCGCCACCACGATCGCGCCCGGCCTGCGTGACGTCCTGCTCACCGGCAAGATCAAAGAGGTCGTCGTCCGCAACGGCAAAACCGCCAAGGAACTGAAGGGACAGCGGCCCTACGACGCCGTCGTGGTCGACGCCCCGCCGACGGGTCGCATCTCGCGCTTCCTCGACGTCACCAAGGCCGTCTCGGATCTCGCCAAGGGCGGGCCCGTGCACTCCCAGGCCGACGGCGTCGTGAAGCTGCTGCACTCGGAGCTCACCGCCATCCACCTGGTCACGCTGCTGGAGGCGCTGCCCGTGCAGGAGACGCTGGAGGCCATCGAGGAACTACGGGAGCTGGAGCTGCCGATCGGCAGCGTCATCGTCAACCGCAACATCCCGGCCTACCTGTCGCAGGACGATCTGGCGAAGGCCGCCGAGGGCGTCGTCGACGCCGACGCGGTGCGCGCGGGACTGGCCGACGCGGGAATCACGTTGTCCGACACCGACTTCGCCGGACTGCTGACCGAGACCATCCAGCACGCGACGCGCATGATGGCGCGCGCCGAGAGCGCCGAGGCGCTCGACGCCCTCGAAGTGCCCCGCCTCGAACTGCCCGCCCTGCCCGACGGGGTCGATCTGGGCAGCCTGTACGAACTCGCCGAAGCACTCGAACAGCAAGGGGTTGGCACAAAATGAGCGGCAAGCCCTTGAAGCTCGACATGCACGCGATCCTGTCGGACACCGCGAACCGCGTCGTGGTGTGCTGCGGCGCGGGCGGCGTCGGCAAGACCACGACGGCCGCCGCGATGGCGCTGCGGGCCGCCGAGTACGGCCGCACCGTCGTGGTGCTGACGATCGACCCGGCCAAGCGCCTGGCGCAGGCCCTCGGCATCAAGGACCTCGGCAACACCCCGCAGCGGGTGCCACTGGCGCCGGAGGTACCGGGTGAGCTCTACGCGATGATGCTGGACATGCGCCGCACCTTCGACGAGATGGTGGTGCAGTACTCCGGTGAAGACCGCGCCGACGCGATCTTGGAGAACCAGTTCTACCAAACCGTCGCGACGTCGCTCTCGGGCACGCAGGAGTACATGGCGATGGAGAAGCTCGGCCAGCTGCTGGCCGAGGACAAGTGGGATCTGGTCGTCGTCGACACCCCGCCGTCGCGCAACGCGCTGGACTTCCTGGACGCCCCGAAGCGCCTCGGCAACTTCATGGACAGCCGCCTGTGGAAGCTGCTGCTCGGACCGGGCCGCGGCATCGGCCGCCTCGTCACCGGCGCCATGGGCCTGGCGATGAAGGCACTGTCCACCGTGCTGGGTTCGCAGATGCTCTCCGACGCAGCCAGTTTCGTCCAGTCGCTGGACTCGACGTTCGGCGGTTTCCGGGAGAAGGCCGACCGCACGTACGAACTGCTCAAGCGCCCTGGCACCCGGTTCGTCGTGGTCTCGGCCGCCGAGCCCGACGCGCTGCGCGAGGCGTCGTTCTTCGTCGACCGGCTGTCGCAGGAGCAGATGCCGCTGGCCGGCCTGATCCTCAACCGCACGCACCCCATGCTGTGCGACCTCACCGCCGATGCCGCCGACGAGGCGGCGGGCAAGCTGGAGAAGTCCGGCCAGGACGCCGACGCGCTGGCCGCGGCGACGCTGCGGATCCACGCGAACCGCACCGTCATCTCCAAGCGTGAGGTGCGGCTGCTGTCGCGGTTCACCGGGGCCAACCCGCACGTGGCGTTGGTGGGCGTGCCGTCACTGCCGTTCGAGGTGTCAGACCTCGAGGCGCTGCGGGCCATCGCCGATCAGATCACCGGCGACATCGTCAAGGCGTAAAGCCCGAACCCGAACAACGGAAGTCCGCAGAAAACTGCGGACTTCTGTTGTGTCAGAAGGAAAATCAGACCGCGTTGCGGTGCTTGCGCTGGGTCGCGAAGAACTCGGCCCAGGACACCACCTCGGGGTGCTGCTTGAGAAGGGCGCGGCGCTGACGCTCGGTCATGCCGCCCCACACGCCGAACTCGACGCGGTTGTCGAGGGCGTCGGCGCCGCACTCGACGATCACCGGGCAGTGCCGGCAGATGACTGCGGCCTTGCGCTGTGCGGCGCCCCGGACGAACAGCTCGTCGGGGTCGGCCTGCCGGCATCGGGCCTGCGAAACCCAGGCGATCCTGGCTTCGGCTTCAGGTTGGACCACACCCTGCATCGCGCCGTTTCCGGCCTTGGGAGCGATTGTCGCGCGAACTACTGGCTGTGTACCTGTCACCAGCGATCCCTTCGTCACACCGTCTCCCGACGGCCGAGTCCTCCCGAGTAGGTCGCTGATGCGATCTACGCCACATTGCGGCTAGTAGTGTTACCTAGATCGCATTGTGTGTTCAAGTTAGGTGGTCAGGGGCCTATTGCGCAATGGGTCTGGGGCCGCTTTTTTGGGACGTGTGTCCAAACGTTAATTTTTGCCCGTGTCGCAGCCCCCTAGATGCCCTGGGGACGTGGTAATCGACCAGCACTCAGCTGCTGGCCACCACGGTCGCTAGGCTGTACCCCATGTCCGAGCGACCGCAGAACCGTCCGCCGACCGCGGTCACCGTCATCAAGTTGACGTGGTGCGTTCTGCTCGCTGCCGTGGTGCTTGCCGCGATGATGTTCCCGCTCATCGGGGGTGCCGGCCTGATGTCCAACCGGGCATCCGACGTCGTCGCCAACGGTTCGGCCCAGCTGGTCGAAGGTGATGCGCCCGCCGTATCCACCATGGTCGACGCCAAGGGCAACCCCATCGCGTGGCTGTATTCGCAGCGTCGCTTCGAGGTTCCGAGCGATCAGATCGCCAACACCATGAAGCTGGCCATCGTCTCGATCGAGGACAAACGGTTTGCCGAGCACAACGGGGTTGACTGGAAGGGCACGCTGACGGGCCTGTCGGGCTACATGTCCGGCTCCGCCGATACGCGTGGTGGATCGACCCTCGAGCAGCAGTACGTGAAGAACTACCAGCTGCTCGTGGTCGCGCAGAGCGACGCCGAACGGCGGGCCGCCATCGAGACCACCCCGGCACGCAAGCTGCGCGAAATCCGGATGGCGCTGACCCTGGACAAGACGTTCACCAAGTCCGAGATCCTGACGCGCTACCTGAACCTGGTGTCGTTCGGTAACGGCGCGTTCGGCATCCAGGACGCCGCCCAGACGTACTTCGGCATCAACGCCAACCAGCTGAACTGGCAGCAGGCCGCGCTGCTCGCCGGCATGGTGCAGTCGACCAGCGGACTGGATCCGTACGTCAACCCCGACGGCGCCCTGGCACGCCGAAACCTGGTGCTGGACACCATGATCCAGAACGTCCCCCAGGAAGCCGACGCCCTGCGCGCCGCCAAGGCCGAGCCGCTCGGCATCCTGCCGCAGCCCAACCAGCTGCCCCGCGGCTGCATCGCCGCCGGTGACCGCGCCTTCTTCTGCGACTACGTCCTCGACTATCTGTCGAAGGCCGGCATCAGCAAGGACCAGGTGGCCAAGGGCGGCTACCTGATCCGCACGACGATCGACCCCGACATCCAGAACTCGGTCAAGTCGTCGATCGACGGCATCGCGTCCCCGTCCATCGACGGCATCGCCAGCGTCATGAGCGTCATCCGCCCCGGCAAGGACAACCACCAGGTGGTGGCGATGGCCAGCAACCGGACCTACGGCCTGAACACCGCGGCCGGGGAAACCATGCAGCCACAACCGTTTTCGTTGGTCGGTGACGGCGCCGGCTCCATCTTCAAGCTGTTCACCACGGCCGCCGCCCTGGACATGGGCATGGGCATCAACGCGCAGCTGGACGTGCCCGGCCGGTTCGAGGCCAAGGGCCTGGGCAGTGGTGGCGCCAAGGGCTGCCCCAAGGACAAGTGGTGCGTCGAGAACGACGGCCGCTACCGGGGCAGCATGAACGTCACCGAAGCGCTGGCGTCGTCGCCGAACACCGGGTTCGCCAAACTCATCTCGCAGATCGGTGTCCCGCGGACCGTCGACATGGCGGTCAAGCTGGGGCTGCGGTCCTACGCCGCGCCGGGCACCGCCCGCCCGTACGACCCGAACAGCAACGAGAGCCTGGCCGACTTCATCAAGCGCCAGAACATCGGCTCGTTCACCCTGGGACCGTTCGAGGTCAACGCCCTCGAGCTGTCCAACGTCGCGGCGACGCTGGCGTCGGGCGGCACGTGGTGCCCGCCCAACCCGGTGGACAAGGTGTTCGACCGGCACGGCAACGAGGTCTCGGTGACCACCCAGACCTGCGAGCAGGCGGTCCCCGAGGGTCTGGCCAACACCCTCGCCAATGCGATGAACAAGGACGCCATCAGCGGCACCGGCGCCGCGGCCGCACAGTCGGTGGGCTGGACCTTGCCGGTATCGGGCAAGACCGGCACCACCGAGGCCCACCGGTCGTCGGCGTTCCTGGGCTTCACCAGTGCCTACGCCGCCGCCAACTACATCTACGACGACTCGCCCACCCCGTCCGACCTGTGCTCGTTCCCGCTGCGCCAGTGCGGCCGCGGTGATCTCTACGGCGGCCACGAGCCGGCCCGCACCTGGTTCACGGCGATGAAGCAGTTCACGCCACCCAACGTGGTGATGCCGCCGACCGACCCGCGCTATGTCGACGGCGGGCCGGGCTCGAAGGTGCCGAGCGTCGCCGGCATGGACCTCGACCTGGCGCAGAACCGCATCAAGGAAGCCGGCTTCCAGTTGTCCGCGCAGCCGTCGTGGGTCAACAGCACCGCGCCGTCGGGTCAGGTGGTCGGAACGTCGCCGTCGGGGCAGACCATCCCCGGCTCGATCATCACGATCCAGGTCAGCAATGGCATCGCGCCGCCGCCTCCGCCGCCACCGCCAGTGGGGATTCCGGGCCTCGACGGCCTGCCGCCGGTGCAGATCGGGTCGACGGTCGTGGAGATTCCGGGCCTGCCGCCCATCACCGTGCCGGTCCTCGGCCCCCCGCCCCCATAGGCCCGGCCGAAACCTCAGAACGACCTAAGCCAACCCTGTGGGCTTTCTAACGATGACCAGCGACAACGGGCCAACTCCCGCGGTGAGCAAGTAGGCTGCCTGCATGTCTGCCATCGCCCGCAACGCAGCCGTCACCGTCGCCGGAACCCTGGCTGCGGGCCTCGCCTACGCGTCGCTCATCGAGCGCAACGCGTTCGTGGTCCGCGAGGTCACCATGCCGGTGCTGACGCCCGGTTCGTCGCCGCTGCGGGTGCTGCATCTGAGCGATCTGCACATGATGCCGGCGCAGCGTCGCAAGCAGGCGTGGCTGCGCGAGCTGGCCCGCTGGGAGCCCGATCTGGTGGTCAACACCGGCGACAACCTCTCGCACCCGAAGTCGGTGCCGGCCGTGGTGCAGGCGATGGGCGATCTGCTGGCGGTGCCCGGTGTGTTCGTGTTCGGCAGCAACGACTACTTCGCGCCGAAGCCCAAGAACCCCGCCAACTACCTGTTCAGCAAGCACAAGCGGATCACCGGTCGGCCGCTGCCGTGGCAGGACCTGCGCGCGGCGTTCACCGAGCGCGGCTGGCTGGACATGACCCACACGCGGCGCGAGATCGAAGTCAACGGGCAGCTCATCTCCGTCGCCGGGGTCGACGATCCGCACCTCAACCGCGACCGCTACGACACCATCGCCGGACGTCCCAACCCGGCCGCCAACCTGTCGCTGGGCGTCACCCACGCGCCGTACACCCGCGTGCTGGACCGCTTCGCCGACGACGGCTACCAGCTGGTGCTGGCCGGCCACACGCACGGCGGGCAGCTGTGCGTGCCGTTCTACGGCGCGCTGGTGACGAACTGCGACATCGACACCTCCCGGGTGAAGGGCCCGTCCCGCTGGGGTGCCCACACGCAGCTGCACGTGTCGGCCGGTCTGGGTACCTCGCCGTACACGCCGGTCCGCTTCTGCTGCCGGCCCGAGGTGACGCTGCTGACGCTGGTGGCCGCGCCCACCGGCGGTGGGCACACCGGTATCGGCGCCGACATGACGCAGCCGGCCGTCTCGGCACGGTGACCTCGCCGGTGGCGGAGCGCAGCGTCGACCGCGGCTGGGTCGACAACGCGGTGCGCCTCATCGAGGCCGACGCCCGGCGCAGCGCCGACACCCATCTCCTGCGCTATCCGTTGCCCGCTGCCTGGAGCGCGAGCGTCGACGTCCAGCTGTATCTGAAGGACGAGAGCACGCACATCACCGGCAGCCTCAAACACCGGCTGGCCCGGTCGCTGTTCCTGTACGGGTTGTGCAACGGCTGGATCGGTCCGCACACGACGGTCATCGAGGCGTCCTCCGGGTCCACCGCGGTGTCCGAGGCGTATTTCGCGGCGCTGCTGGGGCTGGAGTTCATCGCGGTGATGCCGTCGTCGACGAGCGCGGCCAAGATAGAACTCATCGAAAATCAGGGTGGCCGTTGCCATTTCGTCGAGCAGTCGTCACAGGTGTACGACGAGGCGGAGCGCCTGGCGCGCGAGACGGGCGGCCACTACCTGGATCAGTTCACCAACGCCGAGCGCGCCACCGACTGGCGGGGCAACAACAACATCGCGGAGTCGATCTTCTCGCAGCTGCGCGACGAGGCCCATCCGATTCCGGAGTGGATCGTGGTCGGTGCGGGCACCGGCGGCACCAGCGCCACGATCGGGCGGTTCCTGCGCTACCGGCGCCATGCCACCCGGCTCTGTGTGGTGGACCCGGAGAATTCGGCGTTCTATCCGTCGTGGGCCACAGGCGACCGGGAGGTGTTCACCGGGGCGTCGTCGCGCATCGAGGGCATCGGCCGGCCGCGGGTGGAGCCGTCGTTCCTGCCCGGCGTCGTGGACGCCATGGTGTGCGTGCCGGACGCGGCCTCAGTGGCCGCAGCGCGGCACGTGAGCAAGGTGCTGGGCCGACGAGTGGGGCCGTCCACGGGGACGAACATCTGGGGTGCGTTCGGGCTCCTGGCCGAGATGGTGGCGCAGGGCCGCAGCGGATCGGTGGTGACGCTCCTCGCCGACAGCGGTGACCGCTACGCCGACACCTACTTCGACGACGCGTGGGTCAGCAGCCGCGGGCTGGACTCGGCCGACGCCGCAGCGGCGCTGGCGGAGTTCGAGCGCTCCGGCCGCTGGGAGTGATCCTGACGACCCAGCCAGGCCGCCCGGTAGTCAGAAGTCGCGAACAGCCACAGCGCCGCCAGACCGAAGAATCCGCAGTAGAGCAAAGCTCCCAATCCGGTCATGTTCGTTCCTCGCTTTCTGGCGTTCGGTTGCCGTTCATCAGAGTTACCCGTTTTAACGCACGTTGCGCAAAAATCCATCCCGTGAATGGACGTGATCTTCGCCGCTAACCCCGCCCACCAGCGGCTATCTCTCCCGGCTAGGGCCGTTTGGCTTCTGAGGGCACCCGTGCGATAGGCTGTCGAAGCTTCACGCGGGGTGTGGCGCAGCTTGGTAGCGCGCTTCGTTCGGGACGAAGAGGTCGTGGGTTCGAATCCCGCCACCCCGACAAGTGAGCAAGGCCCTGACCAGGGAAATCTGGTCGGGGCCTGCTTCGTTCCCGGGCTCGCCGTTCGGTTGCGGGCACCTGCCCAGCGACGAGGTCGGTCCGTGCCATCACCGGCGAATCCCGCCGGAAAAGTACGTGAGTGCAATCGTGACTACGAACTGCCCGTGGTTACCGCGCTCAGGGACCTCTGCCGCCCGAAATAAGTACCTGGGTTCAATCAGCGGAGGCGCATGCGCCTGATGGTTGACGCTACGCACTCCTCCGGCCCAGTCCGACCGAGTGACCCATGCGCAGCTCGTCACCACCGACGTCCCCGCCGCGACGTGATCACTCTCACGAGCCTCATATTGGGACATCAATGTCCCATTTTCGGCTAATCGTGCTACTTTTGACACATGGCTGAATTGAAATCGTTCGACACTGGCGTGCGGTCGCGCACCCGGAAGGCGATTCTCGATGCCGCCACCGCCGTCCTGGCGACCAATCCCGCGGCGTCGCTGACCGACATCGCCACGGCCGCCAACGTCGGCCGCAGCACGTTGCACCGGTACTTCCCCGAGCGGTCCGAGCTGATCCGCGCCGTCGCGCTGTACGTGCACGAGATGTGCAACGCCGCCATCGACAAGGCCGAACCGGCCTGTGGTCCCCCACTCGCGGCGCTGCGCCGGGTGGTCGAATCCCAGCTGGACCTCGGACCCATCGTGCCCTTCGTCTACAACGAGCCGACCATCGTGGCTGATCCGGAGTTGTCCGCGATCCTCGATACCGGCGACGAGGCGATAGCCGAAGTGCTGGCGCGGGTTTCGGCACGACCGCAGACGAGCCCACCGGAGTGGCCGCGCCTGGTTTTCTGGGCCCTGCTCGACGCCGGATATGAGGCACTGCGCCGGAACATCGCGCCGCGGGTCGAGATCGTCGACGCCATCATGGCCAGCCTGACGGCCGGCACCATCACCCCGGATCAGTCCTGATCCCCACGAATCTGCTTTCATCTCAACAAGTTAGGTAGTTCTCATGTCCACCAGTCTCGTCACCAACGAGGTGACGAACCGGACCCCGCAACGCCATTGGTGGGCGCTGGCAGTGCTGATGCTGCCCGTGTTGCTCGTCTCCATCGACAACACGGTGCTGGCCTTCGCGCTGCCCCGCATCGCCGAAGACTTCCGCCCGTCGGCCGCCACCCAGTTGTGGCTCGTCGACATCTATTCACTGGTGCTGGCAACACTTTTGGTGACCATGGGCAGCCTCGGTGACCGGTTCGGCCGGCGCCGGCTGTTGCTCATCGGCGCCGTCGGGTTCGCCGTCATCTCGGCTGCCGCGGCATTCGCGCCCAGCGCCGGGTACCTGGTCGCCGCGCGCGCCGCACTCGCCGTGTTCGGCGCCATGCTGATGCCGTCGACGCTGTCACTGATCCGCAACATCTTCACCGAGGCCACGTCGCGCCGGCTCGCGATCGCCATCTGGGCGTCGTGCTTCGCGGCCGGCTCGGCCCTGGGCCCGATCGTCGGTGGCCTGCTGCTGCAGCACTTCCACTGGGGCGCGGTCTTCATGATCGCCGTGCCGATCCTGCTGCCGCTGCTGGTACTGGCGCCCAAGCTGGTGCCGGAATCGCGGGACCCGAACCCGGGCCCGATCGACGCGCTGAGCGTGCTGCTGTCACTGGTGGCCATGCTGCCGATCGTGTGGGCGATCAAGACCTCCGCACATGACGGCGTCTCGGCGGTGACGCTGGCGGCCGTCGTCCTGGGCGTCGCTGCGGGCGTCTGGTTCGTGCGTCGGCAGAACAGCAGTGCCACACCGATTCTCGACATGCGACTGTTCCGAAACGGCCCGTTCACGGCGTCGATCCTGGCCAACTTCCTGTCGATGGTGGGCCTCATCGGGTTCCTGTTCTTCGTCTCGCAGCACCTGCAGCTGGTACTCGGACTGGCCCCGCTGACCGCCGCGCTGGTCATGTTGCCGGGAGCGGCGGCCTCGACCATCTCGGGCATCGCCGTCGTGCGGCTGACCAAGCGGTTCGCGCCGCAGACGCTGATGGTCACCGGTCTGCTCCTGGTGGCCGCCGGCTTCCTGCTCATCGTGCTGTTCCGTCACGACCTGACGATGGTCGGCGTCATCGCGTCGTTCACCGTGCTGGAGCTGGGTGTCGGTGTGTCGCAGACGATCTCGAACGACACCATCGTGGCGTCGGTGCCGCCGGAGAAGGCCGGCGCGGCGTCCGCGGTGTCGGAGACCGCCTATGAGCTGGGCGCGGTGATCGGCACCGCCGGGCTGGGCACCATGTTCACCGCGTTCTACCGCGCGAACGTCGAACTGCCCGGCGCCCTGTCACCCGCGCAGTCGGCCGACGCCGGCGAGAGCATCGGCGGCGCGATCTCGGTGGCCCGGACCCTGCCCGCCGAGCTCGGCAACCACCTGATGGAGTCGGCACGCGTCGCCTTCGATTCGGGGATCGGCGCCACTGCGGCAACCGCCGCGACGCTGGTTCTGATCGCCGCGGCGATCGTGGGCGCCGCCTTCCGCGCCCGGCAGTAAACCCTGAATGCACTGTGGCCCCATCGCCTTTCGGCGGTGGGGCCACAGTCGCGTAGGAGTTACTTGCTGCCGGATTCGCCCTTGGCCGCCTTGGGCGCCTTCGGAGCCTTGGTGGCGCCCTTGATGGCGCCTGCGATCGACTTCGCGACCTTGGACACGGGGTTCTGCGCCTTCTTGGTCTTGGGCGCGGTGTCCTTGGGCGTGGTCACGGTGTCGGCATCCTTGTTCGCACCCTTGGTGTCCGTCGCCTTGGTGTCGGCGGCCTTGGTCGCGCCCGTGGCGTCGGTGCCCTTCGCGTCGGCGCCCTTGGCATCGGCATCCTTGGCGTCCGCCGCCTTGGTGTCAGCAGCCTTGGTGTCAGCAGCCTTGACGTCGGCGTCCTTGCTGGACGTGTCCTTCGCCGCGTCGGTCGGCGGTGCTGCCTCGGTCGAGGTCGCCGCGGTCGCCGTCGCTGCCTTCTTCGTCGTCGCCGTGTCGGTCGAACCGGCGGCAGAGGACTCCGTGGCCGTCTTCGTGGTCTCGGCCGCCGGCGCCGCTGCCAGAGCGGCAGTTGTCGTTGCGGCGACGGGGACGGTGACGCCGCCCGGTGCGTTCGGGTTCACGTTCAGCGCCGTGATGATCCGGTTGACGATGTACGGAACAGTGCCGGTCTCAAAATCGGTGACATTCTTCTGAATGTTCTGCACCAGGCTCACCACGTTGTTGAGCACGCCGTTGTAGATGGTGCCCGGATTCAGAGTGAGCACCGACTGCAGGATTCCCGTCACGCTCTTGACCACCTGCTGCACCACCGGCGTGGTTCCGAGGCACGAGCCGCAGCCGATTCCGACGGTCGAGATCGCCAGGCCGGCGACCAGAGCGGTCACCGAATCCAGCACCGCGGGCACCATGGCCTCCGCCACGGCCAACGGTTGCTGCAGGATGTTCTGCACCGGCCCGTTGATGCCGGTGATCAACTGCAGCCCGCCCGGGAGCAGACCACCCACCAGCGAGTCGATGGCGCCGTTGACGTTGAGCGTGCCGAGGTTCCCCAACACGTTGACGAGGGTGCCCGGCAACGCGCCACCGAGGGTGAACGTCGCGCCGGTGATGTTGCCGATCAACTGCATGCCCTGCTGCACGCCGTAGTTGGCGTCGAGCACCACCTGGCGCACCAGCGGGTTCACGCTGGTCTCCACCATGTAGCTGGTTTGCCCGACGGTCTCGGCCAGCGCGTTGTAGATGTTGCCCAGTGCCACGATCGGGTTGACCAATGCCGTCAGCTGCACATCGGAAACCTGCACGTGCGGAACGGCCGGCAGATGCGTTGGAGTCTGCGGCACCACCGGCGCCACAGCAATCACGCTCGCTCCTGCGAGGGCAATGCCCGCAGTGACATACGGCTTCATTGTGAGCTGCATTTGAGTCCTCCCAGTTATCGCGACACCCGTGTGGCGCAGAAATTTACCCCTAGTAGATAGGCATTTTTAACGAACCTACACATTTCCCAGCTAACCAAAATCGACCCGTCAGGAAATTGTCAACCTCGTTAGATTGCTACTCCAGCGGGCAAGTTAGCTGCGCTACCAATTCAGCAAATTGGTTGAGGAGAACCGCCCAAATCGCGACCATTCACGGCACAACGAGTTCACAGCGTGAGGAGACCCACGTCACACCATGCAGCGAACGGATTGTCCAGCACGCCACAAACGCGGTGCGTCGATAAATTGCAGTTTCAGCAAATTACGCTACGCGTAACTTGCGCACGCGTCAGTCGTAGCCGCGGACAGCCCACCGCGAACGCCTCGCGCAGACCCGGCGTCCACATGGTGAGACGGTGCGTCGAGCCTGAGCGCGCCGCGGGATTCATGCGGCCGAAGTTTGCCGGCGGCGGGCGATCCCGCCGGCCACCGACGTCGCCACGACGGTCAGCAGCGCGCCGAGAATCAGCGCCGACGGCTCGCCGGGACTCAGCAGCTGCTGCTGGGTCCCCAACGTGGCGGCGGCCACCGGAACACCCAGTTGCGCGGCCGCCAGCACCGCGAGCGACAGCGGCTGCCCGAACAGCCGGCCACTGAGATGCGCCAGCACCGCTCCCACGCCCAGCGCCACACCCAACCCGATCAGGTCCGGGTGCGCACCGAGTTCTCGCACCTGCAGCGATGCGCCGAGCCAGACGAAGAACAACGGTGCGAAGAACCCCTCGGTGATGCCGAACAACTGGCGCGCCAGCCGGCGCGGCTCGCCGATCGCCGACAGGCACAGGCCCAGCGCAAAACCCGCGAGCATGATCGACACGTGCGTCGACTTCGCCAGCGCAGCCAGGCCGAACAGCACGATCAGGCTGATCCTCAGCTCGAGCGCCAGGTGCCGGCTGTGCGAGTACTTGTGCATCCGCTTGAGCCACCCGCGTTTGGCTTCGTACCGCAGGAAGAAGTACAGGAGGACCGCGCACGCGGCGATCGCGAGGACGCCCACCGCCGCGCGCGGGGCACCGGCCGGATTGATGACCAACGGCAACAACACGATCGACGCGGCGTCGGCTATCGCGATCTGCGCGGTGACCGACAGCACCGACGGTCCCGTCAACCCCAGGGACTGGATGACCGGCAGCGCCAGCGCCGCCGAGGACGACGCCATGAGGACCGCGTACAGCGGGGCGTGGCCCGTGCCGAACAGGTGGGCGATGACCGTGCCCAACGCCGCGGCGAACGCGCCCACCACGACCGCCCGCAACAGTGCTCTGGGGAGGTCACCCCGTAATGACTTGTCGCGCACCGGTACATGGGTCCCGACGATGAACATCACCAGCGCGAAGCCGATGTCCGCCAGCAGCACGAACGTCGGGTTGTCCGCGTCGACGATGCCGAAACCGGTGCGGCCCACGACGATTCCGGCCGCAAGTTCGCCGACGATCAAGGGCACCCGCAGCTTCGGCACGGCCGCCAGCAGGGGCCCCACGAGGCCGATGACGGCCACCAGCGCCAGGGCATGGAATCCGAAGTCGCCCATCGTCAGCCGGCTGCCACCTGGGCCGGCTCGTCCAGCCACGTCATCGCCATCGCCACACCCTAAACGCGGCGGCTCCGGGGCGGGCGTGACGCAGCCAACTCCCAGCGGACTGTTGCAACTCGATAGTTTACGATATATCGTTAATGCATCGGAGGCGCACAGAGCGCCTCCCGCCGAAAGAGAGAACACATCTATGGAAACCCCATTCACCCCACCCGGCCGCCCGTTCGACGGCGGCCCCTTCAATCATCCCTCCCACGGCGGTGGCTTCGGCTTCACGCCCGGCGACCGTTCGCCGTTCGTCGGTCCCGCCGACCGGCGCGCCCGGCACGACGAACGTCGCGCCGCCCGTCGGGAGATGCGCGAACAGTTCCGTGACCACGTGCGCGACCACCGCGGCGAGAGCGGCTTCGGATTCGGACCGGGCTTCGGCCCTGGTTTCGGTTTCGGACCTGGTTTCGGCCCCGGCTTCGGTGCCGGTCCCTTCGGACCGGGCGGCCCCCGCGGACGCCGTCACGGTGGCCGCGGACGTACCAGTGGTCGCAGCCGGCGCGGCGACGTGCGTGCCGCGATCCTGAAGCTGCTCACCGAGCGGCCGATGCACGGCTACGAGATGACGCAGGAGATCGCCGCGCGCAGCGACGGTCTGTGGAAGCCCAGCCCGGGCTCGATCTACCCGACCCTGCAATTGCTGGAGGACGAGGGCCTGATCAAGCCCGCCGAAAGTCATGGCAGCAAAAAGACTTTCGAGCTGACGGAGGACGGCCGCACCGCCGCCGACGCGATCGAGACCGCACCCTGGGAAGAGATCGCCGAAGGCGCCGACCCGGCCGCCTTGAACC
The DNA here is from genome assembly GCF_000686745.1 of Mycobacterium sp. UNC410CL29Cvi84. Taxonomy (NCBI): domain Bacteria; kingdom Bacillati; phylum Actinomycetota; class Actinomycetes; order Mycobacteriales; family Mycobacteriaceae; genus Mycobacterium; species Mycobacterium sp. UNC410CL29Cvi84. Next base: position 132,284 of record NZ_JMLM01000003.1, read on the forward strand.
TGCGCAACGCGCTCGGTCAATTGTTCGGCGCCGTCGCGCAGTCGGTGCACTCGGCGAATGCCGAACAGCAGCAACGCATCCTGGACATCGTGAACAACGCCCGCCGCGAGATCTACCAGATTCTCGGCGAGTCCGACTAGCGTTAGCCTGGCTGCATGACGACGTACGCGCTCGGTCAGCACCAGGTCCACCGGATCGGATTCGGGGCCATGCAGCTGCCCGGGCCCGGCGTTTTCGGCCCACCACGTGACCATGACCAGGCGCTCGCCGTGTTGCGACGCGCGGTGGAACTCGGCGTCAACCACATCGACACCGCGCAGTTCTACGGCCCCGACGTGGCCAACCAGCTGATCCGCGAGGCCCTGCATCCCTATCCGCAGGGCCTCGCGCTGGTCAGCAAGGTCGGCGCCTGCCGGGACGACGCCGGCGGCTGGCTCCCGGCACAGCAGCCCGACGAACTGCGGTCCGCGATCGAGCAGAACCTGGAAACCCTCGGCACCGACCGGCTCGCGGCGGTGAACCTGCGGGTCATGGGACCCGATGGCGATCCCAGCGCGCCGGGCGAGGTCGACCGAGAGCTGTTCGACCGTCAGCTCACCACCATGATCGCCGCGCGCGACGAGGGGCTGATCGGCGGCATCGGCCTCAGCAGCATCTCCCTCGGACACCTCGAGATAGCGCTGCAGCGCACCGACATCGTGTGTGTTCAGAACGCCTACAACCTCCTCGAGCGGTCCTCGCAGCCCGTGCTGGACGCCTGCGCCGCACGCGGCATCGCGTTCGTCCCCTTCTTCCCGCTGGGATCGGCGTTCAATCCGGAGAACCCGGTGCTCGGTCACCCCGAAATCCGCAAGGCGGCAAGCGAACTCGGCCGGACGCCGGCGCAGGTCGCGTTGGCCTGGACCCTGGCCGCGGCGCCCAACATGCTGCTGATCCCCGGCACGTCGTCCGTCACGCATCTCGAGGAGAACCTCGCGGTGGCCGACATCGAGGTGCCCGCCACGTTGACCGAGGCACTCCGATGAGTGCCGACATCGACCGCATGCCGCGCGGCGGTCCGCGCGCGTCATGCCTCGATCGCGCGCTCGAGACGGACCAGCCGGAATACCTCGACCGTGACGACGTCGACCCCGCGATCAAGCGCAGTGTCGTGCGCGCGCTGGAGCTCACCGGCAACTGGTTCGGCCTCCATGAGCGCTTCGCCTACATCGTCATGGACGAAGTCGCCGACGTCCCCGATCCCCGCATCCTCGAACTGGGGGCCGGGCACGGGGGTCTGTCGAAGAAGGTGCTGGAGATGCACCCCACGGCAACGCTCACGGTCACCGATCTCGAGCCGGACTCGGTCGCGGCGATCACCGCCGGTGACCTGGGTTCCGATCCGCGCGTGACGGTGCGCGGCATGGACGCGACAGCCATCGACGCCGCCGACAGTGCTTATGCCCTGGCTGTTTTCGCGTTGTCGTTCCACCATCTGCCGCCGTCCGCCGCCGTCCGGGTGCTTGCCGAGGGCACCCGGGTGGCGGACAAGTTGCTCATCATCGACCTGCCCCGGCCACCGTCGCCTCTGCATCTCCTGCGGCTGGCCACCATGCTGCCGCTGGCGCCGTTCGTGCCGTTCGTGCACGACGGCGTCATCAGCTCACTGCGGACCTACAGTCCGGCCGCGCTGCGGGCGCTGGCCGACGCCGCCGGCGTCGACATCGAGTTGCGCGGCGGCGTGTGCACGCCGCAGATCGCGGTCGCCACCCGACGTTAGATTTGCGGCCAATTCCGCGGCGTACTTTGGACCCATGACGGAATCCAACGAAGTGATGGACTGGGATAGCGCCTACCGGGAAGAGGGCGGATTCGATGGACCGCCGCCGTGGAACATCGGTGAACCACAGCCCGAGTTGGCCGCGCTGATCGCGGCGGGCAAGGTCACCGGCGACGTGCTCGACGCGGGCTGTGGCCACGCGGAGCTGGCCCTCGCGCTGGGCGCGGCGGGACACACCGTGGTCGGTATCGAACTCTCCCCCACCGCGGTCGCCGCCGCGAAACAGGCTGCCGCCGAACGGAACCTGACCAACGCGACATTCGTCCAGGACGACATCACGTCGTTCACCGGATTCGACGGCCGCTTCGACACCATCTTGGATTCGACGCTGTTCCATTCGCTTCCCGTGGAAGCCCGCGACGCCTACCAGCAGGCCGTGTTCCGTGCCGCCGCGCCTGGCGCCAAGTACTACATCCTGGTCTTCGCCAAGGGCGCGTTCCCCGCCGAGGCCGACCAGAAGCCCAACGAGGTCACCGAGGACGAACTGCGCGAGGCCGTCGGCAAGTACTGGGCCATCGACGAAATCCGCCCGGCCTTCATCCATGCCAACATGCCCGCGCGGCTGCCCAGCGGCCCCGACCAGCCCACCTTCGAGATGCCGCCCCACGGCCTCGACGAGAAGGGCCGCATGAAGATGCCGGCATTCCTGCTCACGGCGCACAAGGCCTGACGGTCAGGTCGACGCAGCAGTCAGCGCACCGGCGAAGGACTCCAGTTCGTCTTCGGTGACGTCGACATGCGGCGAGACCCGCAGCACCGGAATCTTCATCTCGAACGGCGCCCGCTCGACGCCGGCCACGGTCGTGACGACGTGGTGTTCGGTAATCAGCTTGGTGCGCACGGAGTTCGGGTCGGCGCCACGCGTCGGCTCGAGCGTGGTGATGGCCGTCGGCTCATCGACATCCTCGACCACGCGCCATCCGGACAATCCGGCCAGCGCGGTGCGTGTCAGGCGTCCCACCTCGGCCAGCCGCGCCCGCACCAGTTCCGGACCGGCCACCAGATGTTCTTCGAGGGCCTTCGAAAAGGCTACGCGGGCAGCCACATTGGCCTCACCGAGGTCAAGCCGTTTCAGCACCGGCAGCGGTGTCCCCCATTCCGGCAAGGGAATGCGCGGCCGAAGCCGGTGCGACACAGACGAACTGATCGCCAGCACCCCGACGCCGCGCGGCCCGGCCAGCCATTTCCGCGACGACGCGTAGATGACGTCGGGAGCCACCGCGCAGTCCAGATGACCCAGCGCCTGTGCCGCGTCCACCGCCACCGGCACACCGATCGCATGACACGCCGCCACGAACTCCGACAATGGCTGGGCCACCCCGCGGTGGCTGCCGAGCGCCGTCAGATGGGCCAGCGCCGGCGGGTCACCCTGCATCAGCGCGACCGCCACTTCGACGTCGAGACGCCCCTGGCCGTCGACGGGCAGCTCGCGGACGGTGAATCCGTTGGCTTCCATCACCACCAGGTTGGGGCCGTATTCGCCCGGCAGACAGGCGACGGTCTTCTCGCCGTCCCAACTGCTGAGCAGGAGGTTGAGCGCATTGTTGGAACCCGTGGTGAACACCACGTCGCCGGCGGACATCCCGGTCAGCGTGGCCACCGCCGCCCGGCCGCCCTCCAACACGGGTTCTGCGGATTCGGCGGCGACATAGCCGCCGACCTGCGCTTCCAGCCGGGCATGCTGGGCCGCCGCGTCGATGACGGCGAAGCTCTGCCGCGAGCAGGCGGCGTTGTCGAGATGCAGGCCCGCCGGTGTGGGCCGGGCAGCGCGCCACAGACGCGCGACGGCGGAGTCGGCCCCGGTCACGTCCGCAGGTCCGGCTTGACCGCCAGCGACAGCCCGAAGTCCCCGGCGGGGTCGGTCCACCAGTCGGTCTGCTGCAGCCCGGCGGCCGCCAACTCGGCCGCGACGCCCTCGGGGCGGAACTTGCACGACACCTCGGTCAACATCTCCTCACCCGCCTCGAACTCCACCGACAGATCCAGCTCACGTATCTGAATCCGTTGCGCGGCAACGGACCTCAGCCACATCTCGATACGCTCGTTTTCGGTGTTCCATCGTGCCACATGTTCGAAGCGGTCGAGATCGAAATCGGCATCCAGCTCCCGGTTCACCACCGCGAGGACGTTGCGGTTGAACTGCGCGGTGACCCCGGCGCTGTCGTCGTAGGCGGCCACCAGTCTGGCGGTGTCCTTCACCAGGTCGGTGCCGAGCAGCAGCGTGTCGCCCGGCCGCATCGCCGCGGCCAGGCTCGCGAGGAACTCCGCGCGCGGACCGGCCGTCAGGTTGCCGATCGTCGACCCGAGGAACACGATCAGCCGCCGGCCCACGACCGGCAACTCGCCCAGGTGCTGCTCGAAATCACCTCGCACGCCGCTGATCTCGACGCCGTCGTACTCGTCGGACAACTGGGTGAGCGCGGCGCTGAGCACGTTCTCGTCGACATCGAACGCCACGAACCGGCGCAGCGCCGCGGCGTCCCGGAACGCGTCGAGCAGGATGCGCGTCTTCTCCGACGTGCCACTGCCGAGCTCGACGAGGGTGTCCGCGCCGGAGGCCGCCACGATCGCACCGGCCGCCTCGTGCAGGATGTGCGCCTCGGTGCGCGTCGGGTAGTACTCGGGCAGGCGGGTGATCTGATCGAACAGGTCACTGCCGACGGCGTCGTAGAACCACTTGGGCGGCAACGATTTCGGCGACTGCGACAAGCCGTCCCGAACATCACGCCGCAGCGCACGCGGCGCCCAGTCGGCGGCGAGATGGTTGGTCAGCAGCGGTGCCGTCTTGCTCGGTGTCATCGTGGTCCTCTTCTTCAGGTCAATGGTGTCAGTGCGACGCCGGCGGCCGTCACCTCGACGAGGTGACGGTCTGGGATGTCCTGCCAGTCCGGGTGGTCGTCGTAGGGCTCACTGGCCAGCACCACCCCGTCGGGCCGCCGCAGAATCGACAGCGTGTCGCCCCACACGGTGGCCAGCATCCGGGAACCGTTGGCGGCCAGGATGTTCAGTCGTGCCGACGGATCGGACTCCCCGACCCGGCGCACGGTGTCGCCCAGGTTGTCCAGTCCTTCGGCGAAGATGTGGGCGGCCAGGATCGCGCTGTCGACGGTCGATTCCGCGGTCCGGGACACCGGCAGCACCGCCCGGTCGACGACGCCGTTGTGCGACAACAGCCACTGGCCGTCGGTGAACGGCGCCGACGCCGACGGTTCGATCGGCATCCCGACGGTGGCCGACCGGACGGCGGCCACCACGCACCGGCTGCGTAACGCGGGCGCCACCGACGCCAGCGACGCGTCACCCCACAAGGGGGCGGCGCTGCGCCAGCGGCGGGGTGTCTCACCGTCGAAGAAGCCGACGCCCCAGCCGTCGGCGTTGAGCAACCCGTGCTTCTGCCGGCGGGGCGAATACGACTGCACCAGAAGCCCATTCGCGGGTTCCAGGATCAGCGACGACACCGAGACCGGGTCGCCGAGCCAGCCCAGATGGCGACACATCAGCCGCGCTCCTCGTCACCCGACCAGGCCAGCCGCACACCGGAGAAGATCTGGCGGCGGATCGGGTGGTCCCAGTTACGGAAGCTGGGACGCAGGATGTCGCCCGCCACCGCCCAGGAACCACCGCGCAGCACCCGGTAGTCCCCGCTACCGGTGCCGTCGAAGAACGGCTGCGAATAGCGGTCGTAGATCATCGGTGTGAAGCCCGGCCACGGCCGCAGCGGCGAGGTGGTCCACTCCCACACGTCGCCGAGCAGCTGCTCGACGCCGTAGGCCGAGGCACCCTCCGGAAAGGCCCCCACCGGTGCCGGGCGCAGCGCATCCCCACTGAGATTTGCCCGGCTCGTATCCGGTTCGGCTGCGCCCCATGGGAATCGGCGCCGCACCCCGGCGACGGGATCCCAGGCACAGGCCTTCTCCCACTCCACTTCGGTGGGCAGCCGCGCGCCGGCCCAGGCGGCGTAGGCCTCGGCTTCGTAGAAGCTGACGTGCTGCACGGGCTCGTCGGGTGGCAGTTCCTCGACATGGCCGAACCGGACCCGCGTGGTGCCGTCGGCACTCCAGAACTGTGGCGCCACGAGATCTGCCTGCTTCCGATGCGCCCAGCCGGCCGCCGACCACCATCGGGGCTGCCGATAGCCACCGTCGGCGATGAACTCGCGCCATTCGGCATTGGTGACCGGCACCCGGCCGATCCGGAACGACGGCACGTCGACGACATGCGCGGGGCCTTCGTTGTCGAGCGCGAAAGGTTCGTCGGCCTCGTCGACGCCGAGTACGAACGGCCCGCCGGGCACCAGCACCGAGGTACCGGCGACGCCGTCACGCCCCCGCGGCAGGACGACGCCCGGCCCCAGCAACGGCGGGCCGCTGCGCAAATTCAGAGCCTGCAGCATGGTCTCGTCGTGCTGGTTCTCGTGGCTGATCACCAAGGCGAACGGGAACTGTGCACCGGCCTCGTCGGGCGCCCGGTCAAGGGCATCAAGGGCTTTGGACCGGATGGTGCGGCAGAAGGCGCGCGCATCGGTCGGCGGCAACAGCGGCAGGGACACCCGGCTGGCGCGCGAATGCACGAACGCGTCGTACAGGCTGTCCACGTCGGGCGGCAGCAGTCCGGGACGATTGAGGTCGCCGCCGCGCAGCAGCCACAGTTCTTCCTGCTGACCGATGTGCGCGAGGTCCCAGACCAGCGGGCTCATGAGCGGGTCGTACTGGCGCAGCAGTTCGGCGTCGTCGAACTCGACGAGGGCCAGAGTCCGGTCCCGGGCCCTGGTCAGCCCCCGGGCCAACAGCTCGCGCGTACTCACACCCCACCTTTCAGCCGGTCATCACATGCCAACCCGGTGATCGCCGAATCGATTCCGTGCGCGACGACCCGGTCCGCGAAATCATCGGCCGCGCTGCGCCCTTGCCGCACCTGCCGCAGCAGCCGGTCCATCGAGTCCGCCACGTCTGGCGGCGCGACCTCGGCGGCCGCTTCCACACACTGCACCGCGGCCGCCTGCAGCCGCGGATCGGCCAGTCCCACCCGCGCCGCCTGATCCCATGCGGTGGCAACCGATTCCGTTGCTTCCCAGGCGATCTTCGACAGCCGGGCATCGTCCAGCAGCGTCACCAGGGTGAACACCACAGCGGGCCACAGCTCGTCGGACACGGCGTCGAGGTAGCGGATCTCCAGCCAGCGCCGCGGCCGAACCGGTGGGAACAGCGTCGTGAGGTGGTAGTCGAGGTCGGCCTCGGTGGGGCGGCGGCCGCCGAGCAGCGTCCGCCCGTCCGCCCAGTCGGCGAACGGCACCCATTCGGTGACCGGTTCGGCCTCCGGAGTGTGCACGAGCATGACCGGCGCCTTGAGCGCGTAACGCGCCCAGTCGTTGGCGGGATCATCGCCGCTGGCGCCGAGAACCGGTCCGCAGCGGGCGGTGTCGAGCTGGCCCCAGATCCGCTGGCGCGTGCTCTGCCATCCGGTGAATTCGCCGCCCAGCATCGGCGAACTCGCCGACACCGCGATCATGGTCGGGCCCAGGGCGTGGGCCAGCCGAACGCGGTCGGCCCAGCCCTCGCGCGGGCCGGCGTCGACATTGATCTGCAGCGAGGCGGTCGACGTCATCATCGCGGCCCCGGCGGCACCGGTTCCGCCGGCCGCGAAGAACGCCTCCATGGCCCGGTACCGACCGCCGGGGTTGACCCGCGCCTGCGGCCGGAGCGGATCCGCGCCGACCTGCAGCAGGCCCAGCCCGCGGCCCCGCAACGATTCCCGCAGCACGGCCTGATCGGCCTGCATCGCCGCGATGGCGGCCCCGGCGCCGTCCAGCGGCGGACCCGACAGTTCGATGGCGCCGCCGGGCTCCATGGTGATCGTGCTGCCGCCGGGCAGCTGCGATACGGCCTCGACGGCTTCGGTCAGTTCATCCCAGCCGGGACGACGCGTCAGGTCGGACAGATCGAAGCAGTGCGCCTCGAGTTCGAGGCCGACGCGGCCGACCGGTCCGTCCCGCAGGCACCCGCCGCCGGCCAGCAGCGCGGCGCTGTACGCGCTCGACAACTCGGGGTATTCGGCGTGCGGACGACACATGGCGGTAGCGGTGCCCATCTGAACATCCCCTTCCGGGATCGGGGGCCTGTCCCCGCATCCGTTGGTTGGTGTTCCCGGACCAAGTCTGCGTTACACAAAGGCAGACGCGTCCCGAGCATTACGTGTTCGTCCGACGATGCCATGAGGCACCGACAAAAATCTGCGCAATATGTGTGCGATACCTGACTCACCCCGGGCATCGTCATTGCCCCAATGCGTTCTGCATGGCGCCGGCCAGCACATTGACCGCGAGACCGGCGTTGCCGGATTGGCAGACTTTCGCCTGCAGCAGAACGTTCTCCCGCAGTCGGGTCTGCACGAAACAGCGGCGATCGGTGTCCGCTTCCTGCTTGACCCACGCTGCGTCCGCCGGGCCGGCCTGCGCACCCGCGAAGCTCCAGACCTCGGTCCGGCCGTTCTCGAGGTGCATCGCCGTGGTCTGCCCCGCGCAACCGGTGGTCCGGTCGACGACCCGGTGAAATGCCCGCGACGCGGCCTCGGCGGTGGCGAACACGCCCACCACCTGCTTGGCCGCGTGGCTGTCATCGGTGGCCGTCGTCTGCGCCACGGCGCCGTTGAACGACGCCAGGTCCGGGTCGCCGTACACCTCGGGCAGGCCGATGTCGCCCCAGTTGTTGCACGCCGGGAGGTCGACGTAGAAGCCTTGATACGGCGCGGTGAACGTGGACTCCCAGCCCATGGGCGCGCCGATCACGTTGCCGACCGATCCCTTGCCGAGGACCGCGTACGACACCACGCCCGGGTCCGACGGTTTGGCGGCCGCGGCGGGCGCCAGGGCGAGTGCCGCGGTGACGCAGGCTGTGAACCAGATCGGGCGCGCAGTCATGGCTTCGATGATGCCAGTTGCGGCCCTCGTGTCAGCCGGTCAACCGGGCGGTAGCCCCCGCGTCGACCGGCAGGACCGTCCCGGTGATGTGGGTGCTGTCCGGGTGCGCCAGAAACATGACCGCGCGTGTGATTTCCGCGGGCTTCATGAAGGGCACCGGCTGTAGGTGCAACGACGCGAAAACCGATTCCACGTCGGCGAGCGTCGGTTGCTCCAGATCCGGCCGCATGGCACCGAACAGGGCGTCGTTGAAGGTCATTGGGGTTTCGACGTTGCCGGGCGCCACGGCATTGACGGTGATGCCGTATCCGGCCAGATCGTGCGCGGCGACCTTGGTCAGTCCGATGACGCCCCATTTGGAGGCCGCGTACGCGGCCTGACCGAAATTGCCGCTGCGGCCCAACATCGAGGACACCGTGACGATCCGCCCGAACCGGCGCGCGATCATCCCCGGCGCCACCGCGGCGATCGTGTTGAACGTGCCGGTGAGGTTGGACCCGATCACTTCATCCCACTGCGCCGATGGAACATCGGGCAGCATCGCGATGGCACTGACGCCGGCGTTGGTGACGGCGATGTCCACGCGCCCGAGCTCCACCTCGACGCGGGCCACGAACTGCTCCAGCGCACCACGGTCGGTTGTCGACAGTTTCGCTGTGACACAACGCCTTCCGATCGCCTCGACCATCTCGGCGGTGGTGGCCAGATCGGCTTCCGTCGCCAACGGGTACGCGATCTGGTCGTTGTTCTCGCACCGGTCGCAGATGGCGATATCCGCTCCCGCCTCGGCCAGCGCCACCGCGTGCGATCGCCCCATTCCCCGTGCGCCGCCGGTGATCAACGCGACGAGGCCGTCAAAGTCGGCCATACAGCTCCTATCTCAGTTCGGCTTGCCGGTGACCACACAGTGGGTCTGGCTGTAGATGGTGGGCATGCACAGATTGCAGTGTGTGCAGCCCGATTTCACCGTCCTGTCGGCTTGAATCCGGTTGAGCAGGTCCGGTTCGGCGAGCAGGGCCCGGCCCATCGCGACGAACTCGAAACCCTCGGCCATGGCCAGGTCCATGGTTTCCCGGTTGGTGATGCCACCCAACAGAATCAGCGGCATCGACAGCTCGGCGCGGAACTGGCGAGCCTGCTGCAGCAGGTAGGCCTCCTGGTAGGGGTACTCGCGGAAGAACCTGTGCCCACTCATCCGGATGCCCCAGCTGATCGGCGGTATGAAGTTCGCGGCGAACTCCTTGACCGGCGCATCGCCGCGGAACAGGTACATCGGGTTCACCAACGAGCTGCCGGCGGTGAGCTCCAGCGCGTCCAGCGCGCCGTCCTCTTGCAGCCATTGCGCGGTCTGCAGCGACTCCTCCATCGGGATGCCGCCCCGCACCCCGTCGCTCATGTTGAGTTTGGCGATCACCGCGATCTGATCCCCGACGGCCTCGCGCACCGCCTGCACCGTGCCGCGGGCGACCTTGGCGCGGTTGTACAGCGAGCCGCCGAACTCGTCGCGGCGCTTGTTGATCAGCGGCGACAGGAACGAGGACGCGAAGTAGTTGTGGCCCAGGTGCACCTCGACGGCGTCGAACCCGGCCTCGATCGCCAACCGGGCGGCGCCCGCGTGCGCGGCCATCACCGCGTCGATATCGGCGCGGGTGGCCTTGCGGGCGAACCGCATCGACAGCGGGTTGAACAACCGCACCGGCGCCAACGCGGTGGCCCTGTTGGTGCGCGCGTTGGCGACCGGGCCGGCATGCCCGATCTGCGCGCTGATCGCCGCCCCCTCACCGTGAACCGCCGTGGTCAACTTCTGCAGCCCCGGGATCGCCTCCGGTCGCATCCACAACTGCCACCCATCGGTACGCCCACCCGGGGACACCGCGCAATAGGCCACCGTCGTCATCCCCACCCCACCCGCGGCCGGCAACCGGTGATAGCGGATCAAATCGTCGGTGACCAGCGCATCCGGGGTCGCCGCCTCGAACGTCGCCGCCTTGATCACCCGATTACGCAACGTGATCGGACCGAGCTTTGCCGGCTGGAAGGGATCGGGTGCCATTCTGTCAGGGGTCCTTTCGGTAAGTCTTGATGCAGCAACGTCTTTCACGGTCTCGCACCGTGCTGGGTGGCAGTCCCGGGCGGGATCTTGAACGGGTCGGCGGCCTGGCCGGACAGGTTGGCGAGTGCACCCATCAGGAAATCCGGTGGATTGACGATCTCGGACAGCCGCGGCATGTTCGGGTCGAGCGCCGATGTGGTGAGCAGGTTTTCGCCCAGCCGCCGCAGGGTGAGGTCGAACGTCGAGAAGACGTTGAGGTAGTCGCCGCGAACGGCATTGCGCAGGTACTTCTGGGCGAACGGGAACGTGGGCAGGATTTCCAGATCGTGAATGAAATCGTCGGCGTTGTCGTTGAGGGCCTTGATGACGGGAAACGCGTCCTTGAGGTCGGCAGCGAAGTCGTCTTTGGTCTGCGACAGAACGCGTTCGGCCGTTGCGGCCAACCTGCGCAGTGCGCCGAACGCCGCGACGACGTCGGCGCGATTTCGGTTCAGGACATCGAGTGCGGCGGGCAGCATCTCCAGCGTCCGCCCCAGCGCATCGGCGTCCCGTGCCAATGCCGCCGCGGTCCGGTCGACGCCCTCGACCGCCGCGATGATGGTGCCGGTTTGCGTATCGAGGAAGCCGGTCAGCTCGGCCAGCTTCGCCACCAAACCGGTGAACGTCGCCGCGCGCCCGGCCACGGCCGCATAGGCTTCGTTCGTAATATCCTGCAGGGCACCGAGATTGCCGTTGTTGATGATGACGCCGATCGCGGCCAGCACCTCTTCGGTGGTGGGATAGTGACCCGCCCGGCCGATCCTGATGTGCGCGCCGTCGGCCAGTTTGGCGGGCACCGGCTGGTTCGGGGGCACCAGTTCGATGTGCTGGGAACCGAGCAGCGACGTCTGTCCCACTGTCACCGAGACGTTCGCGGGGAGATCCACCTGACGGTCCAGCGAAAGACGAACGGCCGCATACACCGTGCTGTCGGCTCGTTGCCTGACGGCGACCCCGGAGACGCTTCCCACCGTCACGTCTCCGACCTTGACCGGCGAATTCTGCGGTAGGCCAACGACGCTGTCCAGCTCAACGGTCACCTCGAATGAGCCCGGTCCGTGACCGGCCGTGCCCGGCAACGACAGCGAATTCAACCCGTCGAACTGGCACCCCGACACCGCGGCAGCAATACCGGCCAGGATCGCGCCGCCACGCAGCCCGACACGGCGATCACCCATTCTCCGAGCACCTGCCCTTCGAGGGGTCCGGTGCTCCGCCGATGGGAATGATGATGTCGCTGCCCGCGGGCCCGCTGAGCTTGATCCGGCTGGAGCAGAAGAAGATGTTGAAGAACGCCCCGTAGGCGCCGAGTGAGTTGAGCCGCAGGTAGCTCTCGGCGAGGGGCTCGATGGCGGCGTTGACCTCAGCCTTCCGCTCGTAGGCCCGCTGCGCGAAGGGGCGCACATTCTCGAGGACGCCCTGGACCGGCCGCCGCCCGCGCTCCAGCATTTGGGTCATCTCCACCGACGACGCGGCCAGCGGCGCGATGGCTCCGGCGAGAGAATCACGGTCGCGCGCCAGACCCGTCAGCAGCTGCTGGAGCGTGTCGATACTGGTGCCGAACTGCCGGCTCTTCGAATCCACAGTCCCGAGAACCACGTTGAGGTTGGTGACGACGTCGCCGATGAGCTGATCACGGCCGGAGAGGTTCTGCGCGAAGTTGCCCGTCGTCGAAAGTAGTTGGGACACAGCACCGCCCTGACCCTGAAGCAGATCGATGACGGCGGCGGTGATGGCGTTGACCTTGTCGCCGTCGAGACCCTTGAGTACGGGACGCAGACCACCCAGGAGCGCGTCGAGGTCTACGGCAGGCTGGGTATGGCTCAACGGGATGGTCGCCCCGGCCGCAAGCGCGTGCAAATCGCCTGCGGCGAAGGCCAATTCGAGATAGCGGTCGCCCGTCAGGTTCAGGTAGCGAATGACGGCCCTGGTCGACGTGTACAGGCGGTAGCGCGAATCGACACTGAAGAGCACGTCGACGGTGTTGTCGGCGCTCAGCGACACGCGGTCGACCTTGCCCACCGGCAACCCGGCCATCCGCACGTCCTGCCCGGCCGCCAGACGTGAGGCATCGGTGAACTGGGCGTGATACCGCTCGCCCGCCCCGAACCGGAACTGGCCGAACACCACCACCAGCGCGGCGGCGACCAACAACATCACCACGGTGAACGCAGTCACCTTCGCCCCGGCAGCCATCGCCAACCTCCTTAATTAGTGATCCAGTGGTACACTAATTACCGGGGTGACGTCAATGGCATCGCCGACAGTCGGGGGCTGTGATGATGGACCCGTGAGCAGTCAGTCAGGCCCGGGTCGGCCACGGGACGCGAGTATCGACGATCGTGTCCTCACGGCGACCCGGGAGCTCCTGTCCGAGGGCGGGTTTCAGGAATTGAGCATGCGCCTGGTCGCGCAGCGCTCCGGCGTCACGCGCGCCAGCCTGGCGCGGCGATGGCCGTCGAAGGCCGCGTTGGTCATCGATGCGGTGATGGGCGTGGCACCCGACCTGACGCCGTTCGATGGAACCGATGTCTACGGCTGGATAGATTTCGTCGTCCGCGGCAGCCGCGCCCTGTTCAACCGCCCCGACATGAAGGCTGCGGCACCCGACCTGACCCAGGCTTTGGTCGAAGACAAACAGCTGGGGCGGTCGCTGTGGAATCGGTTCACGGGACCGGCGGTCGAACTGTTCGCCGACGACGTCGGAGCACAGACCGCCGAGGAGCGGCGCAGTGCGGAACTGGACGCGCGCGCCGTCCTGATCATGGCGGCGGGTGCCGCCATGTACGTGTCCACCATCGCCGCCGACGACGACTCCGCCGAGCTCGAGGAACGGATCGTCGAACTGCTGACTGCCGGCTATCGAGCAGTGACCGCGAACCGGCCGGCGGCCGACGGACAGGCCTAGAACAGGCGACAGGCCGCACCCTGCGCGGGCACGGCCTGTCGTTTGATGCGGGACTGTGGTGAGGTCAGCGACCGGGCTGGGCCGGTCCGGGCTGGCCGGGCGCCTGCGGGCCGGGACCACCCGGGCCCTGTCCACCGGGGCCTCCCGGTCCCTGCCAGCCGGGGCCGCTGGGGCCCTGCCAGCCCGGACCACCGGGGAACATCGGGTGCCACATGCCGCCGCCGCGCGGTCCGTGCCCCTCGCGGAACTCAGCGGTGTCCTGTCCGCGGTGGTGCTTGTGCCAGCCGTGGTGGCCGCCGCCGGAATGCGCGCCGAGGACGAAGCCGGAGAAGAAGATCGTCGCGACGATGAACACGATGCCCGCGACGATGCCAACCCAGGCCAGCACCTTGTTGAGCTTGCTGGACTTGTGCTCGACGGGCGGTGCGGCCACCGCGGTGGCCGTTGCTACGGGCGGGAACGAGTCCGTCGGAGTATCCGGCGTCTCGGGCGTTTCTTTAGGGGTTTCGTCACTCATGTCATCGATGATCCGTCCGTCAACCACTGCGGTGGCTAGGTTGCGCGTAAGAATCAGCTATGAGGCGCGCGGCGCGGTAGCGTGGCCTGTGTAGCGGAGCTTCGGCCGGGCTTTGGGGGCCGGCCGACGCTCCGATATCAGCACGCGGCAGAAAAGGTGAGATGTCCAGAACCACCCTGCGCGCCGCGGCCCTTGCCTGCGGCACCGCGTTGCTCCTGACCCTCACCCCGGCGTGCGCGAAGCAGACCGCCGTGCTGACGGGCCCGGCGCCGACCGCGTCGCCGACGGCCGTCTCCCGTACCCAGGGGCCGGTGCCGACGACCAAGAGCAAGTCCGGGCTGGCCGTCTGCCAGCTGTCGTCGCTGCCACCCGAGACCACCACCACCGTCGACCTCATCCACCGCGGCGGGCCGTTCCCCTATTCGCGGGACGGCATCGTGTTCGGCAACTTCGAGCGCCGGCTGCCGAACCAGCAGCGTGGCTACTACCACGAGTACACGGTGCCCACGCCGGGCGCGAAGACCCGCGGCACACGGCGGGTCATCACCGGCGGTGAGCCGCCGACCAACCCACCGGAGTTCTACTACACCGGCGACCACTACGAGACGTTCTGCCAGATCGGAGGAGCGTGAAGACGTTCACCGTGCGGGGTGCGCGGATCCATTCCCGCGCAGACCTTTTCACCGAGCTGGGCCACGCGGTCAATGGCGCCGGCGGCTATTTCGGCAGCAATCTGGACGCACTGGCCGACTGCCTCGGCGGCGGCTTCGGCACGCCGGACGACGAACCGTTCCGCTTCGTGCTGACCGACAGCGCAAAAGCCAAGAAGGCCTTGGATTCTCACACCTGGTCCGGGTTGCTCGACGTGTTCGACAGCGCCGGGATCGACCTGGTGCTGCGCTGACGACAGCGCCTAGGGCTTCACCGGATTCACCGCGAACTGGATGACGCGGTACGGCGCGGTATCGCGCGGTGTGGTGTTCCACTGGCTGACCAGGATGCGCAGTTCATCGAGCGTCGAGCCCGGCGAGATGTAGCCACCGTACGGCTGCGCCAGCTGATTGTCTTGCGGCTCAGGCAGTTCGTCGGCCTGCTCCGGCCAGCCGCCGGCCACCACGACGGTCGTCACCGGCGCGGTGCCGAGTTCGGTCGGCGTGTTCGCCACGCGGACCTCCATGTTGCCGGTGCTGCTGTTGAAGTACGACAGCACCGTCTTGCCGTCGACCTGTTTCATGCTCATCTCGCCGATCAGGTCGCGCCACAACGGAGTTGGCGGTTTGCCCCAGCCCGCTGCGGCAGACCAGCCCTGCCAGCTGGACCGGTCCGTGAACGCCTGCGGCGTGGCCCGGTAGAGGTAGGCCGGGCTGCTGCGGTCGAAGTTGTTGGCGACCAGGTAAACCCAGCCACGCGGCGAGTCCGCGGTGGGCACCGGGTCGTAGTAGCCGGTGATCTGGCTCTGCGCTCCCCCGGCATATCCGGCCGGCCGCACAGACCCCGGCACGGTCGGCCACGCGCCGCGCGCCGGGTCGGCCTTGACCAGTCGCGAGCTCGCCGGTTTCAGATCGCGCGTGGTGGTGATCAACAGGTAGTTCTCCCGGTTGATGCTCACCACTCCGGCCGGAAGTTGCGACGTGCCAGGAATTTTGGCGTCGGCCAGCAGCGGCTTGTCGACGCCCATGACGCCGCGGTACCGCAGGCCGTCCGGGGAGTTGACGGAGTCGGTCTCGACGTGCAGCGCGACGGGCGCGTACCAGCCGCCGAATCCGACACCCTGCCCGGCGAAGCTGTCACCGCAGATCTGCAGGATGCCGCTCGGGAACTCCATGAACTCACAGAGGTCCGTCGCACCGATGCCGTAATCGGCTGTCGGCGTGCCGGTTCCGGCGACCGGACCGATACGGGTCACCTCGCCGACGACGAGCGGTTTGAGCACCGGGGTCGGTACCGGCGCAGGCGGATCGGCCTGCGCCGTCGGCACCCCCATGCCGAGCCCGAGCACCAGCGCCGCGACCGACGCTGCCCCCGCCCGCAAGATCAGCGCGCGGCGAGCAGTTCGGCGATCTGAACAGTGTTGAGCGCCGCGCCCTTTCGCAGGTTGTCGCCCGAGACGAACAGTGCGAGGCCACGACCGTCGGGCACGCCCGGGTCCTGGCGGATGCGGCCCACCAGCGAGTCGTCGGCACCGGCGGCGGCCAGCGGCGTCGGCACGTCGACCAGCGAGACGCCGGCGGCAGCGGCCAGCAGCTCACGGGCCCGCTCGACCGAAAGCGGCTGCGCGAACTCGGCATTGATCGACAGCGAGTGTCCGGTGAAGACCGGCACGCGCACGCAGGTGCCGCTCACGGCCAGCTCCGGGATACCGAGGATCTTGCGGCTCTCGTTGCGCAGCTTCTGGTCCTCATCGGTCTCACCCGAGCCGTCGTCGACGAGCGAGCCGGCCAGCGGGATGACGTTGAAGGCAATGGGCGCAACGTATTTCACGGGCGCCGGGAACTCCAGCGCCGAACCGTCGTGCACCAGCTGCTCGGCACCGCCGATGACGGCGCGGGCCTGCGAGGCCAGTTCGTCGACGCCGGCGAGTCCGGAACCGGACACGGCCTGGTAGCTCGACACGATGAGGCGGGTCAGTCCGGCCTCATCGTGCAGCGGCTTGAGGACCGGCATGGCGGCCATGGTGGTGCAGTTCGGGTTGGCGATGATGCCCTTGGCGAGCTGCTTGCCGCGGACGTCGCGGTCGAAGTTGACCTCCGAAACCACCAGCGGCACATCGGAATCCTTGCGCCACGCCGACGAGTTGTCGATCACCGTCACGCCGGCGGCGGCGAAGCGCGGGGCCTGCACGCGCGACATGGTCGCGCCGGCGGAGAACAGGGCGATGTCCAGACCCGACGGGTCGGCGGTCTCGCTGTTCTCGACCTCGATCTCCTGACCGCGGAACGTCAGCTTCTTGCCCTCGGACCGCGCCGAGGCGAAGAACCGCACCGAGGTCGCCGGGAAGTCGCGCTCCTCGAGAAGCTTGCGCATGACCTGGCCGACCTGGCCGGTCGCACCCACCACACCGATGTTCACCATGACTAACGCCCCGTTCCGCCGTAGACCACGGCGGCCTCTTCGCTGGCGAAGCCGAAGGCCTCGTGCAGCGCCGCGACAGCCTTGTCCAGCTCGGTGTCCTTGACCAGTACCGAGATTCGAATCTCGGAGGTCGAGATCAGGTCGATGTTGACGCCGACCTCGGCCAGCGTCTCGCAGAACTTGGCAGTGACGCCGGGGTGGCTGCGCATACCGGCGCCGACCAGCGACACCTTGCCGATGTGATCGTCGTAGAGAACCTGCGAGAAACCGATCTCGTCCTTGAGGGACGTCAGCTTCTCGACAGCGCCCGGGCCGTTCTCGCGCGAACAGGTGAAGGTGATGTCGGTCTTGCCGTCCTCCACCTTCGAGATATTCTGCAGCACCATGTCGATGTTGACGTCGGCGTCGGCGACCGCGCGGAACACCTTGGCGGCGTAGCCCGGAACGTCGGGCACGCCGACGACGGTGACCTTCGCCTCGCTGCGGTCGTGGGCAACTCCGGTGAGGATGGCGTCTTCCATGGGGATGTCCTCGATCGATCCTTTGACAATGGTGCCGGCCTTGTTGGAGTACGAGGACCGGACGTGAATCGGAACGTTGTAGCGGCGGGCGTATTCCACGCAGCGCAGCATCAACACTTTGGCTCCGCAGGCCGCCATCTCCAGCATCTCCTCGAAGGAGACGGTGTCCAGGTGACGGGCATTGGGGACGATGCGCGGATCGGCGGTGAAGATGCCGTCCACGTCGGTGTAAATCTCGCAGACGTCGGCGTTCAGCGCGGCGGCCAGCGCCACGGCGGTGGTGTCCGAGCCGCCACGGCCCAGCGTGGTGACGTCCTTACTGTCCTGGCTGACGCCCTGGAAGCCGGCGACCAGCACGATGAGGCCCTCGTCGAGGGCGTCGCGCAGGCGGCCCGGGGTGACGTCGATGATCTTGGCGTTGCCGTGCGTGCCGGTGGTGATCACGCCGGCCTGCGAGCCGGTGAACGACCGGGCCTGCGCGCCGAGGGACTCGATGGCCATCGCGACGAGGGCGTTCGAGATGCGCTCACCCGCGGTGAGCAGCATGTCCATCTCACGGGCCGGTGGCGCCGGGGATACCTGGCGGGCCAGATCCAGCAGGTCATCGGTGGTGTCGCCCATGGCCGAGACCACGACGACGACGTCATTGCCGGCCTTCTTGGTTTCGACGATTCGCTCGGCGACTCGACGGATTCGCTCGGCGTCAGACACCGAGGATCCGCCGTACTTCTGGACGACGAGCGCCACTGTTCGCGTTTCCTTCTCTGAATTGGCAGCAAGCATCTGCATCAATGCTGTTCCAAGGATAAGGGAGGGGTGAACCCGTTTTTGTTGCCCGGTCACCTGCCGGACCTGCAAGGCGGGAGACGTTCGTCACTCCCGCCCGGATCAGAAGATGTCGGTGAGCTTCCGCTGTGCCGGGCAGGCGTCGGTCAGCGCCTTCATCTGTTCCGTGATCTGCGCGTTGATCGCCGACAGCTGGTAGGCCTCGGTCGGTGCGGGGGCGCCGGGCGCCCGGCCCTGGGCGGCGATCCGGTACGCGTCCAGCGCCGAGGCGAACTGCGAGGCCAGCGTCGCCAGCTGCACGGCGTTGGCTGCGACCTTGTCGCCGGTGACCTTCTGGGCCCGCTCGGCCATGCCGTCGGCCCAGGCCCGGTAGGCGGTCTCCTCAGCGATGGTCGGGACGCCATTGTTGTTCTTGTCGATCTTCGACTCGATCTGCACGGCCTGCGCCTTGTTGTAGTCGAGCATGTCGCGCACCGGTTTGCACTCCGGCGTCGGCCCGCGGAACTCGGTCTGCCACACCACCAGGCCGATGACGACGGCGAGCGCGACCGCGATGCCGATCTTCCAGCTGCGGTCCAGGCTCAACAACCATCTCGTCAACACGGTCGAACTGTATCGGCACAGCCAGGGCCACGCCCATTACACCTGGCCAGGACGTTGTCACCCGACAGCCCAACCTCGTTTTGGCGATCTACCGGACGGGAGTAAACTCGTTACCGATGTATAGCGCGCGGGTGCTCCTCCTCGGACGCCGCGACGGGGTCTGATCCGACCGGCCTCCCGTCGCGGGGGTTTGAGATGCGCCGGTCCTGACCTTCTTCTAGGTCCCATCAAGACAGACCGGAGCAAAAAACCGTGACCACTTACTCCCCCGATTCTTCTGCCGACTCCTTCTCGTCGGTACGCGCCATCACCACCCCGTCCGGCCCGCGCCGCGAGGGCCAGCCGTCCTGGAACACCCAGCGCAATTCCGCGATGCCGGTCAGCCGCTACCGCAGCTTCGCCTTGGAAGTTCCGGGGGGAGAGCCGCCTGCGTCTTTCGACCGCACCTGGCCCGACAAGGTCGCCACCGTCGCACCCGGCTGGTGTGCGGTCGACCTGCGCGACGGCAACCAGGCCCTGATCGACCCGATGAGCCCCGAGCGCAAGCGCCGGATGTTCGACCTGCTGGTCCGCATGGGCTACAAGGAGATCGAGGTCGGCTTCCCGTCAGCCAGCCAGACCGACTTCGACTTCGTCCGCGAGATCATCGAGCAGGGCGCGATCCCCGAGGACGTCACCATCCAGGTGCTGACGCAGTGCCGGCCCGAGCTGATCGAGCGCACCTTCGAGGCCTGCAACGGCGCGCCGCGCGTGATCGTGCACTTCTACAACTCGACGTCGATCCTGCAGCGCCGCGTGGTGTTCCGCGCCGACCGCGAGGCCGTCAAGAAGATCGCCACCGACGGCGCCAAGCTGTGCGTCGAAGAGGCCAAGAAGTACCCCGGCACGCTGTGGCGCTTCGAGTACTCGCCCGAGTCCTACACCGGCACCGAGCTGGAGTACGCCGTCGAGGTGTGCAACGCGGTCGCCGAGGTCGTCCAGCCCACGCCGGACTGGCCGCTGATCGTGAACCTGCCGGCGACCGTCGAGATGGCGACGCCGAACGTCTACGCCGACTCGATCGAGTGGATGAACCGGCACCTGGCGCCGCGCGACTCGATCATCCTGAGCCTGCACCCGCACAACGACCGTGGCGAGGGCGTCGCGGCCGCCGAGCTGGGCTACCTGGCCGGCGCCGACCGCATCGAGGGCTGCCTGTTCGGCAACGGTGAGCGCACCGGCAACGTCTGCCTGGTGACGCTGGGCCTGAACCTGTTCAGCCGTGGTGTCGATCCGCAGATCGACTTCTCCAACATCGACGAGATCCGTCGCACGGTCGAGTACTGCAACCAGCTGCCCGTCGCCGAGCGCCACCCCTACGGCGGTGACCTGGTCTACACGGCGTTCTCCGGCAGCCACCAGGACGCCATCAACAAGGGCCTGGACCAGATGAAGGTGGACGCAGATGCTGCCGACGCCGACGTCGACGACATCCTGTGGCAGGTGCCGTACCTGCCCATCGATCCGAAGGACGTCGGCCGCACCTACGAGGCCGTCATCCGTGTGAACTCGCAGTCCGGCAAGGGCGGCGTCGCCTACATCATGAAGGCCGATCACGGCCTGGTGCTGCCGCGCCGGCTGCAGATGGAGTTCAGCCAGGCGATCCAGAAGATCACCGACGGCGAAGGCGGCGAGGTCTCCCCGAAGGAGATGTGGGACGTCTTCAACGAGGAGTACCTGTCGCCCATCACCCCGCTGGAGCGCATGCGGCAGCGTGTCGACGCGTCCGAAGAGGACGGCGGCACCGACACCATCACCGCCATCGTCAAGATCGACGGTGAGGAGCGCGAGATCGTCGGCGCCGGTAACGGCCCGCTGGCGGCCTTCACCGACGCACTGGGCGCCGTCGGCTTCCACGTCAACGTCCTGGACTACTCCGAGCACGCCATGTCGGCCGGTGAGGAAGCGCAGGCCGCGGCCTACGTCGAGGCGTCGATCGGCGGCAAGACGGTGTGGGGCGTCGGCATCGCGCCGTCGATCACCACGGCGTCGCTGCGCGCCGTCGTGTCGGCGGTGAACCGGGCCGCGCGCGGCTAGTCGCAGACCGTCAGCTCGGCGCGCCGGGTTCGCCGGACACCCGGAGAACCCGGGCGCACCAGCCGACGGCCTGCTTCGCAAAGTCTTGTGCGCTAACGGTTTTCGACTCGTCGAGCAGCCGCTCGTTGATCAGGGTGGCCACGCCGCCGACGCAGAACAGGGCGGCGTCGAAGCTCTCCTGATCGGCATCGCGGTCGGGCTGCAGCAACGCCAGAATCGCGGCAGCCACCCGGTGTTGTGCGATGCGGATGTGCTCGGAGACCGATTCGATGTGCCGGGCGTCGGTCAGGAAAATCCGGACGGCCAGCGGGTCACTCTCGGCGTGCTCGATGAACCCGGCCAGACCGAGCGTCAGCCGGGTTTGGACGGTGGCCTCTTCGGGCGCACTCCCCCCGGCCAGCATCGCGGCGAAGGGCCCCTCCAGCACGTCGTCGATGACGGCGCCGATCAGCGCACCGAGGCCGGCAAACTGCTCATAGAAGTAGCGGTCGGTGAGTTTGGCGCGGGCCGAGACCGCCCGGACGCTCAGTGCCGACAGCCCGCCTTCACGCCACAACGATTCGGCCGCATCCAGTAGCAACCGCCGTCGATCGGCCCGTCGCTCCTCCGCTGACCTGCCGGAGTACCTGCGCTGCGGCGCGCCGCTCGATCCGTCGTCAGCCATCTGGCGCAACCCCTCCCTCCGACTGCCACATGATGTCAAAATCCGAAGAAGGAAGACGGACACCGGTTTCAAACTCGGTCTTCTGGCAATATTACCGACGAGTAAGGTTCAGGGTTCATCTACATAGTGGGGTGGAACATGGCAGCACAGCTCGCCGAGCAGGTCACGTTGGTGGCCGCCGCCGGAACCGAAGGCGGGGGCGCTGCCCTCGACCAGGTGATCGGGATGTCCGTGGCCACGGGCATCATCACGGCCGGCCTGTTGTGGATCGGTTATCTGCACCGGCAACGCCGCATCACCTGGCTGAAAGACCTGGCCGACAAAGCCGGCCGCAAGATGAACCGACCCAGCTGGGTGGCGCTGCCCTCGCTGCTGTTCATCTCGACGATCATCTGCGCGATGTTCGGCTTCATCTGGGATGTCAGCCTGCACATCGGCAAGGGCCGCGACGCCGGCCCGCTGGCCAACCCGGCCCACTACTTCATCCTCGTCGGCCTGTTCCTGCTGTTCATCGCCGGCTCGCTGTCGATCATCCTGCCGTACGACAAACCCGGTCCGGCCGCCATCAAGATCACCAAAACCTGGTACGCGCCCGTCGGCGGCGTGCTGATGGCCGGTTGCGGCCTGTACGCGCTCATCGGCTTTCCGCTCGACGACATCTGGCACCGGATCTTCGGTCAGGACGTCACGCTCTGGGGCCCAACACATTTGATGCTCATCGGCGGCGCCGGTCTGTCGCTGGTCGCCACGCTGCTCCTCGAGCGCGAGGGTGATATCGCGATGGGCTCCGACGCCCCGGCCGCCCGCAACAAGGTGCTGCCGTACCTGGCCTTCGGCGGTCTGGTGATCGGTCTGTCGGTGTTCCCGGTCGAATACGACTTCGGCGTCGAACAGTTCCGGCTGGTGCTGCATCCCATGCTGATCGCCGCCGCCGCGGCCATGTCGCTGGTGGCAACCCGGCTCACGCTCGGACGGTTCTCCACCTTCGGCGCCATCGCCTTCTCTTGGTTCATCCGGGGCCTGGTCATCCTGGCGGTCGGGCCGATTCTCGGTTCTCCGTACAGCTGGTTCGCGCTCTACCTGGGTTCGGCCGTCGTCGTGGAACTGATCGGGCTGACACCCCTCGTCAACCGTCCGATCCTGTTCGGCGCGGTGGCCGGTCTGGGCGTGGGGACCGTCGGCATGTGGCTGGAATCGTTCTGGGTCGACTCCATGTTCCGCACGCCGTGGCCCAGCAGCATGTGGGGTGAGGCGCTGACGATGTCGACGCCCGTCGCCATCGGTATGGGTATGTGCGGCGCGCTCCTCGCCATCGTGCTGTCCGGTCAGCGCCTGCCCGCGCGGCCGATCGGTATCGGCATCGTGGTCGCCACTGTCGTGGTGATCGGCGCCGCCGTCACCAATGGCCTGAACGTCACGGTCCCGGAGCACGCCCGCGCGCAGATCACCCTCAGCGACGCACCGAGCCCGGCCGGCGAGCGCCTGGTGAACGCCGACATCCAGATCACGCCGGCCAACCTGGTCAGTGACGACCCGGAGTGGGTGACGCTGATGGCGTGGCAGGGCAAGCTCGCCAATGAGCGCGGCCTGGTCGTCGACCACCTGCAGCAGGTGGGTCCGGGCCACTACCGGTCCACCCGGCCGATCCCCGTCTGGGGCACGTGGAAGACCGTGCTGCGCGTGCAGGACGGCCGGACGATGGCCGCGGTCCCGGTGTATCTGCCGGCCGACCCCGGTATCGGTGCCGAGGAGACGCCCGCGATCTCGACGACCCGCGACTTCATGGAGGAGATCAAGGTCCTGCAGCGCGAACGCAACCTCGACGTGCCGTCGTGGCTGTACCCCGCGGCGTCGCTGATCGTGCTGGTCTGCTCGCTGATCCTGATCGCGTTGCTGAGTTGGGGTGCGGGACGGATCAATTCGCGTGAACAGTTCAGCGCCACCGAGACCAGGGAACCCGTCGGACAGCCGTGACCTATCTCGCCGACCACTCGCTATTGTTGGCACTGCCGGCGTTCGCTCCTGCTTTCGTCGTGGCCGGGGTCGTGGCCTGGGTTGCCATGAAAGACCGGCGCGCCGGCTCCGACGGTGACGAAACCGACTCGGAGACACCAGGTTCAACCGATGAGGACGGTTCCGCGTGACCTTTGTGAAGACCTTCGCCGTGGCCGGCGCTGTCGCCCTGGCGCTTGCCGGCTGCAGTAGCGGCAACGACAAGTCGACCGGCAGCTCACCGAGTGCCACCGCAAGTGCCACACCGCAGTTCACCAACCAGCAGGCCCCGCCGGCACGCGTCTACGTCGACGTGACCATCGCCGGCGGCACCGCCACGCCACTCAACCAGCAGGTGCAGGCCAAGCTCGGCGAGCCGATCATCCTGCGGGTCAACAGTGACGCCGCCGACCAGCTGCACGTGCACTCGAGCCCCGAGCACACCTTCGACATCAAACCGGCGAAGGATCAGCAGTTCCAGTTCACGGTGAGCGTGCCGGGCAAGGTCGATGTCGAGCTGCACCACCTGGACAAGACGGTCGCCACGATCACGGTGCAGTGACCTCTTCGGTCCTCGCGCACGGGCTGGGCGGATCGACTGATCTGCCCATCCCCGTGACGTACGCCCTGATCGGCGCGGCATGGGCGTTGACCTTCACCTTCGCGGTGGTGGCACTGGCATGGCGCAAGCCGCGGTTCGATCCAGAGGCGCCGGGACGCCCGTTGCCGCGCTGGTTGACGACGGCCGTCGACGCACCCACCACGCGCTGGGCGGTCGGGCTGCTCGCCCTGGCGTTCGCGGGATGGGTCGCGGTGGCGTCCGTCGTCGGGCCCACCGGGCCCGGCAACGCGCTGCCGGGTGTGTTCTACGTACTGCTGTGGGTCGGAATCGTCGCGCTCTCAGCGCTTTTCGGCCCGGTGTGGCGGGTGCTGTCGCCGGTGCGGACCATTGCCCGATTGCTGCGGCTGAGCCGGGACGCGTATCCCGTGCGGCTCGGCTACTGGCCGGCCGCGGCCGGGCTGTTCGCGTTCGTCTGGCTCGAGCTGGCCAGCCCAGACCCGGGTTCGGTTGGCGCCGTGCGTATCTGGCTGCTGGTCTACCTCTGTGTGACACTGGCCGGGGCCGCGGTGTGCGGCACCCGCTGGTGCTCGCATGCCGATCCGTTCGAGGTGTACAGCGTCGTGGCATCGCGGTGTGCTCCGGTGCGGCGCAACGCAGATGGGCAGATCGTCGTCGGCAATCCGTTCAATCACCTACCCACACTGCCGGTCCGGCCGGCCACGGTGACGGTGCTCGCAGTGCTGCTGGGGTCGACGGCCTTCGACAGTTTCTCCGCGACGCCGGCGTGGCGCGGGTTCGTGGAGGCGCACAGCAACGGCACCTGGCAGGCCACCGGACTGAAAACCGTTGGGCTGGCGGTGTTTGTCACGACCGTCGCGCTGTCGTTCAGCCTCGCCGCCCGCGCCACCGGCGGCGTGGACCGTGCGCGGCGCCGGGAGCTGCCCGGTTTGATGGCGCACTCCCTCATCCCGATCGTCATCGGCTATGTGTTCGCGCACTACCTGACCTATCTCGTGGAGAAGGGTCAGCAGACCGCCTTCCAGCTCCTGGGCCTGCACGATGCGCACGTGTACTACGTGCTGTCCATGCATCCGTCGGTGCTGGCCACGACCAAGGTGCTGTTCGTGGTGGCGGGGCACATCGCCGGAGTCGTCGCCGCACACGACTGCGCGCTGCGCATCCTGCCCAAGCGCCATCAGCTCACCGGGCAGCTGGCGATGATGCTGGTGATGGTCGGCTACACGTTCACCGGGTTGTACCTGCTGTTCGGCGGATAACCTCCGAATCCTTGACAGCCGCCGGGGCGCGGCGCAAAACTGAGGACATACGTCCTCAGATGGAGGTTGCATGACAGCCACAGTGCCCGCGGAACCGACGCTCAAGCAGCTGCACGGCCGCGCCTTCGCGTCCCTGTACGACGAGATGGACTATCAGGTCGCCCGCATCGACGGCACTCTCCCGCCCGAACTGACCGGCACGCTGTTCCGCATCGGCCCCGGCAAGTTCGAGGTCGGCGACACCGTCCTCAAGACCATGTTCGACGCCGACGGCATGGTGTCGCGGTTCGTCCTCGACGGACAGTCCGTGCGTTTCACCAACCGCTACGTGCGCACCAAGCAGTACCGCGGCGGAGACGTGATGAGCCAGCGCGGCATCACCACCAACGCGCCCACGCTGCGCGGCAATCTGCTGCCGCCGGCCAACACCGGCAACACCAACATGGCCACGATCTGCGGCGAACTCCTGGCCATGTGGGAGGGCGGCCCGCCGTACAAGATCGACCCGGACTCGCTGGACACGTTGGGCTACAAGCGCTTTGACGGTGACCGCCTCGGCTATCTCGGTTCCTTCTCCGCCCACCCCAAGTGGGATCCGCACACCGGCGACGTCTACAACTTCGGTCTCGACCTGCTGCCCACACCGCGGCTGCGCTGCTTCAAGGTGGACCGCACCGGGCGCAGCCACCAGATCAGTTCGCTGAAGTTGTGGGACATGGTGTGGAACCATGACTTCGCCCTCACCGAGACCCACATGGTGTTCGTGCTGGATCCGTTGCGCCCCAACATCCCAACGCTGTTGCGTACCCGATCACTCGCCAAAGCCCTGGAATACCAGACCCGCAACGGGTCGACGCGGTTTGCCCTGGTGCCGCGCGACGGGTCCAAGCCCCGCATCATCGAGCATGAGGCGCTGACGCACATCCACGTCACCAACGCCTTCGAGGACGGCTCCGACACCGTGGTGGAGTTCTTCCGCTTCGAGGACTCGGACGTCTTCGGCAAGCTCGGCAAGGCGTGGCAGGACCCGGCCGATCCCACCGATCCCCGTGCGCACCTGACCATCGATGAGTGGCCCCGCGGACACCTGTCGCGGTTCCGGATCAGCAAGTCCGGCCGGATCACCGAGACGGTGCTATCAGCAACAGCACCAATGGAATTCCCGCAGTACGACTGGCGCCGTTCGACGCTGGAACACAACGTCACCTACGCCTGCAAGGCCACCGAGGATGTGGGCCACTACAACGCCGTGACGCGCATCGACCACCGCACCGGCGTGCAGACCACGTTCGATTTCGGTCTGGCTCAGACGGGTGAACCGTTGTTCGTACCCCGCTCCCGCACCGCCGCCGAGGACGACGGCTGGCTGCTGGTGCTCAATCACGATCTGCGGAGCCATCGTTCGCAGCTGGTGATCTTCGACGCCCGCACCATTGAGGACGGCCCGCTGGCCACCGCGCATCTGGAACACCATCTGCCGATCGGGTTCCACGGCACGTTCAGTCGGCGTATCGCGGGCTGACCGCCCGCTTTCGGCACCGGCCCGAGCCCTGGGCAGCCTCGCGCCACGCCGCACCCGATCGGTGGTGGCGGTGACTCACCTTGCAGGACTGTCACTTTCACCATCGGAGTCTTCCCCCTCGGTCGGATACAGGGTGGGGTGGTGGTTGTGGTTGGTCCTTGGCTGGCCGACATCGAGCAGGGGTGGTGGGGTCCAGTGGGTTCTGCCGTCGGGGCCCATAGTGGTGGTCCAGCCGCCGGTATCGGCCAAGCGGTTGTCGCGCCCGCAGGCCAAGGTCATGGTGTCGACATTGGTCAGGCCGTTATCGCGCCAATTGGTCAGGTGATGCACCTGGCTCCGCGACGCCGGCGCGGTGCAATTCGGGCGGGTGCAGCCGCGGTCACGGGCGAACAACGCCAGCCGCTGTGCCGTGCTGGCGGTGCGGGCCGCCCGGCCCAGATACAAGGGTTGGCCGGTGTGGTCATCGAATACCGCAAGGTAGTTGTCTGAGCCTTGGGCGGCCATCCGAACCAGATCCTTGACCGGGAGCTTGGTACCGGTGTGGGTGAGTGCCATCCCGGTGCGTTTTTCTAGGTCGGTCAGGGTGCAGGTGGCGACCACCGCGACGGGGAAGCCGTTGTGCACACCGGAGGTCCCGGTGGCCAGCATCATCCGGCCCACGAATTTGAAGGCGTCGTACTGACGCTGCGCCAGGGTGCGCGTGTCGTTGTCGATCTGTTCCTGGGTCGGGGTGCCGGAGTAGCAGGGGTGCGGGTCGGCGGGGTTGCACATGCCCGGGGCGGCGTACTTGTCGAACAGCACGTCCCAGTAGGCACGGCCTTCCGGATCGAGTTCGGCGGTGACGTCGGTACGGCCGTCAGGGCGCTGCTTGCCCATCACGAACGACCGCTTCGGGTCGGGCTCAGTGTCGTCGGGTTCGGGCCCGTCCTGATCCAGCCGGTACAACAAATCCGCCGCAACTTTGCGCAGGTCCTCGGGGGTCTTGACCCTCGCGTCGGCCACCAGATCCGTTTCACACTGGGCCAGGGTGACCGGATCAGCCGCCCACAACGGGACCTTGCCGAAAAACCAGGTGATCACCGCGACGTGCTCGCCATTGATCGCACCCTCAGCCAGCGCCGCGGCGACCAACTCCCACACCGGGCCCAACGCCTCCCCCGTGATCGCCGAGCGCGGACCCACGTTGTCGCAGTCCCGCACCCGGCGACGGGCCTCCTCCCGGCTGATCCGCAGCCGCACATGCAACACCTCAGGCCAATCCTTGGCCCCGATCTCCTTCGCCGTCGCCTGGGTTTGGGCGGCCGCCAGGATCTGGTGATCGACCGCCTCGGCGGCGCACTTCAGGGTCTCGCGGCGGGACTGCAGCTCCAACAATGTCCGCACATCCAGGCCGGTGTAGTCCAGGGACGCCAGCCGAGCGTGCGCAGCTTCGTAGGCGGCGTACGCCTCCTCGACAACGGCTGGATCGGTCAATCCCATACTCGAACACTAGTTCGAACCACTGACAAGAAATCGACTGGAATGTGACCCTAGTTATCTACCGTGACCAGCGCGAACAAAGTGACCAAAGTTGTTGGCGAGCGCTTTACAGCAATCGGCGAGTGGCCGCTAGAACAACATGAACTGATCGCCGGCCGGAGTCCGGTCGACAAATTCCTCGACATCCGAGCCGCCGACCACATGGCCCAGCAGCGTCATGAATTCGGCGTCGGAGACCAACGGCACGCCGAGCTCACGAGCCTGGTAGCCCTTGCCCTGGGCGGGCGCCGGTTCGTTGCAGATGACCAGCGAGGTCTGGGCGTCGACGCTGTCGGAGTAGGACAGCCCGACGTGCACGATGCGCTCGATGACTTCTTCGTGCGTACGGACCATCTCGCCCGACAGCGCCACCCGCATGCCCTGCACCAACGGCTGCCCCGGCACGAACCGGCCCGGGTTGGCATAAGCACATGGCAGCCGGGACGCCAGCACCTTCAGCGGCCGGAGCTCGTCGTGCGTGATGGCGCCGCTCGGCCAACGCTTGCGACCCACGTTGCGGATGGGCAGCCAGCGCCGGTGCTCGCGCGCCGCGGCCAGCGCCGGTTTGAGGATCTGGGCCAGCACCATGGCGTCGTCGAGGGCGTCGTGCGGGCGAATCTGCGTCGCGCCGTAGTGCGTCGCCAACGTCTCCAGGCGCAGGTTCTCGGTGCCCAGGTTGAGCCGGCGGGTCAGCTCGACGGTGCACATGACGCTGTCGACGGGCAGCACCGCGCCGACGCGCTCGCACTCGGCGGCCAGGAAGGCGTAGTCGAAACCGGCGTTGTGGGCGACCAGGGTGCGGCCGGACAGGACGGCGGCCAGATCGCCGACGACCTCACCGAACGTCGGCTGGCCCGCCAGCATCTCGGAGGTCAGGCCGTGCACGTGCGTGGGGCCGGGATCGACGCCCGGATTGAGCAGGCTGCTGAATGAACGCTCGACGTTGCCGTCGTCTCCGAGGGCCAGTGCCGCAACGCTGATGACGCGCGCATGGCCGGGATCGAAGCCTGACGTCTCGACGTCGACGACAGCCCAACCCGCACCGGCATCGGTGGCCGGTCGGCCCCAGCCGAGGTTGGTTTCGCCCACGTGGCAAGGATGGCACGGACCCCTGACAAGATTCGGCGGGCACCACAGCGTGTCGCCGCCCGAATCAAGCGATGACCGCCCTCGGCGGGTTGCTCGACGCTATCGTCTCGGGCATGACCACGATCGACCCCGACGCCCCCGTCCTCGTCACGGGCGCCAGCG
This sequence comes from Mycobacterium sp. UNC410CL29Cvi84, assembly GCF_000686745.1. NCBI lineage: Bacteria > Bacillati > Actinomycetota > Actinomycetes > Mycobacteriales > Mycobacteriaceae > Mycobacterium > Mycobacterium sp. UNC410CL29Cvi84. Next base: position 162,380 of record NZ_JMLM01000003.1, read on the forward strand.
GGTATATCGGCAGCTGGATCGTCCGCTACCTGCTCGAAGCGGGGCACACCGTGCACGGCACTGTGCGCAATCCCCAGAAGCCGAAGGGCTTGGAACACCTGCACAAGCTGTCGGCCGATCACCCCGGCAAGCTCAAACTCTTCAAGGCGGACCTGCTCGACACCGGCAGCTTCGACGAGGCGATGGCCGGCTGTGAGCTCGTCATGCACACCGCGTCGCCGTTCCTGCTGCAGGGCGTCACGGACGCGCAGGAGTCGCTCGTGCGCCCCGCGCTGGAAGGCACCCGCAACGTGCTCGATTCGGTGAACCGCACCGAAAGCGTCAAGCGGGTGGTGCTGACCAGCAGCGTGGTGGCGATCTACGGCGACGCCCGCGAATCGCGCGACGTCCCCGGCGGCGTGTTCACCGAGGACCAGTGGAACACCACCAGCAGCGTCGACCACCAGCCGTACTCGTACTCCAAGACCGTGGCCGAGCAGGAGGCCTGGCGGTACCAGAAGGCGCAGGACCGCTGGGACCTGGTCACCATCCATCCGGGCCTGGTGCTCGGGCCGTCCCTGACCAGCGCCAGCGACTCGGCCAGCCTCGCCACCATGAAGCAGTTCGCCGACGGCACCATGCTGACCGGTGCGCCCGAGCTGACCATGGGTGTGGTCGACGTCCGCGATGTCGCCGACGCGCACCTGCGCGCCGGTTACACGCCCGATGCGCACGACCGCTACCTCGTCAACGCCGCCTCCCTGAGCCTGCTGGAGATCGGCCAGATCCTCCGCGGCAAGTTCGGCGTGCTGTATCCGTTCCCGTGGCTGAACGTGCCCAAGGTGGCGGTCAAGGCCGTCGCGCCGGTCATCGGGTTGACGCGCGAGTTCGTCGACACCAACGTGGGCTACCCGCTGGTCTTCGACGCGAGCCGCAGCCAGAGCGAGCTCGGATTGGTGTATCGGCCCATCGAGCAAACCGTCACCGACCACTTCCAGCAGATGCTCGACGACGGCATCGTGCGCAAGCGGCCGAGCATCCGGCTGCCGTAGTGGGCACCCTCACACGTGTCGTCACATTCGGGACGCCCCTCCTAGACTTCCGGGGATGATCACCGCACGAGGACGCGTCGCGCTGGGCGCGGGCGCCGCCGCCCGCTGGGCGTCGCGTGTGACGGGCCGCGGTGCCGGCGCCATGATCGGCGGGCTCGTCGCCATGAAGCTGGACCCGTCGATCCTGGGACAGCTGGGTTCGGGACGTCGCTCCGTCGTCGTCACCGGGACCAACGGAAAGTCGACGACGACGCGGATGACGGCGGCGGCGCTGGCGACCCTCGGGCCGGTGGCATCCAACAGCGAGGGCGCCAACATGGACGCCGGTCTGATCGCCGCGCTGGCCGGATCGCGCAAGGCGACGCTGGCCGCGCTCGAGGTCGACGAGATGCACGTGCCGCACGTCTCCGACGCGGTGGACCCGTCGGTGATCGTGTTGCTCAACCTGTCCCGCGACCAGCTGGACCGGGTCGGCGAGATCAACCACATCGAGCGGACCCTGCGCACCGGGTTGGCCCGCCATCCCAAGGCCGTCGTCGTGGCCAACTGTGACGACGTTCTGGTGACCTCGGCCGCGTACGACAGCCCCAACGTGGTCTGGGTCGCCGCCGGCGGCGGCTGGTCCAACGACTCGGTGAGCTGTCCGCGCAGCGGCGAGGTGATCGTCCGCGAGAACGGCCACTGGCATTCGACCGGTACCGACTTTTCCCGTCCGACCCCGCAGTGGTGGTACGACGAGACGAATATCTATGGGCCGGACGGCTTTACCGCCCCAATGACGCTGGCCCTGCCCGGCACGGTGAACCGCGGCAATGCGACGCAGGCCGTGGCTGCGGCGGTCGCGCTGGGTGCGTCGCCGGCCGCCGCGGTGGCCGCGGTGTCGACTGTCGACGAGGTCGCCGGCCGCTACCGGACCCTGCACGTCGGCGAGCACACCGTCCGCATGCTGCTGGCCAAGAACCCCGCGGGCTGGCAGGAGGCGCTGTCGATGGTCTCCAGTGATGTTGCGGGAGCAGTCATTTCAGTGAACGGCCAGGTGCCCGACGGCGAGGACCTGTCGTGGCTGTGGGACGTGAACTTCGAACATTTCGTGGACTTCCCGGCGCCCATCGTGTCGGCGGGCGAGCGCGGCACCGATCTCGCGGTGCGTCTCGGCTACGCGGGCGTCGACCACACGCTGGTGCACGACACGTTGGCCGCCATCAAGTCCTGCCCGCCCGGACACGTCGAGGTCATCGCGAACTACACGGCGTTCCTGCAGCTGAGCCGGGAGCTGGCATGAGCACGGTGCAGATCGGCCTCGTCCTGCCCGACGTGATGGGCACCTACGGTGACGGCGGCAATGCCGTCGTCCTGCGACAGCGCTTGCAGCTCAGGGGAATTGATGCCGAGATCGTCGAGATCACGCTCAACGACCCGGTGCCGGATTCGATGGACCTCTACACCCTCGGCGGCGCCGAGGACTACGCGCAGCGCCTGGCGACCCGCCACCTGCTGCAGTACCCGGGCCTGCAGCGCGCCGTCGAGCGCGGCGCTCCGGTACTGGCGATCTGCGCCGCCATCCAGGTGCTCGGCCACTGGTACGAGACATCGTCGGGTGAGCGCGTCGACGGCGTCGGACTGCTCGACGTGACGACCTCACCGCAGCCCGAGCGCACCATCGGCGAAGTGGCGTCGGTACCGGTGATCGACGGCCTCACCCAGAAGCTGACTGGCTTCGAAAACCACCGCGGCGGAACCGATCTCGGCCCCCTGGCCAAGCCGTTGGCGCGCGTGGAGAAGGGCGCCGGCAACCGCGCGGGATCCGGGTACGACGGTGTCGTGCAGGGCAGCGTGGTAGCCACCTACCTGCACGGCCCGTGCCTGGCCCGCAATCCGGAGCTGGCCGACTACCTGCTGGCCCAAGTGGTCGGCGAGCTGCCGCCGCTGGAACTGCCCGAGGTCGACCTGCTCCGCCGCGAGCGTCTCGCTTCGCCCCGCCGGGTTTGACCCCGCCGAATGCGCTTGAGCCCGTTGCTGTGAACTGACTGTCAACGCACACCGACGCGGTTTCACCGTTCGACAACCGGGTAGATACGAGCCACCACTGCCAGCTCGAGAGGTGTGCTCATGTTCGACTTCTTCTGCCCCCGGTGCGGCGACTTCACCTTCGAAACGGTCATCTGCCTACACTGCGACAGCTCGACGGCGCAGGAGCACGCCGAAGTAGCGTGAAAGAACTTGCGGTAGTGCAAATTTCACGCAGTGCGCCGCGCCGGCACGGCGGGTCGCTTGATTGGTTAGGCAAACCTTTCTGTATTGCGCAAAGCCATACACCCAGTTCAATTCTCGCGAGTTCGCCATGCACCGCACGCAGTCGTGGTGGATCATGAACCCCACGGTTCGGAGCCTCTCGCGAGCCGGCAGCACGTTGAGTATTGGCGTCTTCGATTAGGAACGGCGATATGTCCGAGTGCTTTCTGGCTGGCGAAGAAATCCACCAGCTCAATCGGGACCTGCGGATACTCATCGCGACAAACGGCACCCTTACGCGGATTCTCGGTGTCGTCACCGGCGAGGAAATCGTCGTGCAGGTCGTCGCGCAGCAGCTGCATCCGCACGGCGGCGTCCAGTCGGAGCAGCTGTCGGGCAGCAGGATTCTGCAACGTCGGGTCCTCCTCAACGGCCAGACCTCGGGCCGCCGATTCGTCGGGGCCGAGTCACTCATCGCCGTCGACCTGCTGCCCCCGACGATCGCGGCCGACCTGACGAGCACGAGTGCACCCATCGGCGAGATCATGGCTGCCAGCCGCCTCGAAACGTTCAAGGAGCCGGCCGACATCTGGGTGGCGGAATCACCTGACTGGCTCGCGGCCGCAACGGATCAGGCCGCGCAAGAGAGGACCGTCAGCCGCCGGTACCGCATCATCCTCGACGGCCGGCCCGTCATCGTCATCACCGAGTACTTCCTCGATTTCGAGACGACGGCCTCATGACGCTGCCCAATGGGAATGTGGCAGCGCTGCTCGCAGAACGTGCATCGGAAGCCGGGTGGCGGGACAGACCCGCCTACCATGCGCCGCACGTTGTCACCCATGGCCAAATCCACGATGGCGCAGCACGTTTGGGTACCATTCTGCAACGCCGCGGCCTGTCCACCGGGGATCGGGTCCTGTTATGCCTGCCCGATTCTCCCGAACTCGTCCAGCTGCTGCTGGCTTGCCTGGGTCGCGGCATCGTCGCGTTCCTGGCCAACCCTGAGCTCAATCGCCGTGACCACAGCTTCGCCGAAACCGACACGGACCCGGCGCTCGTCATCACGTCCGGCGCGCTCCTCGACCGGTTTCGCGAGTCAACCGTTGCTGACGCCGCCGAGTTGGTTTCCGAAGCGGCCGATGCCGATCCGGCCGGCTACGAGCCGCTGACCGGCGACGGTCATGCCTACGCCACCTATACCTCCGGTACGACGGGTGCGCCGAAAGCCGCCATCCATCGGCACTCCGACGTGTGGGCCTACGTCGAAGCGATGTGCGACCGGGCGCTGCAGCTCACCGCGAACGACGTCGGACTGTGCAGTGCGCCAATGTACTTCGCGTACGGGCTGGGAAACGCGGTCTGGTTCCCCCTCGCGACAGGCAGTTCCGCGGTCATCGTCAAACGACCGGTGACCCCGGAAGCGACGGCCGAGCTGAGCACCACGTTCGGCGCATCAGTGCTCTACGGCGTGCCAACGTTTTTCGCGCGCATCGTCGATGCCTGCTCTCCCGAGTCGTTCCGCTCGCTGCGCTGCCTGGTATCAGCCGGCGAAGCTCTGGACGTCCGGCTCGCCGAGCGAATGACGGAGTTCTTCGGCGGTATCCCGATACTGGACGGAATCGGCTCGACCGAGGTGGGGCAGACGTTCGTCTCGAACACCATCGGGGACTGGCGGCCCGGAACCATCGGAAAAGTTCTCCCGCCCTACCAGATTCGTGTCCTTACGGCGGAGGGCACGTCGGCGCCTCCCGGCGTGGTGGGCAACCTCTGGGTCCGGGGTCCGTCGATATCGCCGGGCTACTGGAATCGCCCGGCCGGAACTCTCGTGCGGGATGGCGACTGGCACGACACCCGCGACCGGGTGTCCGTCGACGCCGACGGCTGGGTGACGTACTGCTACCGCGCGGATGACACCGAGATCATCGGTGGCGTCAACGTCAATCCACGGGACATCGAGCGCCTCATCACCCAGGACGACAGGGTCGCCCACGCGGCGGTTGTCGGGGTGCGAGAGTCGCCCGGCGTCTCGGCGCTGCAGGCGTTCCTCGTCCCGGCCGAAAATGCCGTCGTCGACGAGTCCGTCTTCCGAGACCTCCACCAGCGCTTGATTTCTCAGCTGTCTGCAGTCCAGGTGCCGCACAGATTCGCCGTCGTCGAGCAGCTCCCCCGCACGTCGACCGGCAAGCTGGTCCGCCCCGCACTTCGCGCCGAAAGCCCGGCACCGCCGATCTGGGACTACCCCGCCGCCGAAACACCCTCGGATACACCGTCGCCCGCTCCCGAACGCACACCGAACCATGTGACGCTCAGTGACCGGGTCGCTGCCCTGCAGCAGGAACAGCACCGGCTCGTCGCCGATACGGTGTGCGCCGAGGTCGCGAAGATGCTGGGCCTGACGGACCCGCAATCATTGAACCGAGAGCTCGCCTTCTCTGAGCTCGGCTTCGATTCGAAGATGACGGTCGAACTCCGCAACCGGCTGACAGCCGTTACAGGACTTCAGCTTTCGGACACCGTCGGCTGGGATTACGGATCGATCGGACAACTGGCCCGGCATGTGGAAGCCCAACTGTCGTCCGGAAGCGGTCCGGCCGCAGCGGCCCCGCCAGCGGCGGCCGACGAGCCGATCGCCATCGTGGGCATGGGCTGCCGCTTCCCCGGCGGCGTGGATACGCCGCAGGGGCTGTGGGAACTGGTGGCGAACGCGCGGGATGTGGTGTCGGAGTTCCCCACCGATCGGGGGTGGGATGCGAACGGCTTGTTCGACCCCGATCCCGATGCGGCGGGCAAGACCTACACGCGCTGGGGTGGATTTCTCACCGATGTGGCCGGCTTCGACGCCGGCTTCTTCGGAATCGGCCCCAGTGAGGCACGGGCGATGGATCCGCAACAGCGGTTGCTGCTCGAATGTTCATGGGAAGCCTTGGAGCAGGCCGGAATTGATCCGGCTTCGTTGCACGGCTCCGCCACCGGGGTGTTCACCGGGGTCTTTGCGCAGCGCTACGGCGCCGCGGGAACCGACAGGCTCGAAGGTTACGGGCTCACCGGTTCGGCACTGAGTGTGGCCTCGGGCCGGGTGTCGTACGTGTTGGGGCTGCAGGGGCCCGCGGTGTCGGTGGACACGGCGTGCTCCTCGTCGTTGGTGTCGCTGCACTGGGCTGCGCAGTCGCTGCGGTCGGGCGAATGCGACCTGGCCTTGGCCGGTGGCGTGACGGTGATGACGTCGCCGGAGACCTTCATCGGGTTCAGCCGGCAGCGGGGTCTGGCCCCTGACGGCCGGTGCAAGGCTTTCGCGGGCGCCGCGGATGGAACAGCGTGGGGTGAGGGCGCCGGAGTGCTGGCGCTGGAGCGGTTGTCGGATGCCCAGCGGTTGGGACATCCGGTGCTGGCCGTGGTACGCGGCAGTGCCGTCAACCAGGACGGCGCCTCCAACGGCCTGACCGCGCCCAACGGGCCGTCGCAGCAGCGGGTGATCCGGTCCGCCCTGGCCAGCGCGGGGTTGACGGCGGCCGACGTGGATGTCGTCGAGGGTCACGGGACCGGCACCACGTTGGGGGATCCCATTGAGGCGCAAGCACTTCTGGCTGCCTATGGGCAGGACCGCCCGGCGGAGCGGCCGTTGTGGGTGGGCTCGATCAAATCGAACATGGGTCATACCCAGGCCGCCGCCGGCGTGGCCGGGGTGATCAAGATGGTGCAGGCCATGCGCCACGGCGTAATGCCGGCGACGCTGCACGTCGACGTCCCTTCCCCTCGCGTCAACTGGGACCGCGGCGCCGTATCGGTGCTGACCGAGGCCCGGCCCTGGCCACTCGACGGGCGCCCCCGCCGGGCCGGCGTCTCGTCGTTCGGCATCAGCGGCACCAACGCGCACGTGATCCTGGAGCAGGGTCCGACCGCCGAGCCGGAAAGCCCTGGGCCGACGAACCCGAGCGGGCCACTCCCGTGGGTCATTTCGGCCAAATCGGCCGAGGCGCTCAGCGCGCAGGCCGACCGCTTGTCGGCACATCTGCGCGCCCATCCGCAGCTCGAACCCGTCGACGTGGGGTACTCGCTGGCCCGACGTTCGACGTTCGAGCATCGCGCGGTGGTACTGGGTGCCGATCGTGCGGCGCTCACGGCGGGATTGGCCGCGTTGGCCGCCGGGGAACCGGATGCGGCGGTCGTGGCGGGCCGCGCCGGCGCGGTGGGCAAGTCGGTGGTCGTGTTTCCGGGGCAGGGCTCGCAGTGCCTCGGCATGGGCCGGCAACTGTACGACCAACTACCGCTGTACGCCAAGACTTTTGACGCCGTGGCCGACGAGCTGGACCGGCATCTGCGGCTGCCGCTGCGCGAGGTGCTCTGGGGCTCCGACAGCGGTCTGCTCGACAGCACCGAATTCGCGCAGCCCGCGCTGTTCGCGGTGGAGGTGTCGTTGTTCGCGGTGCTACGGAGCTGGGGCGTCGCTCCCGACTTCGTGCTGGGCCATTCGGTCGGCGAGTTCTCTGCGGCGTACGTCGCGGGGGTACTCACGCTGCCCGACGCCGCATTGTTGATCGCCGCGAGGGGACGCCTGATGCAGGCGCTCCCACCGGGCGGTGCGATGACGGCGGTGAGCGCCGGGGAACACACGGTGGCACCGCTGTTGGCCGACGGCGCGGTCATCGCGGCGATCAATGCGCCTGAGTCGGTGGTGATCTCGGGTCCGCAAGGCGCCGTCAACGCGACCGCAGATCGACTGGCCGGGCAAGGCCACCGGGTGCACCCACTCGCGGTTTCGCATGCCTTCCACTCGCCGTTGATGGAGCCGATGCTCGACGAGTTCGCGCGGATCGCCGCGCGAGTCGAACCGCGCCGGCCACAGATTCCGCTGATCTCGAATGTGACGGCCCAATCAGTCGGTGCAGACGGCGATTTCGGCTCGGCGAGGTACTGGGTGGAGCACATCCGCAAACCGGTGCATTTCGCCGATGGCATCCGGAACCTGCAGACCCACGGCGCGACGCACTTCATCGAGGTCGGTCCAGGCAGCGGGCTGACGGCCGCCGTCGAACAGTCGGTGTCACCGGCCGAACCCGTCACGGTGTCGCTGCTCGGCAAGGGCCGGCCAGAGACGACGGCACTGCTGCACGGCGCCGCCCGGTTGTTCACCACCGGCATGCCCATAGCGCGGCCGGCACTGTTCGACGGCTCGGGTGGACGCCGGATCGAGTTGCCCACGTACGCATTTCAGCGGCGTCGCTTCTGGACGATGCCGACCGCAGCCGGGCCCGCCGGCACAGCTGCGCTGGGCCTCGACGCGGCACACCACCCGTTGTTGAGCGCGGTGCTCGAGCGGCCCGATTCCGGCGGGGTGGTCTTGACCGGGCGCTTGTCCTTGGCGGAGCAACCATGGTTGGCCGATCACCTGATCGGCGGCGTGGTGCTGTTCCCTGGCACGGGATTTGTGGAACTGGCCCTCCGGGCCGGCGACGAGGTGGGCTGCGGAACCATCGAAGAGCTGGTGCTGGCTGCGCCCCTCGTCCTGGACGAGGACGCCGCGACGCAACTTCAGGTGGTGGTGAGTGCTGCCACGGAGTCGGGCAGCCGGGCGGTCTCGGTGTACGCACGTCGCGACGAATCCGATGCGGAGTGGTCACTGCACGCCGAGGGCACCCTGACCGCGCGTCCTGTGGAACATTCGGCAGACCTGACAGCGTGGCCGCCGCCCGGTGCTGTCCCCGTGGATGTTTCGGACGGCTACGCGCGGCTCGCCGAGCGCGGCTACGAATACGGGCCGGCGTTCCAGGGCCTCGTCGCGCTCTGGCGGCGCGGCCAGGAGCTCTTCGCTGAGGTCGCCGCACCCGATGAGGCGGGCGTGGTCGACACGATGGGCATCCATCCGGCAGTGCTGGATGCCGTGCTGCATGCCGCGGGACTTGCCATCGACACCGCCCAAAGGATGTTGCCGTTCTGCTGGCGCGGCGTGACGCTGCACACCGGCGGCGCCGTGCGGGTGCGGGCCCGCATCACCGTGCTGGGCGACGACGAACTGTCCGTGGAGGTTGCCGACGATGCCGGTTCGCCGGTGCTGACGGCGCGCTCACTGACCACCCGCCCGATCACCGCCGACCAACTCCCCGCCGCCGCTGGCGGACCACTGGAAGTGATCTGGACGCCAATATCGTTGAGCCCCAAGGTCGAACCCACGGATCGTGACCGGGTGGTCGTGTGGGAGTACGCAACCGCCGACGACGATGTGGTGGGCTCGGTGCATGCCGCCACCCGTGCCGCCCTCGAGGTGCTGCAGGATTGGTTGGCCGACGAGCGGGCCGGCACGTTGGTCGTGGCGACCCGTGGTGCGGTGGGGCCGGCCGGCGAGGATGTCAGCGATCTGGCGGCCGCGGCCGTGTGGGGTCTGGTGCGCTCGGCACAGGCCGAAAACCCCGGCCGGATCGTGCTTCTCGACACCGACGGCAGCGTGGACCCGACGGAACTGGTCGCCGCCGGCGAACCCCAACTCGTGATGCGGTCCGGCAAGGTGCACGCCGCCCGATTGGCCGCGGCCCCAGCACTTTTGGCGCCACTGGACGGTGCGTGGCGGTTGACCGTCGGCGGTGACGGCACGCTGGAGAATCTCGCCATCCGGGCCTGCCCCGAGGTGGAAGCCCCGCTGCAACCCGGCCAGGTGCGGGTGGCGGTGGCGGCGGTCGGGATCAACTTCCGCGACGTGATGGCGGCATTGGGCATGTATCCCGGCCAGTCCCCCGTGCTGGGCGCCGAGGGCGCCGGCGTGGTGGTGGAGACCGGTCCGGGCGTCTCGGGCGTCGCGGTCGGTAATGCCGTGATGGGACTGATGGCCGGCACGGGCCCGGTGGCCGTGGTCGATCACCAGCTGCTCACCACGGTGCCGGCGGGCTGGTCACTCGAGGAGGCTGCCGGGGTCTCAGTGGCATTCCTGACGGCGCTGTACGGGTTGGTGGATTTGGCCGGCATCTCTGCCGGGGAATCGGTGCTTGTGCACGCGGGTACCGGCGGGGTGGGCATGGCGGCGGTGCAGCTGGCTCGGCACTTCGGGGCGGACGTCTTCGTCACCGCCAGCCCCGGCAAGTGGAGCACGTTGCGCGCCATGGGTTTTGACGACGATCACATCGGCGATTCCCGGACCCTCGATTTCGAGGAGAAGTTCCTGGCGGTGACCGGGGGCCGCGGCGTCGACATCGTGCTCGACTCGCTGGCCGGTGAATTCGTGGATGCGTCGCTCCGATTGCTGGTCCGCGGTGGACGATTCATCGAGATGGGCAAGACCGACATCCGCGATGCCGAGGCGGTCGCCGCGCAGTATGCCAGTGTCCGGTACCAGGCGTTCGACCTCTCCGAGGCCGACCCGCAACGGATGCAGGCGATGCTGTGCGAACTGACCAAGCTCTTCGAAACGGAGCGGCTGCGACCCCTTCCCGTCACCACCTGGGACGTGCGCTGCGCACCGGAGGCCTACCGGTTCATCAGTCAGGCGCGCCATATCGGCAAGGTGGTGCTGACGATGCCGACGGCGCTGGCCGGCCGGCTCGCCGATGGCACGGTGCTGATCACCGGCGCGACCGGAATGGTCGGCGCGCATCTGGCCCGGCATCTGGTCGGCGCCTACGGCGTCCGGCACCTGGTGCTGGCCAGCCGGCGTGGGGATCGCGCCGAGGGCGCCGCCGCGCTGGCCGCCGAATTGGAAAGTGCCGGCGCGCAGGTGGATTTGGTGGCCTGCGACGTGGCCGATCCAGATGCGGTCGCCGCGATGGTGACGCAGTGCGGCCCAACATTGCGCGGAGTGGTTCACGCCGCGGGCGTCCTCGACGATGCGGTGATCGCCTCGCTGACCCCCGACCGGCTGGATGCGGTGTTGCGAGCCAAGGTGGACGCGGTCTGGAATCTGCACGAGGCCACCCGCCATCTGACTCTGGCGATGTTCGTGTTGTGTTCGTCGATCGCCGCCACGGTGGGCGCACCGGGGCAGGGCAATTACGCCGCCGCGAACGCGTTCCTGGACGGCTTTGCCGCCCATCGGAGAGCCCTGGGATTGCCCGGCACGTCGCTCGTGTGGGGATTGTGGGAACAGTCCGGTGGGATGACGGCCCACCTGAGCGACCGCGATCTGGCCCGGATCAGCAGCAGCGGGCTGGCGCCGATGACACCCGCACAGGCACTGCGGCTGTTCGACGACGCGCTGACGCACCAGCAACCCGTGATGGTGGCCGCCCGCCTGGACCAGGCAGCGCTGAACACCAAGGCCCGCAACGGAACTCTGCCGGCGTTGTTCAGCGGGCTGGTCCGCAGTCCCCGGCGGCGTCTCGCCAACGACGCCGGCGATGCCAACGGGTCGAAGTCAGCGCTGACGCAGCGTCTCAACGGCTTACCGCGCGACGAACAGCGCGCGCTCCTGACCGACATGGTGTGCGCGCAAGCGGCAGCGGTTCTCGGCCACCCCACGCCCGACGACCTCGACCGCGAGGCCACGTTCGAGGACCTGGGCTTCGACTCACTCACCGCCGTCGAACTACGCAACCGCCTCAAGACCGTGACGGGCCTGGCCCTGCCGCCGACCCTGATCTTCGACCATCCCAGCCCCAGCGCCCTCGCCACACACCTGGCCGGATCGCTCACCGACACCGATACTCCCGCGGCAGTGACGCACGTCGACGAGCCTGCCGGTCCTCCGGTGGACGACCGGCTCGCCTACCTGGACCAGGCCGCGTTCCTCGCGCTGCGCGCGAGCCACGGCACGGTGCTGCAGATGACCTGGATCTACGACCGGGCCGTCGACGTCGCCGCGTTGCGGCGGTTTCACCACAACCTCGACCATGGGTTGCTGGGGCGCCGGATCGAGCGGGCGGCAGTGCCGTTCGCGCGTGATCGCTGGGTCCGGTCTCCCGCGGCGCCCGACATCGACTTCGCCGCCGCGCCACGGCCGCGCGCCGAGGTGAGCGCATGGTCCGACGAACGCGCAAGGCTGCCGCTCGATCCCGAGCGGGGACCCGGATGGCACCTCGGGGTCCTCCCGCTCGACGGCGGCGCGACGGCCGTCAGCCTCGTGGCGTCGCATCTGATCGTCGATGCCATCGCCTTCGGGCAGGCGGTCGCCGACGCCGTCGAGGGCAGGACGCACGACCTCGGTTATCTGCCTCCGGCAGCACGGCCCCGCGGTCGCGCGCTGCGCGACGACCTGCGGCAGACGGTCAAGGACCTGCCCGACATGGCGCACGCCGTGGCCGCCGTGGCGCGGTTGGCCCGGCGCGAAAGCCCAGAGCTCCGGCCGCCGACGACGACAACGTCACCAAACAAGGCCGGCAGCAACCAGAAGGTCGACGTGCCCGGCCTCACCGCGCAGATCGACCTGGACGCCTGGGATGCCCGCGCGAAAAGCCTTGGCGGCGGCAGCAACTCGCTCATCGCCGGCATCGCGTGCCGGCTCGCGGTGGCGACCGGGCGCGTTCAGGAGGACGGGGCGGTCACCCTGCGCTTCGTGCTGTCGCGGCGGACCGAGGGCGATACCCGCGCCAATGCGCTGACGAGTGCCGACGTCGTGGTCGACCCCACGCACGTGGCGAAGGACCTCGCGGACATCCGCGCCAAGATCACGCGAGCCACCCTCGAGACCATCGAGAACCCTGACGACGAGGCCCTGGCGCCGACGGCCCTGGCGGCGATCACGCCGAAGTGGGCGGTCCGGAAGTTCGGCGCGATGGCAGCAGGCGGCGCCGTCCTGCCCGTCACGTGCTCCAACGTCGGTGACGTGCCGGCGGCGGTGAGCCGGCCCGACGGCACCGAGGCCGCCTACCTGTCGATGCGATCGGTCGAGCCCGACATCACGAGGGGCTTGCTCGAGGCCATGGGCGGGCAGATGTTCCTGTCGTCAGGGCGCGCCAGCGGGAAGATGTCGATCAGGATTTCCGCCTATCTCCCGGGCCGGCTCAATACCCGGGAAGCGTTGCGCGACAATGTGTCACGAGTTCTCGCCGAATTCGATCTGGATGCGCAGATCGACTACTGACCGCCTGCCGCGGCCTGTTCCCGGGCAGCACGGGCCACCGGCGAGTACTCCAGGTAGTCCAGTGCCATCTGTGTCGACGCTTCCGCGTTCGGGTGATAGCCGGGCCGGATGTAGCGGAACGGCACCGTCACCATGAGCAGCCAGGGACCCGGCACCCGGTACTCCCGTGAGGCGCGCAACCAATCGCGGAACCGCGGCTTGGCGGAAATGGTCGGGTCCGCGTTCATGAGGTACCGCATGCCTCGGTACCACGTGAGCAGGAAGCCGGGCGCGGTGAGCAGCATGGTGACTGCCCGCATGACGTAGTTGCCGCACAGATGCTGGTAGATGTCGAACACCAGCGCGCGGTGTTCGATCTCCTCGGCCCCGTGCCAGCGCAGCAGGTCCAGCATGGTCGGATCGGCGCCGGCGTAGTCGAGGCCGCGGTTCTGGATCGTCCACTGCCCCAGCGCGGCGTTGAACGGTTCCAGGGCGGCGGCCACCGCCAGGCGCTGGTACAGCGCCCACCGCTGCATCACCCGCGGCAATCGCGACTGTTTGGCAGCCGCCTTGTCGCCCACCGCGGGCAGTTCGGTGGACATCGTGCCGGTGAAGGGCGCGGTGTCGATGCCCTGTTCCACCAGATGCTGCAGCACCATCTGGTGCGCCTGGGCGTGCCAGGCCTCCTGCTGCACAAACGGCTTGATGGCGGCTTTCATCTCCGGGTCGTCGACGAGCGGTTCCGCCTCGTTGACGACCTGGATGAACCAGCGCTCACCGGCCGGCAGCATCAGATGCAGCACGTTCAGCATGTGGGTGGAAAACGGATCGCCGGGAACCCAGTGCAGCGGCGTGTCCGACCAGTCGAACCGGACCTTTCGGCGGTGGGTCGGATATCCGTCGTGGTGGACCTCGTGATCAGCCATGCCCACTCTTTTCCCAGTTGGAGGCGGTTCAACCCTACGCCAACAACCCCGCACCCTGCGCGATGAACGCCAGGCCGACGAGCGTCACGATCGCCACCACGATCTGCTGCCGGTAGCCGCCGACCCAGTCGTGCACTTTCCGCAGTGCCGCTTGGGTTTTCGCCGGTGCGACGACATTGCAGAGCAGCACCACCTCGACGACCGCGAGGCTCACCACGATGAACACGAGCGCGACGCCGATCTGCGTACCAATGGCGGCGCCCGACGCCAGGATCGTGGTCAGGGCGAACAGCACCAGCGACGGGTTCGGGCCGGCCCAGAAGCCGATCACCGCCGCGACCCACAGCGCCCCGCCCTCCCAGGCCCGCTGCGCACGCCCCAGCAATCCGCCCCGCGGCGGCGCGTCCGGGTCCCGGTGCAACAACTTCGAGATGGGTGAGACGTCGTCGCCCGGCGTGCGCCGGCGCGTCACCATCCGCACCGCCGTCACCGCCGCGATGACCAGAAGCAGCACGCCAACGGCCACCTGGAGGTGCCGCATCGTCGCGCTCGCGGTGGTCCGCGGATTGGCCAGGTCGTGCACCCACGCCAGGTCGGTGAAGTGCAACGCCAGCAGCGGAAGCATCAGCAGCATGACGCTCGCGGTCACGCAGCCGACCCAGTACACCAGCAGGTTCTGCGCCGGGCGCGGCCGGGAGATCAGCAACAGGTTGACGCCGAGGCGCACCGGATCGAACGCGATCGGCAGTGCCAGCACCGCCACAGAACCCCACATTGCCGCCAACTTACCGGGCGCGGCGCAGTGTCAGCTGGGCCGCAGCACCGGGATGAGCGCGTCGATCACCGAGCTGTCCTCGATGGTGGACGGGACGACGTAGTCGGTGCCTTCGGCGATCTGCCGCATGGTCTTTCGCAGGATCTTCCCCGAGCGGGTCTTGGGCAGCGCGCCCACGACCGTCACGTCACGGAAGGTGGCGACGGCGCCGATCTGGTCGCGCACCATCGCCGCGAGTTCCTGTTGCAGTACCCCGCCGTCGATGTCCGCCCCGGCCTTGAGCACGACATAGCCGCTCGGCCGCTGGCCCTTGAGATCGTCGTGGATGCCGATGACGGCGCACTCCGCGACAGCCCGGTGGCCGGCGATGACGGCTTCGATGCTTCCTGTCGAAAGCCGGTGCCCCGCAACGTTGATGACGTCGTCGGTGCGGCCCAGCACCGTCAGGTAGCCGTCGTCGTCGACGTAGCCGAAGTCACCGGTGAGGTAGTGGCCGGGGAACGCCGACAGGTACGACTGCACGAAGCCCTTGTCGTTCTGCCACAACCCGGCGAGGGTGCCGGGCGGCAGCGGCAGCTTGATGACGATGTTGCCCTCGACGCCGGGCGCGACCGGGTTGCCCGAGGCATCCACGATGCCGACGCGGTAGCCGGGTACCGGCACGGTCGGGGAGCCGGCCTTGATGGGCATGGGTTCGAGCCCGCGGAGGTTCGCGCAGATGGCCCAGCCGGTTTCGGTCTGCCACCAGTGATCGACGACGGGGCAGTGCAGCTTCGCCGAGGCCCACTCGTAGGTGTCGGGGTCCAGGCGCTCCCCGGCGACGAACAGCGTGCGCAGCGTCGAAATGTCATGGCCCGCAAGCATCGACGCTTCGGGATCAGCTTTGCGGATGGCACGCAGCGCGGTCGGCGCGGTGAACAGCGCTTCGACCCGATGCTGTTCGATGACCCGCCAGAAGGCGCCGGCGTCGGGGGTGCCGACGGGCTTGCCTTCGTAGAGCACCGTGGTGGCGCCGGCGATCAGCGGCCCGTACACGATGTACGAACTGCCGACGACCCACCCGATGTCCGAGGCCGTCCACATCACCTGGCCGGCGCTGATGTCGTAGACGTTCTTCATCGACCAGGCCAGCGCGACGGCGTGACCGCCGTTGTCGCGCACGACGCCCTTGGGCCGGCCGGTCGTGCCGGAGGTGTAGAGGATGTACAGCGGGTCGGTGGCAGCCACCGGCACGGGAGCGGCGGGCTCGGCCCCTGCGACCAATGCGTCCCAATCGAGGTAGCCCGGGTAGTCGGCGGCCTCTCCCGCGATCTCGCCGCGGTTCTTGACGATCACGGTGGCCGGCGCCGCGGTGGTCAGCGTCAGCGCCTTGGCGACGACGGGCAGGTACTCGACGGTGCGCCCCGGCTCCAGACCACCCGAGGCGGTCAGCAGCGCTACCGGCTGTGCGTCGTCGATCCGGGCCGCGAGTTCGTTGGCCGCGAACCCGCCGAACACCACCGAGTGGACGGCGCCGATGCGGGCGCAGGCCAGCATGGCGATGACCGCTTCGGGGATCATCGGCATGTAGATCACGACGCGGTCGCCCTTGGTGACGCCTTGTGCGGCAAGCACTCCGGCGAACCGCGCTACGCGGTCGAGTAGTTCGGCGTACGTGAAGGACTGTTGCACGCCGACCATCGCCGAGTCGTAGATCAGCGCGGTGCGGTCGCCGTTACCGGCCTCGACGTGGCGGTCGAGAGCGTTGTAGCAGGTGTTGAGCTGCCCGTCGGGGAACCAGCGGTAGTGCGGTGCCGCGGATTCGTCGAGCGCGCGGGTCGGCGCGACGGTCCAGTCGATGGCCTGCGCGGCCGTCAGCCAGAAGTCGTCGGGCCGCTCGGCGGCGGCCTCGAACGCCTCGCGATATGCGCTCACGCGATCTCCTTGACGACGGCGGAGAACACCGTCATGAACCAGTCGAGGTCCGACATCGAGAACACCAGAGGGGGTCGCACTTTGAGGATGTTGCCATGTCCGCCGCACACAGAGATCAGAACGCGGTTATCCCGCATCATGTCGACGATGCGCTGGGCGGTGCCCCTGTCGTGCTCCTTGGTGTCGGGGTCGGTGACGATCTCGATTCCGGTGTACAGCCCGGTGCCGCGGATGTCGCCGAGGAACGGGTACTCCTTGGCCAGGACGCGCAGTTCGGACCGCCATTGGTCGCCCACGGCCGCGGCGTGTTCGGCGAGCCCGTCGCCCTGGATGACGTCGAGGACGGCCTGCGCGGCGGCCATCGACACCGGGTTACCGCCGAAGGTGTTGAAGTACGGGGTTTCCCGCGCGAAGGCGTCGAGAATCTCCGGGCGGGCGGCCATCGCGGCGACGGGGATGCCGTTGCCCATGGGCTTGCCCATCGTCACCAGGTCGGGCACCACACCGTGCCGTTGGAATCCCCACATCGCCTCGCCGGTCCGCGAGAAGCCCGGCTGCACCTCGTCGGCGATGAACACGCCGCCGGCGCGGTGCACGACCTCGACAGCCGGCCCCAGGACCGACGGATCCACGTAGATGCCGTCGGAGGAGAAGATCGAATCCAGCAGCAGCGCACTGAACTTGTGGCCGTGCCGCTCGAGATCGGCGATCGCGGCGCTGATCTGGTCGGCGAACCAGCGGCCCAGCACCGCCGGATCGATGCGGTACGAGTCCGGTGCCGGCACCGTGCGCACGTTGGCGCCCAGTGGCACCCCGACACCCAGCGACGGTGACATCGCCGAGATCAGCGCACTGTTGCCGTGGTACGCCTCCGCGGTGACGATGACCCCGGTGCCGCCGCTGTACTGCTCGGCGACCCGGACCGCCAGGTCGTTGGCCTCGGATCCCGTGCAGGTGTACATGATCGACGAGATCTCCGCCGGGAACGTGGCCAGCAGTTGCTCGGAGTAATCGAGGATGCCGCCGTGCAGGTAGCGGGTGTGGGTGTTGAGTTCCGACATCTGTCGGGTGACGGCCTCGATGACCCGCGGGTTGCAGTGCCCGACGCTGGCCACGTTGTTGTAGGCGTCGAGGTACTTGTTGCCGTCGGCGTCATAGAGATGGGCGCCCGCGCCTTTGACCAGATGGACGGGCCGGTTGTAGAACAGCCGGTACGACGGACCCAGCGTCGATCGCCGCTTCTCGACCATGGCATCGGTGGTGGGGTCGAGCTCTTCCCCGCCGGTGTAGCTGTTGGAGTCCATGATTGTGGAGAAAGCCATGTTCGTTGTCCTTGCGGTAGAAAGCGATCGGCGCCGGGTCCGGGTTTGTTGTCAGCGTTCTTCGTCGAGCACGACGCGCCCCAATCGGTCGTAGCGCTGCGGGGACTGCGCCCGAAGTACCAGGGCGACAAGGATTCCGGCGATGGCGGTGCCGCCGACCACCCAGGGAATCGACGCGAACACGACGTCGTCCTTGGCCGTACCCGCTGCGAACGAGGCGTTCTTGATCAGCAGGTAGATGACGTACAGCATGCCGATGCCACCGAGCCCGGGAGCCACCAAGGTGCGGAACCAGTGCGCGGTCTCCGGATGCTGCTTGCGCACATGGAAGTACGAGACCACCGAGAACGCCGCCATCGCCTGCACGATCAGAATGGCGGAGGTACCCAGCAGCGCGGCAAGGCCGTAGAGCCCGCTGTAGGGATCGCGACCGGAGAACGCGAACCACAGCACGATCACCAGGGTGATGGCCGTCTGCACGAAGCCCGCGACGTGCGGGGAGCCGTGGATTTGGTGGGTACGGCCAATGGTTTTCGCGGTTCTGGGCAGGATGTCTTCGCGGCCGAGCGCGTAGATGTAGCGGGCTGCGCAGTTGTGGAAGGCCATGCCGCACGCGTAGGAGCCGGTGGTGAGCAGGATCTGGAACATGGTCACGGCCCAGCCGCCGAGGTGCTCGCGCACCGGGGTGAAGAAGATTTCACCGGCGGTGTTTGTATCCTGCGCCAGCGCAATGGATTTGCTGGGTCCGGTGCCCACGATCGCCAGCCACGACACCACGATGTAGAACGCCCCGATGCCGAGCACCGACGACATGATCGCGATCGGGATGATCTTCTTGGGGTTCTTGGACTCTTCGCCGTACATGGCACTGGACTCGAAACCGACCCAGGACCAGAAGGCGAAGAACAAGCCGATTCCGGCGGAGCCGACCACGGCCATGGTGCCCGCGCCGCTGACGTTCGGGACGACGGCGTCGAGCCCCTTGAGCCCGTTGATCGGGTTGAGTGATGACAGCGACCAGCCTTCCGGACCACCGCCGCTGACGACCACCGAACCAGCCATCAGCGTCAACATCACGATCTCGGTGATCAGCAGGCCGCCAAGCACTTTCGCGGCCAGGTTGACATCGAAGTAGGTGAGCACCGCGTTGGCGACGATCATCACGATGGCGAACAGCAACCACGGCAGGTGGACGTTGAACAGTGATGCGAACAAGTCCCGCGAGAAGAACGAGAAGATGCCGACCAGAGATGCCTCGAAAACCACGTATGCCAGGACCGTCAGGAAGCCGGCCGACAGACCGAGCACCCGCCCGAGTCCGTGCGAGATGTAGCCGTAGAACGCCCCGGTGGCGGTGATGTGCTTCGACATCGCCGCATAGCCGACAGCGAAGAGGCCGAGCACGATCGTCGCAATCAGGTACCCGGCGGGGGCTGCCGCACCGTTACCGGACCCGACGGCGATCGGGACGTTGCCGACCATCGCGGTGATCGGGGCGGCGGTGGCCACCGCCATGAACAGCACGCCGATCAAGCCGACGGCGTTGGGTTTGAGGCGCTGCACGCCGGGGCCGCCGTCGGGCGGCGCCGAAGTCAGCGGGGCGGTTCGTGGGTGGTCGTCGATTTCACTCATGGGTGCTAACCGATCCGATCTGATGGGAGATGAGTCCGGGCCACGCTGGCCGGTTTTGGGTTTATTTGGTCTGCTTCGTCGAGCGGCACTTCAGCTATCCGATGGACCAATGGACCCCCACGCCATCGGCACAGGGCTATTCGTACCAGACCGTCCCATAGCGGTCAATACCCGAACTACCTGCACACTTGCTGCGCGGTCTGCCGCAACGGCGCCATATTTCCGGCCCGTAAAGCTGTCGTTACCAATTTTCGGTTTTGGTTCACTTTCGGGCCAAAGTGCGCTACAACTGACCAGACCAAATAGTGACCGTGCCCACACCGCCAGTTCAGGAGAGCCACAATGAGCGACATGGCCGCCACCGACTACGAACGCTTCGCGCACGCCGCGCTCCCGCACTACGGGCTCGATTCGGCAACCGTGACGCTGCTGAGCTACTCGGAGAACGGCACCTTCCTGGTGGAATCGGGGACCGAACGCCAGGTCCTGCGCGTGCACCGGCCGGGCTACCACTCGCTGGCCGCCATCGAATCCGAACTCGACTGGATGGAGAGCCTGCGCCGCGACTCCGCCATCACGACGCCACAGGTGATTCCCGCCCCCGACGGGCGGCGCGTGGTGGAGGCCCGCATCGGCGACGAGAGCTGTCTCGTCGACCTGTTCACCTTCGTGGAAGGCACCATCGCCGAGGACGACGCCTCCGACATCAGCTTCAGCGAGTTGGGCGCGATCACCGCCACGCTGCACGAGCACGTCCAGCGCTGGCAGCGTCCGGAGGCCTTCACGCGCTTCCGATGGGACCTCGACACCATGCTCGGCGCCGCGGGCCGGTGGGGTGACTGGCGTGACGCGCCGGCCCTGTCCGCCGGCGATGCCGCCGTCATCGAAGAGGCCGAGCGCAAGGTCATCGAACGCCTCACCGACTACGGCATGGGCCCCGACCGTTTCGGACTGGTCCACGCCGACCTGCGGATGTCCAACCTGATGGTGCACAAAGGCAAGATCACCGTCATCGACTTCGACGACTGCGGCTGGTCGTGGTACCTCGCCGACCTCGGGGCGGTGGTGTCGTTCGTCGAGGACACCCCGGACGCCGCCCGCATCATCGACGAATGGCTCGCGGGCTACCGCAGCGTCCGCGACATCGCCGCCGCCGATCTCGCCGAAATCCCGACGTTCGTCATGCTGCGCCGCCTGATGCTCACGGCCTGGATCGGCAGCCATCCCGAATCGGAACCGGCACAGCGGCTCGGCCACCGATATGCCTCCGGCACAGCACAATTGGCGCAGGCCTACCTCACCGACCCATCGTGGTTCCGGGTCGATGTGCCCGCGACCGCTCCCACTCTCTCCCACTGACAGGACACGCGCACCATGTTCGATCTCACCAACAAGAACGTCATCGTCACCGGCGCCACCAAGGGCATCGGCTACGGCATCGCCGCGGTGTTCGCCACCGCAGGCGCCAATGTCGCCGTGGCGGCCCGCTCACTGCACGACCTCGACACCGCCGTTGCCGGCCTCGACGGGCTCGGGTCCGGCAAGGTCATCGGGGTCTCCGTCGATGTCGCCGATCCCCGGTCCTGCCAGGCGATGGCCGAGGCCGCCGTCGACGCCTTCGGCGGTATCGACGTGCTGTGCGCAAACGCCGGCATCTTCCCCGAGGCACCGCTGGCCACCATGACGCCCGACGATCTCGCCACCGTGCTCGACGTCAACGTCAAGGGCACCGTCTACAGCGTGCAGGCCTGTCTCGAGGCGCTCACCCGCAGCGGCGCCGGGCGCGTCATCATCACCTCGTCGATCACCGGTCCGGTGACGGGCTTCCCCGGCTGGTCGCACTACGGCGCGTCCAAGGCCGCACAGCTGGGCTTCATGCGCACCGCCGCAATCGAACTCGCGGCGAAGCACATCACCGTCAACGCCATCCTGCCCGGCAACATCCTCACCGAGGGGCTGCAGGAGATGGGCGAGGACTACATCGCCGGCATGGCCCGCTCCATCCCCGCCGGGACGCTGGGCACTCCGCAAGACATCGGTCACCTCGCCGCGTTCTTGGCCAGCGACGAGGCCCGCTACCTGACGGGCCAGTCGATCGTCGTCGACGGCGGGCAAATCCTGCCGGAATCGCTGGACGCCGTCGCCGGGTGACAACAGGTCGGTACGGTGAACGACATGGACGAGTCCGAAGGTGGCCCAGTAGCCGAGGATGTGCGGCGCCGCATCGTCAGCATGCTCGACGCCGGAACGCTCCGTCCCGGTGACCGTCTCGGTTCCGAACGCGAGATGGCCGAGCAGTTCTCCGTCTCGCGGGCGACGCTGCGCAGCGCCCTGGTGCCGCTGAGCCGTGCCGGCATCCTGGAACGGCGCAGCGGCCGCGCGGGCGGCACGTTCATCAAGACCGTGCTCGTGGAGCGCAACGTCGCCGAGCTGTCGGGCCTGCCGAATCGGCTCAAGCAGGGCGGTCATTCCACGACCCGCAGCCGGGTGTTGTCGACGGCCCTGCGCGGCGCCACGGCCATCGAGGCGCAACGCCTGGGCGTCGCCCCCGACACCGAACTCGTTGTCGTACAGCGCCTGCGCTACGCCGACGGCTTCCCGCTGTCGGTCGACTGCGCGCATTTCCCCGCCGACCTCGTGCCGGACCTGCTGGAGCAACCGCTCGGCGGGTCGCTCTACGACATCCTGGCGGTCCGCTACGACCTCAGGCCGGTGACGTCGGTCGAGAGCATCGAAGTCGTCAGCGCCAATCCACGCGAAGCATCCTGGCTCGAAATCCCCACGCGCACTCCCCTGCTGGCGATGACGCGCGTCGCCTCGGATGCGGGCGGGCGGCCGTTCGAATACTCCGAAGACCTGTTCCGCGCCGACCGGGTCCGGCTCGTCGCCAAGACCTCCGCGCTGGCCGAGCGCGAGACCCTCGGTACCGACGGGCGCGTCGAGCTGACCGTCACCGCCTAGCTGTCCCACCGAGCGCGCCGAGAATGCCCAGGGATTTCCACTAGCTCCAGCTCATTTAGGCTGCGGCACAAGTGAAAACAAGTCGTTCGCGCCGCGCCCCAACAGCGTGGTGTTGACCCTCCATACTTCCCGCACAGTCACGTCTGGGGAGCTTGTGCCTGGCATGGCCCACGCGGTTTCACATGTCGCCATATCCATGCCATAGGCGACCGGTGATGGCTCGCCCGTCAGGATGGCGATCGCGCCATCAGAGCCGATGTAGCTGGTGGACAGGCCTTCGGCATCGCAGGCCTTTCCCTTGGCGCCCGTTCGCAGGTCGAATTGCTGCCAACTTCGAAGCCGCTTGTCGGAGGCGACGTACAGGGTCGTACCGATGAGCCGTGCGTAGAGCCGTAACGTCGGCTTGGGGATTTCGAGCAGTTGCCGCCCACTCATCGTGACGACTCGAAGCTGCGACTCGTCCTCCACGATCGGCACGTCGGGCGAGGTATTCACAAGGCCTCCGGCCATCTGCGCCGATAACCGGCCGGATTCATCAAGCAGCGCAACGCGTTCCGTGCCGTCTTGATCGTGATAGCTGAACCCGAACCCACCGGCGTAGACGATGGCACCTCCGACTGATGCGTCACGCCCCGCTGAAGGCTTCACCGAGGCGCCGTCGGCAACCGAGAAAACGATGTCCGGCGCCCTGAATACACCTTGCGATGCAAAGTTCATCGGCTGAAGGTCCGAATTGGGTCCCGCAGAATCCCCGAGCAGACCATCGCCAGGGACAAACCATGTGAGCTCGGCATGCGGGCCGACCCCATGAACACCACTGTCCGGCACCGCGGCAACCACGTAGTCACCTACCTGGCTCAAGCGTGGTTCGGGACCTGATCCGTATGCTCGTAATTCTGTCGGGCCGTCGAACATCACGGCCCCAGTCTCGGTGTTGACGACCCACGCCCGCCGCGGCTGTCCCGAAGCCTCCCATACGCACAACACCGCCGCCGGCCCATTCACGAAACAGCGAGTACTGGCCGCGCGTGCGTTGGGGCCCAGCCGAACCGGAGCGAACAGCCGGTGACCATCCGCCACGTTGACCCCGACAACTCGCCACCCGTCGCTCGAGGCACCGAGAAAGAATCCACGGTCCCCCACATTGCCGGCCGGATGGATCATCGAATCTGCCGGCAGCCCCAGCTCGGCTGCCGTCACGTGCCAGCCGAACACCGGTTGCTTCCGCATCGACTGAGACAGCAACAACTGTTTGGGCAACCCCAACTGCTCTGCGGTAGCCAACGGTGGCGCAGACTGTGGCCTGCCGTCGACCGGACGCTGGACGACGATCACGGCAGCCACCACCGCAGCAACCAAAGCCAGCGCACCAGCCACCAGCCACCACTTGCGAAGCCCGCCTCGACGGATCATTCGACCGCGAAGTCCTGCGCCCGCAACCGTTCGATCGCCCGGCCATTGGCGAGCTCACCGCGGTTCTCCGGATACAGCCAGTAATGCCGGATAGCCCAGTAGAGCGCAGCTCCATTCGCCTGGTAGGTAGGCAAGCTGTTGATGGTCTGCGTTTCACCATCTCTCATCACCATCACCGCCGGACAGCTCACGGCCTTGCCCTTGGGCGCCTGGTCAATGACATCCACCACG
Organism: Mycobacterium sp. UNC410CL29Cvi84; assembly: GCF_000686745.1. Lineage (NCBI taxonomy): Bacteria > Bacillati > Actinomycetota > Actinomycetes > Mycobacteriales > Mycobacteriaceae > Mycobacterium > Mycobacterium sp. UNC410CL29Cvi84. The sequence continues at coordinate 186,799 of NZ_JMLM01000003.1, forward strand.
TCATCCCACGCTCCACTGGCGGTCGTGGTTACGGAGTTTGAGACCTCAAACCCTTCCGGCGACAGTTTCAGATATCCCCAACCGTTCGACCTGCCTCGCAGGAGAAGGTAGGCAAACCAACACACCAGTCCGGCAACAATAATGGGGTAATAGATTTGCCTGGCCCCACCGATTCCGATTGCGAGCCGCCCGCTAGGAACGTAGCAAACAAAAGAAATTCCACTAACTATCGCACTGGCAATCGATAGCTCCAGGAACCGGGTCTTTGCGTGTGGCGGACGGAAATATGTGCCGTCGGCTTCACTGGTTGCCTGAGGAGCAACGCGACCCAGCCGAACCTGTAGTGCCAAAACAAGCAGAAACAGGAAACACAGTAGTAGTCCGACAGCGAATACAGAAGTTAGATAATCACGACGGCCAAGTAGATAGAGAACCCAGATGAGGCAAAGTGCAACGAGAACCGCAAAAACCGAGATAGAAAAATTCGCGGCCACTCTTGGATTTTTCCAGTGCTCGGGCATCTTTAATTCTATTTCGGGCAAAATGCACCACCAACCTGATTTCCTATCCACTCCATTCCCTTGCCCCCGCCGAACGCACCCCCGACCGCAAACACTGGCACTGTAAACGCCGCCACCTCGGGCCCAAACGGCGCACCGACTACGGCACCAAGCTTTGCACCGCCCCAGCCTCCGGCGTAATCGCCGCCAACCCCGAAAACCCCAGAGATGCCTGCGACACAGGCCTCATGCGGAGTCGGCGCAGCGGCAAACTTGTACATTGTTGTCAATAGTCCCAGAGCTGGCCCGCCGTATCTGGCAGCCTTACCGATGTCCTTGACGGAGTCCGGGGTCAGCCCCGGCAGGCTGCCGCCTCGGCCCACGTGTGCATCGAGGCCGGTGAGTGCCCCGCCGACCACCGTCGGCGCGTCGCTGGTGAAGAATGGATTGTCGGGCGGCAACGCTGTAGATGGCCTGCTGGCCGCAGATTCACGCGAACAGGTCGACGGCCGCGGCGATGCGTCCGGCGGCATCGCCGATGATCGCCTCGCCGTGGCCGAACCCGGCGATGCGGGCGCCGGTCGCGGCGATGGTGCCCGCGGCCCGGACCGCGGCGGGCCGGTCGGTGTTGAAGACGCCCACCGCCACTTGACCGTTCACCTCGGCGACGGCGTCGCCGGTGAGCACGGCATCGTCGTCCGGTAGGTACAGCGCGATACTGCCCGGGGTGTGCCCCGGTACGGCGATGACGCGGGCGCCGCCACCGAAGTCGAGGACGTCGCCATCGGCGACCGTGCGGTCGACACGGCAGGCCGGGCCGTGCGGTGCGGCGTCGAAGTCTGGCCGCAGTGTCCGTTCGGCATCGGTGAGAACCGGTATCGGCCCGTCGGCGGCACCTGTGATGTATGACGAATCACGCTCTCCGGCAATGACTTCGGCACCTGACCAGCCGGTGATCTCGGCGGCGCTGCCGCAGTGGTCCTCGTGAAAGTGCGTCAGCACAATGCGTTTCACGTCGGCGGCCCCGCGGCCCAGCGCGGCGAGGGCGTCGGCGATCAGCGCGGCGCTGTCGGGCCAGCCGGTATCGACGAGCGTCACGCCGTCGGGGTCGAGTCGCAGGTAGCAATTGAGCAGATGTGCACTCTCACCGGGGATCCGCAGTCGGTACAACGAGGGGGTCAGCGCGAGCAGATCGGCCATGTCCCCACGCTAGCTCAGGGCGGGCGCCGGGTTCCGCTTGGTCCGCGACGGCCACCAGTTGTACTTGCCGACCAGCACGGCGAGCGCCGGCACCGTGACGGTGCGGACGATGAGGGTGTCGATCAGCAGGCCCACGCCGATGATGAAGCCGCCCTGCACCATCGAGCCGATGCTGCTGAACAGCATGGCGAACATGGGTGCGGCGAAAATCATTCCGGCAGAGGTGATCACGCTGCCGGTGCTGCGCACGGTGCGGATGACGCCCGAGCGGATGCCGTTCGGGGACTCGTCTCGGATCCGGGAGATCAGCAGCATGTTGTAGTCGGCGCCGACGGCCACCAGCACGATGAAGGCCATGCCCGGGGTGCTCGCCGCCATGGGCTGACCGCCGAGGATCTGCAGCACGATGACGCCGATGCCGAGCGACGACAGGCACGAGAGGATCACGGTGCCAACGAGATACAGCGGCGCGACGACGGCCCGCAGCAGCAGCACCAGAATCAGGAAGACCACGATGACGGTCATCAGCACGATGTACCGCAGGTCCTTGTTGAAGTAGTCGCGCAGTTCCGCGTAGTACGGCGTCATGCCCGACATCGCGATCTTGGCGTCCGCCAGCGACGTATTCGCCTGGGCGCCTTGCGCGGCGGCGAGAATCGCCTTGACCTGATCCATGGCCTTGGTGTCGTACGGGTTGAGCTTGGACTCGACCAGGTACCGCGCCGAATGCCCGTCCGGCGACATGAAAACCCGGGCCAGATCCTTGAATTTGTCGTTGCCCAGGATTTCCGGGGAGATGTAGAAGCCCGCGGCTCCCGGCTCGGACGCGTGCAGTTTCATCGCCAGCAGGAATGCCGACGCGTGCGAAAGACCTTCGCCGAGCTGCTTGGTCTGATCGTCGAGGACGCGCAGCCCTTCGGCGATCTTGCGGCTGCCCTCGGCCAGGGCGTTGGCGCCCTCCTGCAGGGCGGCCATGTTCTGCTTCATGCCGCCCGGGCTGCTGGCGCCGCCACTGCCGCCGGCACCGCCAAGGGAGCGAAGGGCTTTGGCCGCGGAATCCAACGACGGCTGCATCTTGTGCAACCCGTCCGAGAGCCGCTGCAGTTGGTCGCGCTGCCCCGCACAATCCGGATCGGCATCGCAGCCGGGGTTGTCCTTGCGCTGCTGCAGCAGCGCATCGGCCATGGCGACCATGTCCTGGAAGTTCTGGCTGCCCGACCGCGGCGGGATGTTCGGCACGTCACCGGAATTGCGCACGCTGTCCAGCTGCCGCTGCGCGTCCTGGAATTCCTGCGAGCTCTCCAGCTGGTCCTTGATGCTCGCCATGCTCTTGTTCAGGTTGTCGAGCACGCCCATGGTCTTGGTCAGCTGTGTGCGCACGGTGGCCAGGCTGTCGGCGAGCTTGCCCGCGCCGCCGACCAGAGCCTGTCGTTGGTCGACACTGCCGTTGATCTTGTTGGTGGCTTCCGCGAGTTTGTCGCCGATCTCGCCGGCCTGGTAACTCAGCGTCGCCTGTTCCAACGGGGCGCCGGTGGGCCGGGTGACGCCGCGGACGGCGGCGATATCGGGCAGCTGCGCGACGCGCTGCGCCATCTGTTCGAGGTCGGCGAGGCCCTTGGTCGTCCGCAGGTCGTGCGGCGACTGGACGAAAAGGTACTGCGGCGCCGTCACACTCGCCGGGAAGTGCCGCTCGATGGCGGCCATGCCGATATTGCTCTCCGCCGACGCGGGCAGCGCCGTGCGGGCGTCGTAGCTGGTGTGCAGCCAGCCGACGCCGGCGGCGAGCGCGATCAGCACGACGAGGCTGCCGACCAGATGCACCACGGGGCGCCGCACGATGTTGATGCCGGACCGGTGCCAGAAGCGGCTGGTCAATTCCTTGCGAGGCCTGGCCCAGCCGCGCCGCCCGACGAGCGTCAGGATCGCCGGCAACAGCGTGATCGACGACAGGAACGCCACCGCGATCGTGACCGCCAGCGCCGGGCCGGTGGTCGAGAAAACCTTCAGGCTGGTGAAACTCATGCCCAGGAACGTCACCGCGACGGTGGCCGCCGACGCCGCGATCACCTTGCCGATGGCGGTCAGCGCCCGCGCCACGGCCTCATCGGAATCGAGTCCCTGCCTGAGGTATTCGTGGTAGCGGCTGATCAGGAAGACGGCGTAGTCCACGCCGGCGCCGATCATCATGGCGCTCATGAACACGACGGTCTGCTGCGAGATGGGCAGACCCCACGTCGCCAGGGCTGCCACGCCCTGTGTCGCGGCGGCCTGCGACACCGTGATGGTCGCCAGCGGCACCAGGATGGTGACGATATTGCGGTACACCACAAAGAGAATCAGCAGCACCATGACGACCGTGGCGGTCTCGATGACTCGCAGATCACGCAACCCGAGCTGTTCGCGTTCGGCGACTGTGGCCGTCAGGCCCGTCATGTGGACCGTCAGGGTCGAGCCGGAGACGGTGTGGTCGACGATGCCGACGACGCGTTTGTACGCCTCGCTGGACTCAGGCGACCCGAGCTCACCCCGGATACCGACCGGGATGAACCACGCCTTGTTGTCCTTGCTGGCCAACACTTCTCGCATCGGCGGCTGCGAGATGAAGTCCTGCACCATCACCACGTCGGCGGTGTCGCGGTGCAGGCTGTCGACCAGGGTGCGGTAGACGTCTTCGTCGGCCTTGGTCAGGCCGTTCTCGTCGGTGAGGACCACCAGCGCGATGTTCTGGATTCCGGGTTCATGGAACGCGGAAGTCATGTCCCGGGTCGCCGCCATGACCGCGGAATTGCTCGGCAGCAGCTCCTGGTTCCTGTCGCTCGCCAGCTTCATCAGCGGCGGCACGGCCGCCGACAGCGCCACGACGAGCAGCAGCCAGGCGCCGATCACGGCCCAGGGCCGGCGTAGCACCAATCGCGCCAGCAGCTCGAAAGCCCCGGCGAACACACCCTTGCCCGACCGAGCTATCACGTTGCCTCACCGCTCAGATACCTGCCGTACTCGGCAAGCGCTTCGACGGTCAGCATCTCATGGTGCCCGCGCCGCACCTCGTGCACCGTGACGGTGCCGGCCACGTGCGGGCGCCAGCTCTGTGCGAGGAAGGCGCCGCGAGCGTCGTCGCCTCGGGCGGCCGCGATCACCACGACATCTCCGTCGAACCGCCCGGCCTCGTGCTCCCGGTACAGCGCGACGTTGGTGTCGAAGTTGCGCACCAACAGGTCCATCAAGCCGTCGTCCACGATGCCGGCCAACTGGTCCCGGTCGACCGCCTGGTTCGCGACGCGCAGGCTCGGCTCGGCGTCGAGCAGTACCAACCGAGCGACAGGGACGCCGCGCCGCTGCAGCTCGACCGCGACGGCATGCGCGACGACACCGCCGAACGACCACCCCAGCAGGTGGTACGGACCGGACGGCTGTGCGGCCTGAATCCGGTCGGCGTACGTCGCCGCCATGTCCCTCAGCGATCCCGGGGTGTCCGTGGCCGGCTGCTGAATGCCGACGATCGGACCGTCGACGTAGCCGCCGAGCACCTGGTACGGCCAGCTGATGCCGCTGACCGCGTGCAGGCAGAACAGTGGGACGCCCGTACCGGTCCCCAGCACCTGCACCGGTGCGATCTCCGGCCCGGCCGCGCCGTCCTTCGTCAGCCGCTCGGTGAGCGCCTGCACCGTGGGTGCCTCGAACACCGTCGTCACCGACAGCTCGATGCCGAGGTCGGCGCGGACGGCCGCGACGAGGCGCATCGCCGAGATGCTGTCGCCGCCGAGGTCGAAGAACGACTCGTCCACGCCGACCCGCTCGACGCTGAGGACCCGGCCGTAGACGGCGGCCAGCGCGACCTCGGTGGCCGTGCGCGGAGCCAGGTGGGCGCCCGCGCGGTATTCGGGTGCGGGCAGCGCGCGGACATCGAGCTTGCCGTTGGTCGTGACCGGCAGCGCCGGCAGCGCGACGATGGCGGCCGGGACCGCATGGGCCGGCAGCAGGTCGGCGAGCTGAGCGCGCAATGCCGCGGGATCGGCGGTGCCGGTGATGTATCCGACGAGGCGTTTGTCGCCGGCGCGGTCCTCGCGCACGATCACCGCCACCTGGTCCACGCCGTCGAGCGCCGCCAAAACCGTTTGTACTTCGCCGAGTTCGATGCGGAAACCACGAATCTTGACCTGCTCGTCGGCCCGGCCGACGTAGTGCAGCCGGCCGTCGTCGTCCCAGCGCACGAGGTCGCCGGTGCGGTACATCCGCTCCCCCACACCGCGGAACGGGCAGGCGACGAACCGGCCGGCGGTCAGCTCCGACCGGCCGGCGTAGCCGACGCCCACGCCGGCACCCGCGACGTACAGCTCACCGACAATGCCCGCGGGAACCGGGCGCAACCAGCCGTCCAGCACGAACAACGCCGTGCCGGGTACCGGCGTGCCGATCGGTACCGAACGCCCGCCGGCTGTCAGCGGTTCGGTCACCGCCGCGTACACCGTGGTCTCGGTGGGGCCGTAGGCGTTGATCACGGTGTGCCCGCACGCCGTCCAGCGGTCGACCAGATCGGCCGGGCACGCCTCGCCGCCGAGCAGCAGAGCCAGTGGCGCCAGCGCGTCGGGCACCAACGCGCCTGCTGCGGAAGGGGTTTGGGTGAGCACGTTGACGTGCTCGGCCACGAGCAGGCGCTGGAATTCGTCCGGGCTCGCGGTCACGGCCTCCGGCACGATCACCAGTCGGCCGCCGTGCAGCAGCGCGGCCCAGATCTCCCATACCGAGAAGTCGAACGCGTACGAATGGCACTGCGTCCACACCGGGTCAGCAGGCAGGCCCGCGAGTCGTACCCCGAACTGCCGGGCCACGTTGCGGTGCGCCACCGCAACTCCCTTGGGCACACCGGTGGTACCGGAGGTGTAGATCAGGTACGCGATGCTGTCGGCATCCGGGTCCGGAAGCCTTGTGGCGGGCCCGTTTTCACCGGCGGAGCCGATGACGATCGGGCCGTGGAACGCGCCGAGCCGGCCGGCCAATTCTGCGGTGGTGACGGCGACGCTCGGTGCCGCGTCGGACAGCAGGAACGTGAGCCGCTCCGCCGGCAGTGCCGGATCGATCGGCAGGTACGCCGCCCCGGTCTTGAGGACCGCGAGGATCGCCACGACCGCGTCGATCGACCGGGGGAACAGCAGTGCCACGGTCTGGCCAGGACCGGCGCCGGCGTCGATCAGCCGGTGCGCCAACCGGTTCGAGGCCGCGTCGAGGTCGCGGTAGGTCAGCGCGCCGTCCGGTCCGGTGAGCGCGACAGCATCCGGGGTGCGGTCGACCTGGGCGGCGAAAAGTGCCGGAATCGATGCGGGTACGTCGGCTGTGGCGGCGCGGTTGCCGATCCGGTCCAGCTGCGAGCGCTCCTCGGCGGCAAGCAGATTCACCGACGCGAGCCGCCCGCTGGGCACGGTGGTCATCGCGACCAGCACGCGTTCGAACCGCTCGACGAGCCTGTCGATGGCGGCTGCATCGAATACCGCGGTGTCGTACTCGAGGCGCAGGCCGAGTTCTTCGCCCGGCATGGCCTGCACCGTCAACGGATAGTGGTTCTGCTCATGGCTGCTGAACTCGGTGATGGTCAGGTCCCCGACGCCGCCTGACGCGGCGGCACCCAGCGGGTAGTTCTCATACGCGAACAGCGTGTCGAAAAGCCGGTCCTGACCGGTGATCCGGTGCATCTCGGCGAGTGACAGATGCTGGTGGTCGAGCGTGCGGTTGTGCGCATCCTGCATCTGGTCGAGCAGTTCGGCCACGGTGGTGACCGCGGTCGCGGTGGCGCGTACCGGCACGGTGTTGATCATCAGGCCGACCATCTCGTCCGCCCCGGCCACGTCGGTCGGGCGGCCCGACACCGCGGTTCCGAACACCACATCGTGGCGGCCGGTCAGCTGCATGAGCAGCTGCGCGTAGGCGGCCTGCAGGACCACGTTGACGGTGGTGTGGCGCGCCCGCGCCAGTTCTGCGACGGCGTGTGTGGTTTCGGCCGACAGCGCAGCGGATTTCACGCCGCGACCACCCGATGCGGACCGCGCTGCGACCAGTGTCGGGGTGTCGACACCCGCCAGCACCTCGGCCCACGCGATGCGTGCGGCATCGAGATCCCGATCGGCGAGCCACGTGACGAAGCGGCGGTACGGAACCGGCGCAGGCAGCCGGTAACCGTGATAGCCCGCGAAGATCTCGCGAAGCAGGACCGGCAGTGACCAGCCGTCCATCACGACGTGGTGGTTGGTGAGCACCAACCGGTGCCGGTGTTCGCCGGTGCGGATCAATGCAACCCGGAACGGCGGCTGGTCGCTGAGGTCGCACACCGCGGCACGCTCGGCGGCGCAAATGTGCGTGACCTCGTCGTCGGCTGCGTCCAGCACCCGCCAGGCAACGTCGGGCGCCGCCGGGATGACCTGCACATCGAGTCCGGCGTAGAAACGGGCCGCGATGTTCGGGTGCCGCTGCACCACCGTCTGCACGGCGGTCCGCAGCTGCTCCGCGTCGAGGGGACCGGCGAGTGTCAGATCCAGTTGCACCGCATAGAGATCGGCGTCGGCGCCCAGCTGTGCGGCGTGGAAGAGCAGACCCTGCTGCAGCGGCGTCACCGGCAGGATGTCGGCGACGGGGTGCGTGCGCTCCAGCTCGTCGATCTGCTGCTGGCTCAGGCGGGCCGGTGCGATATCCGACGGCGTCAGACCGCCGCCGCCCGCACGCACCAGGGCGCAGATGCCGGTCAGCGCGTCGAACCACAGGCGGCTGAGCCGCTCGACCTGGTCGCCGTCGAGCGCCGACGGCGCCCAGGTCCAATTGGCGTGCAGCTGCGGGCCGGCGTCGGTGTCGACTGTGCCGGCGTTGAGCTCGAGAGTGTGCATCAGCGGCATCGGTACCGCGGTCGCCAGACCGGTGACCTCAGCTGCTGCCGCACCGTCCCGGCCGACCTGCCACAGCTCGTCGGACAGCTCGGACCCACCACCGAGGCGGCCCAGGTAGTTGAATCCGATTGCCGGGTCGTCGGTTTCGAGATCGACGTCGTCGTTGAGGTAGCGCAGCAGGCCGTAGGTCAGGCCGTCGGGCAGTGCGCGCAGCTGCTCCTTGGCGTCCTTGAGCACCGCGCCCAGGGCGGCATCACCGGAGGCCACCTGGGTCCAGGAGAGGTCCCCGACCGTGACGGCCATCGGGTACTTGGTGGTGAACCAGCCGACGGTGCGCGACAGATCGACGTTCTCGGTGATCTCGTCATGCCGGCCGTGGCCTTCCACGTCGATGCCGATGGTGCGGCCACTACCGGCGAATTCGGCTATCGCCAAGGCGAATCCGATCAGCAGGACGTCGTTGATGCCGGCGTGGAACGCCGCCGGTGCCTCCCGTAGCAGCGTCTGCACGGTGTCGACGTCGTCCAGCGTCACCGAGAGCTGCCCGGCCGTGGCGAAGGTGTCCCGCTCCGGCTGCACGGCGGGCAACAATGCGGGCGTCGCCGCTGCCTGTCGCCAGGCGTCCGCCTGCGCAACCACCTCGGGCGCCGCCGCGTGTTCGACGAGGACCTGCGCCCAGCGCTGGAACGACGTGCCGCTCGCCGGCAGTTCGACGGGCTGCCCCGCGCGGGACTGCAGCCACGCGACGTTCAAGTCCTCCAACAGGATTCGCCACGACACGCCGTCCACCGCGAGGTGGTGGATGATCAGCACGAGCTGACGCGCCGGCGCCACCCACAGCGCGCTGAGCATCACGCCGGCCGCCGGATTCAGCCGCGACCGTGCCGCGATGACCGCGTCTTCGGTCAGCTCGTCAACCGTGTGCAGGCAGTCCCTGGCATCGACAGCGCCCGCGTCGGGCACCTGCAGCGACCAGTCGGCGTCGGCCCGCAGCCGTAGCATGGCGTGCCGGTCCACCAAGGCCTGCAACAGGATTGCGACGTCGGCCTCGGTGACGCCCGCCGGGGCCTGCACCACCATGGTCTGGTTGAACTGATCCGTCGGCCCGTCCACGCGTGCCAGCCACCGCATGATCGGTGTGGGGACCACCGGGCCGACCCCGGCGTCGGCTACATCGGCAGTGTCGCCGACGGTTTCGACCACCAGGGCCAAGCGCGCCACCGTCTGCTCGACGAAGACGTCGCGCGGACGGCAGCTCAGACCGGCCGCCCGCGCCCGGGCCACCACCTGCATCGACATGATGCTGTCGCCGCCCAGTTCGAAGAACGAGTCGTCCACGCCGACCCGGTCGACGCCGAGGACGTCGGCGTAGACCGCGGCCAGCGTCTCCTCGACCGGGGTTCGCGGCGCCCGGTACTGATCGGCATTGCCGTACGTCGGGGCCGGGAGCGCGCGGCGGTCCAGCTTGCCGTTCGGCGTCAGCGGCAGCGTCGCCATCGCGACCACGACGGCCGGAACCATGTACGCCGGAAGATGTTTGGCCACCGCGGTCCGCGCCTCGGCCGGGTCGGCGGTACCGGTGATGTAGCCGACGAGTCGCTTGTCGCCGGGACGGTCCTCGCGCACGATCACCGCGGCCTGGCGGACGCCGGCGAGACCGGCTAGGGCCGTTTGCACGTCGCCCAGTTCGATGCGGTAGCCGCGAATCTTGACCTGTTCGTCGGCACGGCCGAGGTACTGCAGCTGGCCATCGGCGCCCCACCGGACGAGGTCGCCGGTGCGGTACATGCGTTGTCCCGGGGCGCCGAACGGGCACGCCACGAAGCGCGATGCGGTCAGCCCGCCGCGCCGCACGTATCCGGCCGCGACACCCGAGCCGGCGACGTACAACTCGCCGACCACGCCGACCGGTACGGGGCGCAGCCGCTCGTCCAGGACGAAGGACGCCGCGCCCGACACCGGCGTGCCGATTGGTACGACGGACGAACCCGCGGTGAGCGGCGCGCTGACCGCGGCGTAGATGGTGGCCTCGGTGGGGCCGTAGGCGTTGAGCATGACGCGGCCCGCTCGGGTGCCGTCGGTCGCCCACCGGTCGACGAGCTCGGGCGGGCAGGCCTCGCCCGCGACCACCAGCGACGTCGACTCCAGCCCCGCCGGCGACAACATCATTGCGGCGGAGGGGGTTTGCGTCAGCATCGTGACACCCTCGGTGACCAACAGCTCGTGCAGTTCTTCCGGCGAGCGGGCGACCGTCTCGGACACCACGACCAGACGCCCGCCGTGCAGCAGGGCCCCGAAGATCTCCCACACCGACACGTCGAAGGCCAGCGAGTGCCACTGGCTCCATACGCGTGCCGTCGGCAGTTGGTCTTTCAGCTCACCCAGCAGCCCCACCACGTTGCGGTGTGTGATGGCAACACCCTTGGGTACACCGGTGGTGCCCGAGGTGTAGATCAGGTACGCGACGTCACCCGCGTCCGGCGCCGGAGGCGTTGTGGCGGGCTGGTTCTCGATGTCGGTGTCGGCGACGTCGAGGACCGGCCGGTCGAATCCGGCCAAGCGCTCGGCCAGATCGCCGGTGGTGACGGCGGCGACCGGCGCGGCGTCGCCGAGCATGAACTCGATGCGCGCCGACGGCAGTGCGGGGTCGATCGGCAGGTACGCCGCCCCGGCCTTGAGGGCCGCGAGGATCGAGACGATGGCGTCGGCCGAGCGGTGGAACAGCAATGCCACCGTCTGTCCCGGACCGGCGCCGAGATCGATCAACCTGTGCGCCAACCGATTTGCCGCCGAGTCCAGTTCCGCATAGGTCAGGGTCCGGCCCTGCCAGGTGAGCGCCCCCGCGTCGGGTGTGCGGGCCACCTGGGCGGCGAAAAGCTCGGGGAGGGAGACGGCTGCCCCGGCCGGCGCGGTGAGCACCGCACGATGCCCGAGCTCGTCGAGGCGGTCCTGTTCGGCGGCGTCGACGAGACTCACCGACGACAGCGCCTGCCGCGGTTCAGCCGTCATGTCCGCCAGCAGCAGCTCCATCCGGTTGACCAGTGCGGCAACGGTTTCGGCGTCGAACACGTCGGTCCGGAATTCCACCTCACCGCCGATGCCGGCGGGTGCACCTGTCGCGGTCCAGCGTTCGGACAGCGAGAAGGTCAGGTCCATGCGGGCGGACTGGGTGCCCAGCGGGATCGACGTGACGTCGACACCCTTCAACCCGGAGCCGGCGGCGGGGTCGGTCAGGCCGGTGAAGTTCTGCCACGACAGCATGACCTGCACCAGCGGATGGTGGGTGAGGCTGCGGGCGGGGTTCAGCCGCTCCACCAACAGCTCGAACGGCACGTCCTGGTGCTCGAAGGCCTCCAGGCTGCGGCTGCGGACCTGGTTCAGCAGGTCGGTGAATGTCGGGTCGCCGGTCAGGTCGGCACGCAGCACGAGGGTGTTGACGAAGAAGCCGACGAGATCGTCGAGTGCGGGATCGCGTCGTCCGGCGATCGGGAAGCCCACGGCGACATCGGCATTCGCACTGACCTTGGCCAGCAGCGCAAGGAGCGCGGCCTGCACGACCATGAAGGTCGTCGCGTTGTGCTCCCGGGCCAGCCGGGCCACCTGCTCCTGCAACTCGGCGGGCCACTGCACGGCGACCGTGGCGCCGGCCATGTCGGCCACCAGCGGGTACGGCCGGTCGGTGGGCAGCTGCACGCGCTCGGGCAGTCCGGCCAGCGCGTCCTCCCAGTACGCCAGCTGCGCCGCCACCCGGCTGCCGCTGTCGTCGAGATGGCCGAATTGTGCGCGCTGCCAGAGCGTGTAGTCGATGTACTGCACCGGTAGCGGTGCCCAGTCGGGCGCCTGTCCGGCGCAGCGGCTGGCGTAGGCCAGTCCCAGGTCGGCGACCAGCGGCCGCAGCGACCAGCCGTCGGCGGCGATGTGATGCACCACGGCCACCAGGACGTGTTCGTCGTCCCCGACACGGAAGAGGCGCGCCCGCAACGGGATATCGACGGCCAGGTCGAAGGTGCTCCGCGCGGTCACCTCGAGGGCGTCGTGCAGCCGGGTCTCGGACCACTGCGTGGCATCGACGACATCCCAGCCGAAATCGGCACGCGCCGCGGGGATCACGACCTGCTGGGGCGTGCCGTCGGGCGCGGTGAGCAGCGTGCGCAGGCTCTCGTGGCGGCCGACGACGTCGGACAGCGCAGCGCCGAGGGCTTCGACGTCGAGTGGTCCATCGATCCGCAGGGCCGTCGCCATGTTGTAGACCGGCGAGGGTCCCTGCACCTGGTCGACGAGCCACAATCGGTTCTGCGCGAACGACAGCGGCACCACGTCGGGGCGCTCGGCCACAGTCAGCGGTTGCAGACCACGCTCACCCGTGACGATTCGCGGCGCCAGCTGGGCAATGGTGGGCGCCTCGAAGACCGCGCGGACCGGCAGGTCGACGTCCAGTGCGGAGTTGATCGCCGCGACCAGCCGCATCGTCGACAGTGAGTCGCCGCCGAGATCGAAGAACGAGTCGTCGACGCCCACCCGCTCGATGCCGAGCACCTGTGCGTAGACGCCGGCCAGGATCTCCTCGGTGAGGCTGCCCGGCGCCCGGTACACGCCCGCAACGTATTCCGGTTCCGGCAGCGCGCGGGTGTCGAGCTTGCCGTTGACCGTGACGGGAAGTTCCGGCAGGCCGATGACGGCCGCCGGGACCATGTAGCCCGGCAGGCGCTGCGCCAGCGCGGCGCGCACCCCCGCCGGATTCACCGACCCGACGACGTAACCGACCAGGCGCTTGCCGCCGGCCTCGTCCTCGCGGGTGATCACCACCGCCTGCTCGACACCGGCCACCGCCGCCAGGGCAGACCGCACTTCACCCAGTTCGATGCGATGGCCGCGGATCTTGACCTGTTCGTCGGCGCGGCCGAGGTAGCGCAGCTGCCCGTCGGGACCCCAGCTTGCCAGGTCGCCCGTCCGGTACATGCGCGTTCCGGGCGCGCCGAACGGGCACGCCATGAAACGTGTTGCGGTCAAGGCGGATCGGCCCCAGTAGCCGACCCCGACGCCGCGGCCCGCCACATAGAGTTCGCCGATCGCGCCCGGCCGCACCGGCCGCAGCCACTCGTCGAGCACGAACAGCGCGGCACCCGGGACCGGCGAACCGATCGGCGGCGCACCGGATCCCGGCGCCAGCGGCGTGCTCTTGGACACCCACATGGTCGTCTCGGTCGGCCCGTAGACGTTGAGCATGACGCGTCCCGGCGCCCACCGGTCCACCAGTTCCGGCGGGCACGCCTCGGCACCGATCAGCAGGGCCATCGACCCCAGGCCCTGCGGCGACAGCAGACTGACCGCGGACGGGGTCTGTGCGAGCACCGTGACGCCCTCGCGAACGAGCAAGGCGTGGAACTCATCCGGCGAGCGGACCACCGTGTCGGGCACCACCACCAGGCGCCCGCCGTGCAGCAGGGCCGCCCAGATCTCCCACACCGAGAAGTCGAACGAGTACGAGTGGAACTGCGCCCACACCTGCCCGGGTGCCAATTCGACCCCGATGTCCAGCCCCGCGAAGAGCTGCGTGACGTTGCGGTGCGTGACGGCGACGCCCTTGGGCTGCCCGGTGGTTCCGGAGGTGTAGATGATGTGCGCGATGTCGTCAGGGCGCGGTCCCGAAATCACTGTGGCAGTCCCGTTTTCCCGACCGGATACGGCCGCCGCATCCAGCACCGGCGTACCGAGACCTGACATGTCGGCGACCAGTTCGGTGGTCGTGAGCAGCAGCACCGGCGACGCGTCGGCGACCATGAACTCGACGCGTTCCGCGGGCAGTGCGGGGTCGATCGGCAGGTACGCCGCGCCGGTCTTGAGCACCGCGAGGATCGCGATGACCGCGTCGGCCGAGCGGGGGAACATCAGCGCCACGCTCTGTCCCGGGCCCGCGCCGCGGGCCGCCAACGCGCGCGCCAACCGGTCCGCGGTGTCGTTCAGCTCCCGGTACGTCCAGGCCGAGTCCTGGTAGGTCAGGGCCACCGCATCGGGGGTGCGAGCCACCTGCGCGGCGAACAGTTCCGGAACCGTTTGCCCGGCAACGGGTTCGGTCAGGACGGCGCGCCCGCTCCAGCGGTCCACCGTGGCCCGCTCGTCCGGCCCGAGGGCGTCGATCGCCGACAGCGGCCGGCCCGGATCGGCGGCCATGGCCGCCAGCGCGGTCTGCAGCCGCTCGACCATCGCCGCGATGTCGGCCGTATCGAACACCGTCGTGTCGTATTCGACGCGGATGGTCAGCTCGCGGCCCGGCTGCGCCTGCACGGTCAGCGGGTAATGCGTGGATTCGTGGGTGGCGACATCGGTGACGGCCAGCTCGGCATCGCTCGACAGGGCCGCGGTGTCGACGGGGTAGTTCTCGAACGCGAACAGCGTGTCGAACAGCTGGTCCTGACCGGTGATGCGGTGAATGTCATTGAGCGCCAGGTACTGGTGGTCCAGCGTCTCGTTGTATCCGTCCTGCAGCTGATCGAGCAGCTCGGCCGCCGTGGTGGTCGCGGTGAGGTTGGCGCGGACCGGGACGGTGTTGATGAACAGGCCCACCATCGATTCGACGCCGGAGACCTCCGCGGGTCGGCCGGAGACCGTCGTGCCGAACACCACGTCGTGGCTGCCGGTGAGCCAGCACAGGAGCTGGGCGTACGCGGCCTGCAGCACGGTGTTGACGGTGGTGTGCCGGGCCCGCGCCAAATCGGCCACCGCCGTGGCGATTTCCGCCGGGAGCGTGACGGTCTCGACGCCGCGCGGCCCCGATTCCGTGCGGCCGGCGGGGGCGACCAAGGTGGGCGTATCGAGGCCGCGGAGCAGCTCACCCCATGCCGCGGTGGCCGCGCCGTGGTCCCGGTCGGCCAGCCAGCCCACGTAGTTGCGGTACGGCGTGGCCGGCGGGAGCCGGTGACCGTGATAGCCGGCGAAGATCTCCGCCAGCAGGATCGGCATCGACCAGCCGTCGAGCACGATGTGGTGGTTCGTGAGCACGAACCGGTACCGGTCAGGTGCCACCCGGATCAACGCGGCCCGGAAGACCGGCCCTGCACCGAGGTCACATACCGCCGCACGCTCGGTCGCGCGGATGTGTGCCACCTGCGCGTCGCTGTCGAGTTCCAGGTATTGCCAGCCGATTTCGGGCTGGGCCGGGATGACCTGGACCGGCTGGCCGAACCTGGAATGGAAGCCCGCCACCAGATGCGGATGGCGGGCGACCGCGGCACACACGGCGGTGTGCAGCCGGACGGCGTCGAGCCGGCCGGTGACGCCGATGTCGAGCTGTCCGGCGTACAGGTCACCGCCACTCTGGGCGGTGGTTGCGTGGAAGAGCAGGCCCTCCTGCACCGGGGTCAGGGGCAGTACGTCGGCGACGCCGCCGCACCGTTCCAGGTCATCGAGCTGCTGCTGGTTGAGTCGGGCCGGCGCGATGTCGGACGGTGTCAGGCCACCGCCGCCGTCCGAGACGTGGGCGCAGATTCCGGACAGCGCCTCGAACCACAACCGGCTCAGGCGCGTCACCTGTTCCGCGTCGAGTGCCGACGGCGCCCAGGTCCAATTGGCATGCAGCCGTGGACCGTCCGGCGTCTCGGCGGCGCCGGCCCCCAGTTCCAGGGTGTGCATGAGCGGCATGGGGATCGCCATGGCCGCGGTGGACGTGCGGTCCCCGATGCGCCAGAGGTCCTCGGACAGTTCGGCGGTGCCACCCTGGCGCCCGAGGTAGTTGAAGCCGATGGCCGGATCATTGCCGTCCACAACGGGATTCAGGTACCGCAGCAATCCGTAGCTGAGCGGGTCCGGCAGTGCCCGGAGCTGCTCCTTGGCGTCCTTGATGACGGCGCCCAGCGCCGCGTCACCGGCGATCACCTGTGCCCAGCTGATGTCCCCGAGGGTGATCGAAACCGGGGACTTGGTGGTGAACCAGCCGACTGTGCGGGTCAGGTCGATGTCGGAGCCCAGGTCTTCATGACGCCCGTGCCCCTCGACATCGATGCCGATCGTCCCGCCGTGCTCTCCCGCGAATTCCGCCAGCGCCAAGGCGAATCCGATGACCAGGATGTCATTGATCCCGGCGTGGAACGCCGCGGGCACTGCGCTCAGCAGCGTCGTGGTGGTCTCGGCGTCGAGTTCGGCGGCCAGGTGTCCCGCGGCGGCAAAGGTATCGACAGCGGGCTGCACGGCGGGCAACACAGCCGGTGCCTGCGTGATCCGCTGCCAGGCCGCGGCGTGACCGGCGACGTCATCCGTGTGGGCGTGCTCGGCGAGCACCTCCGCCCACCGCCGGAACGAGGTGCCAACCGCCGGCAATGCCACGGGCTGTCCGGCCCGGTGTTGCACCCACGCGATGTTCAGGTCTTCCAACAGGATTCGCCACGACACGGCGTCGACCGCCAGGTGGTGGATGACGATCGCGAGTTGCCGGCTGTCAGCCACCCACAGCGCGCTGAGCATCGCCCCGGCAGCGGGATTGAGCTGCGCGCGCGCCGCGGCCAACGCGTCGTCGGACCAGGTGTCGGCGGTGTGCAGGCAAGCGCGTGCAGCCACGGCGCCGGCCTCGGCGGTGCTCAACCCGCCGTCCTCATCGACACGCATCCGCAGCGTGGCGTGGTGATCGAGCAGGGCCTGCAACAGGATTACCGCGTCCGCCTCGGTGGCGTGCGCCGGGGCCTGCACCACGACGGTCTGATTGAACTGGTCGGTGGGGCCGTCGACGGTGCGCAGCCATTCGATGATCGGGGTGGCCGGTAGCGGCCCGACACCCGAATCGGCTTCCGCGCCGGAGTTTTCGCTCACCTCGACCACCCGGGCCAGCCGGGCGACGGTCTGCTCGACGAACAGGTCCTTGGTCCGGCAGGTCAGGCCTGCCGCCCGCGCGCGGGTCACGACCTGCATCGACGAAATGCTGTCGCCGCCGAGGTCGAAGAACGAGTCGTCCACGCCGACACGCTCGACACCGAGCACCGCGGCGTAGATGCCGGCGAGTATTTCCTCGATCGCGTTGGCGGGCGCACGGTAATCACCCGTGGCGTATTCGGGCGCCGGCAGCGCCCGGACATCGAGTTTGCCGTTGGCGGTCAACGGCAGCTCCGGCACCACGACCACCGCGGCCGGAATCATGTACGCCGGCAACCGGTCTGCCAGCGCGGCGCGAACCGTCTCGGGCTCGGCCGAGCCGGTGAGATAGCCGACGAGTCGCTTGTCCCCCGGGCGGTCTTCGCGGGCGATCACCGCGGCCTGGTCCACACCGTCGACGTCCGCCAGTGCGGCCTGGATATCGCCCAGTTCGATGCGGTAGCCACGGATCTTGACCTGATCGTCGGCCCGGCCCAGGTAATCCAGTTGGCCGTCGGCACGCCACCGCACCAGGTCGCCGGTGCGGTACATGCGGGCCCCGGGCCCACCGAACGGACAGGCGACAAAGCGTCCGGCGGTCAGTCCGCCGCGGCGCAGATAGCCTGCCGCCACGCCGCCGCCGGCGAGGTACAGCTCACCGACGACACCGATCGGAACCGGCCGTAAATGGCTGTCCAGCACGAACGTTGCGCCGTTCGGCACCGGCGAGCCGATCGGCACCGTCGGCTCACCGGGCGTGAGCGGTGCGCTGATCGCGGCATAGATGGTCGCCTCGGTGGGTCCGTAGGCGTTGATCATCACGCGGCCGGCCCAGCGGTCGACCAGATCAGTGGGGCACGCCTCGCCCGCGACCACGAGGGTGACGCCGTCGAGGCCGTCGGCCGAAAGTGCGCCTGCCGCAGACGGAGTCAGGCTCAGTACGCTGACCCGCTCGGCCACCACGAGCGCGTGGAGGTCCTCCGGTGCCCGCGCCACCGACTCCGGCACGACGACCAGCCGGCCGCCGTTCAGCAGCGCACCGAAGATCTCCCACACCGAGACGTCGAAAGCCAGCGAGTGCCACTGGCTCCATACACCGGCGGTCGGCAGGCCCGAGCCTGGTGCGGCGATCAGCTGGGTGACGTTACGGTGCGCGACGGCAACACCTTTGGGGACACCGGTGGTGCCGGAGGTGTAGATCAGGTAGGCGATGTCGTCTGCGGCGGGCCCGGCCAGGGCGGTGTCGGGCTGGGCGGCCCCGGACGGATCGTCCACATCGAGCACCGCGATGTCGAGACCTGAGACCCGGTCCGCCAGGTCGCCTGTGGTGATCACCGCGACCGGCGTCGCGTCCGCGAGCACGAATTCGACGCGCGACGCCGGCAGTGCCGGATCCAGCGGCAGGTACGCCGCGCCGGTCTTGAGTACCGCCAGGATCGCCACGATGGCTTCCGCGGACCGCGGCAGCAGCAGTGAAACCGTCTGTCCCGGACCGGCGCCATGGGTGGCGAGCAGGTGCGCGAACTGGTTGGCCCGTTGATCGAGTTCGCGGTAGGTCAGGGTGTGGCCCGCGCAGCTGAGTGCCTGCGCGTCCGGCGTGCGCGCGACGACCGCGGCGAACAGTTCCGGGATCGACACGTCATGGGCGGGCCGTTCCAGTGCCGCGCGGTTGGCGAGTTCGTCGATGCGCGCGTGCTCGGCGTCGTCGAGCAACCCGACCCTGGACACCGGCGCGGTGGGATCGGCACTGACGGAGGCCAATACGCGCTGTAGCCGCTCGATCAGCGTCTCGATGCTCGCCGCGTCGAAAACGTCGGTGCGATATTCGACGGTCCCCGCGATGCCGGCCGGTGCGCCGTCGTCGGCCCAGCGCTCGCCGAGCGAGAACGTCAGATCCATGCGGGCGGTTTGGGTGTCGACCGGGACCGGCGTCACCTCCAGGTCACCGAGCGTCAGCCCGGCGCCGTGCGCCTGTTGGCCCGGGAGGTTCTGCCACGCCAGCAGCACCTGCACCAGCGGGTGATGCGTCAGGCTCCGCGCCGGGTTGAGCCGCTCGACCAACACCTCGAACGGCACGTCCTGGTTCTCGTAGGCCGCGAGGCTGCGCTGCTGCACCTGCGCCAAGAGGTCGGCGAACGTCGGGTCACCGGACAGGTCGACGCGCAACACCAGGGTGTTGACGAAGAAGCCGACGAGGTCGTCGAGCGCCGGGTCGGTGCGGCCGGCGATCGGGAAGCCCACGGCGACATCGGGGCTCGCGCTGACGGCGGACAGCAGCACGGCCAGGGCCGCCTGCACCACCATGAATCCGGTGGCGTTGTGGTCACGCGCCACCTGCGCGATCTGCTGCTGCAGCTCGGCCGGCCAGTCGATGGCGACGGTCGCGCCGTGCTGATCCGCCACGAGCGGGTACGGCCGGTCGGTCGGCAGTTGCAGCCGCTCGGGCAGCCCCGCCAACGCGTCCTGCCAGTAGTCGAGCTGCGCCGCAATCGGGCTGTCACCGTCGTGCAGATCCCCGAATTGCGCACGTTGCCACAGCGTGTAGTCGACGTACTGCACCGGCAGCTCCGACCACTGCGGTGCCAGTCCGGCGCACCGGCTCGCGTAGGCGACGCCCAGGTCGCGCGCCAGCGGCGTGATGGACCAGCCGTCGGCCGCGATGTGATGCACGGCGGCGACCAGGATGTGCTCGCCGTCGGCAACCCGGAACAGGCTGGCCCGCAAGGGAATCTCGGTGGCGATGTCGAAGGCGTACCGCGCCGCATCGGCTACCGCGGCGTCCAGCCGGCCCGTGGTCCAGCCGGTCGCATCGGTGCTCTCCCAACCGATGTCGGCCTGCGAGGCCGGCAGCACGACCTGCTGCGGTACACCGTCCGGGGCGACGAACACGGTCCGCAGCGCCTCGTGCCGGGCGACGACATCGACCAGCGCGGCGTGCAACGCGTCGGCGTCCAGGTCTCCGGTGAGACGCAGCACCGTGGCGAGGTTGTAGGTCGCGGACGGGCCCTGCAGTTGTTCCAGGAACCACAGGCGATTCTGCGCGAAGGACAACGGGATGACCGCGGGCCGCTCCCCTGCCACCAGCGGGTCCCGCCGCGGGGCGGACGCCCCGACCCGCGGCGCCAGCCCGGCGATCGTGGGCGCCTCGAACACGGTACGCACTGCCAGGTCCGTGTCCAGTGCCGCGTTGATCGCGGCGATCAGGCGCATCGCGGCGATGCTGTCGCCGCCGAGATCGAAGAACGAATCGTCCACGCCGACGCGGCTGTGTCCCAACAGATTCGCGAAGATGCCGGCCAGGATTTCCTCGACGGCGGTTGCCGGCGCCCGGTAGTCGCCCGCCACGTAGTCGGGCGCGGGCAGGGCGCGCGTATCCAGTTTGCCGTTGGCAGTCAACGGCAAACGGTCCAGCGTCATGATCGCCGTCGGCACCATGTAGCCCGGAAGCCGGTGCGCCAGTTCGGCCCGCGCCGCGGCCGGGTCGACCGTGCCGGTCACGTAGCCGACGAGCCGTTTGTCACCCGGCCGGTCCTCACGGGCGATCACGACGGCCTGCTGCACCCCGTCCAGGGCGGCCAAAGCTGTTTGCACGTCGCCGAGTTCGATGCGGTAGCCGCGGATCTTGACCTGTTCGTCAGCGCGGCCCAGATAGGTCAGCTGTCCGTCGGCACCCCAGCGCACCAGGTCGCCGGTGCGGTACATCCGCTGTCCGGGAGCTCCGAACGGGCAGGCCACGAAACGCGATGCACTCAGCCCGGCGCGACCCAGATAGCCGACACCCAGACCGGCACCGGCGACATACAGCTCGCCGATGACCCCGGGCGGCACCGGCCGCAGCGAATCGTCGAGCACGAACAGCGCCGCACCGCCCACCGGCGAACCGATGGGGACGACAGTGGCTTCCGACACCGACTCGGCCGTCAGCGGCGCACTGATCGCGACGCACATCGTCGTCTCGGTCGGCCCGTAGGCGTTGACCATGACGCGACCGCCGGTCGCCCAGTACTGCACCACCTCGGGTGGGCAGGCCTCACCCACCGCGACGAGCGCGGCGTGTTCCAGTCCGGCCGGCGACAATACCGCTGCCGCCGTTGGGGTCTGGGTCAGGACCGTGACGCCTTCGGTCACCAGAGTCTGGTGCAACTCCGCCGACGACCGGGCCACGTCGTCACCGATCACCACGACGCGGCCGCCGCGCAGCAGCGCGCCGAAGATCTCCCACACCGACACGTCGAACGCCAGCGAGTGCGCATGGCTCCACACCCCGGCGGCCGGCAGGCCCGCGTCGAGCGTGCCGAGCAGCTGCGTGACATTGGCGTGCGTCAGCCCGACGCCCTTGGGCACGCCGGTGGTGCCGGAGGTATAGATCAGGTAGGCGAGCGCATCGGCATTCGGCATCGGCAGCGCTGAATCAGCTTGTCCGGCAGCGTCCGCGACCGAGACGACGGCTCCGCTGAAGCCGGACAACAGATCCGGCTCGGTACTGATCGCCGCCACCGGTGCCGCGTCATCGAGGACGAACGCGATGCGCGCCGACGGCCACGTGATGTCGATCGGCAGGTACGCCGCGCCGGCCTTGAGCACACCGAGCATCGCGATGATGGCATCGGTCGAGCGGGAGAGCAGCAGCGCGACAACCGAACCCGGACCGACGCCGTGGTCGGCCAACAGGTGGGCGACGCGGTTCGACGCCACGTCCAGTTCCGCGTACGTCAGCACTGCGCCCGCGTCGGTGACCGCGACCGCATCGGGCACGGCACGGACGTGGGTGGCGAACAGCTCGGGGATCGAGGGCGGACTCGATGGCCGCGTCAAGACGTCCCGGTGGCCGATGGCCTCGATCCGGTCGCGCTCCTGCGGCGTCAGCAGGTCCACGGTCGACAGCGTTCGGCCGGGATCGGCGGTCATGGCCGCCAAGACGGCCTGCATCCGACGCACCAGTGCTTCGACGCTCGCCGCGTCGAACACGTCGGTGCGGAATTCGACGATGCCGCCGATGCCCGCGGGTTCGCCTGTGGCAGTCCAGCGTTCGGACAGCGAGAACGCCAGGTCCATGCGCGCGGCCTGGGTTTCCACCGGCAGCGGGGTGACCGTGAGGTCGCCCAGGGCCAGGCCACCCTCAGTGTCGGTGTGCTGCCACGGCAGGTTCTGCCAGCCGAGCATCACCTGCACCAGCGGGTGGTGCGACAGGGAGCGTGCCGGGTTCAGGCGTTCGACCAGCACCTCGAAGGGCACGTCCTGATGTTCGTAGGCCGCGAGGCTGCGGGCGCGTACCTGCGCCAAAAGCTCTGCAACGGTGGGGTTTCCGGAGAGGTCGACGCGCAGTACCAGGGTGTTGACGAAGAAGCCGACGAGGTCGTCGAGGGCAGGGTCGCGCCGTCCGGCGATCGGAAAGCCGATGGCGACATCGGAACTGGCGCCGAGCTTGGCCAGCATGACGGCCAGTGCGGCCTGCACCACCATGAAGCTGGTCGCGTTGTGTTCGCGTGCGACCCGCGCGATCTGCTGCTGCAACTCGGCGGGCCAGTCCACGTCGATCGTCGCGCCCTGCAGATCGGCGACCGCGGGGTACGGCCGGTCGGTCGGCAGGTCGATCCGGTCGGGGATGCCCGCCAGAGCCTCGGTCCAGTAGGTCAGCTGGGCCGAGACCTCGCTGTCGGGCGCGTCCAGATCGCCGAGTTGCGCACGCTGCCACAACGTGTAGTCGACGTACTGCACGGCCAGCGGCGTCCAGCCCGGCGCCTCCCCGGCACTGCGGCTGACATATGCCGTACCCAGATCGGTGACGAGCGGCTGCAGCGACCAGCCGTCCGCGGCGATGTGATGCACGACTGCCACCAGCAGGTGCTCATCGTCGGCGAGGCGGAACAGGCTGGCGCGCACCGGGATTTCGGTGGACAGGTCGAACACGTACTGTGCGGCCGCACGCACCGCGTCGGTGCGCTGCTCGTCGGTCCAGGCACCGGCGTCGACGACGTCCCAGCCGAGTTCCATCTGGTCGGCGGGAACGACCACCTGTTGGGGCGTGCCGTCGGTCGCCGTGAACACCGTGCGCAGGCTCTCGTGCCGGCCGACCACGTCGGCCAGCGCCGCTCGCAGCGCCGCGGCATCGAGCCGGCCCTGCAGCCGCAGCATCACCGGCATGTTGTAAAGCGCTGACGCACCCTGCAATTGGTCGACGAACCACAGCCGGTTCTGGGCGAAGGACAGCGGGATCGGGTGGGGCCGCTCGACCGCGACCAGTGGCGCGCGCCGCGTCGTACCGTCCCCGATGCGCGCCGCGAGCTGAGCCACCGTGGGCGCCTCGAAGACCACGCGCACCGGCAGCTCGACGTCGAGCGCCGCGTTGATGCCGGCGATCAACCGCATGGTGGACAACGAATCTCCGCCGAGGTCGAAGAACGAATCGTCCGCACCGACCCGCTCGACACCGAGAAGTTCCGCGTAGATGGCCGTCAGGGTTTCCTCGACCGGTCCGGAGGGGGCCCGGTACCGCGCGGCGTCCTGGTAGTCCGGCGCCGGCAGTGCCCGCGTGTCCAGCTTGCCGTTGACGGTGACCGGAAGTGCCGGCACCGCAATGACGGCGGCCGGCACCATGTAGCCCGGCAGCCGGTGCGCCAGCGCGGTGCGCGCATCGGCCGGGTCCGCCGGGCCGACGATGTAGCCGACCAGGCGCTTGTCGCCGGGACGGTCCTCGCGCGCGATCACGGCCGCGTGTTCCACGCCCGGCAGCTCGGCGAGCGCCGAACGGACATCGCCCAA
This sequence comes from Mycobacterium sp. UNC410CL29Cvi84, assembly GCF_000686745.1. Lineage (NCBI taxonomy): Bacteria > Bacillati > Actinomycetota > Actinomycetes > Mycobacteriales > Mycobacteriaceae > Mycobacterium > Mycobacterium sp. UNC410CL29Cvi84. Next base: position 210,968 of record NZ_JMLM01000003.1, read on the forward strand.
TTCGATGCGGTAGCCGCGTACCTTGACCTGCTCGTCGGCACGCCCGAAGTAGTCCAGCTGCCCGTCGGGTCGCCACGACACCAGGTCGCCGGTGCGGTACATGCGCGTGCCCGGTTCCCCGAACGGGCAGGCCATGAAACGCGTTGCCGTCAAGCCGGATCGGCGCCAGTAGCCGATGCCGACGCCGCGGCCGGCGAGGTACAACTCGCCGACGACGCCGGGCGGCACGGGACGCAGCGACTCGTCGAGGACGAAGAACGCCGCGCCCGCCGTGGGCGAGCCGATCGGCGGCGCCCCGGAGCCCGCGGTCAGCGGCAGGCTCTTGCACAGCCACATGGTCGTCTCGGTCGGGCCGTAGACGTTGACCATCGTCCGGCCGGGTGCCCAGCGGTCGACCATCTCGGGCGGGCAGGCCTCGGCACCGATGACCAGGTCGGCCGCGTCCAGCCCGTCGGTGGACAACACCGCTGCCGCCGAAGGGGTTTGGGTGAGGACGGTGACGCGCTCGCGCACCAGCAGGTCGTGGAAGTCGTCGGCGGAGCGCGCCACCGCGTCGGGCACCACCACGAGCCGGCCGCCGTGCAGCAGCGCGCCCCAGATCTCCCACACCGAGAAGTCGAACGCGTAGGAGTGGAACTGCGTCCACACCTGCTCCGGCGAGAGATCGATCCCGATCTCCAGGCCCTGGAACAACTGGACGACGTTGTATTGCGTGACCGCAACGCCTTTGGGTGTCCCGGTGGTGCCCGAGGTGTAGATCAGGTGTGCCACGTCGTCGGGCGCGGGGCCCCGCGGCGGGGTGCTGCGCACGTGAGGAGCAAGAAGGCCGTCAGGCTGCGTCGCCACCCGCGGATCGGCCACGTCGATGACCGTGACGCCGAATCCGTCGAACCGGTCGGCGAACTCGCCGGCCGTCACAACGGCGATCGGTGCGGCGTCACCGAGCATGAACTCGATGCGCGATGCCGGCAGCGCCGGGTCGAACGGCAGGTACGCCGCGCCGGACTTCTGCACCGCGAGAATCGCCACGATCGCCTCGGCCGAGCGCGAGAACAGCAGGGCGACAATCTGTCCCGGCCCGGCGCCCTGCTCGGTCAGCAGGTTGGCCAGCCGGTTCGACGCCTCGTCGAGCTCCCGGTAGGTCAGCGACCGGTCGCCGCAGACCACGGCGACCGCGTCGGGGGTGCGGGCGACCTGGGCGGCGAACACCTCCGGCACCGTCGTCACCACTGCCGGCTGACCCAGCACGGCGCGGTTGCCCCAGCGGTCCAATCGGGCCTGCTCGACGTCGTCGAGCAGATTCACCGACGACAGCCGCTGCTCCGGGTCGGCGCTGAACGCCAACACCATTCGCTCGAATCGGCCGACCAGTGCCTGGATGCTCTCCGCGTCGAAGATGTCGGTGCGGAACTCCACCATCACGTCGAGTCCGTCGGGCTCGCCATCGCCGTCCCAGCGCTCGCCCAGCGAGAACGCCAGATCCATGCGGGCGGTCTGGGTATCGACCGTCAGCGGCGTCACCTGCAGGTCGCCGAGGGCCAGCCCGGCCGCATCGCCGGCCTGCCAGGAGAAGTTCTGCCAGCCCAGCAGCACCTGGACCACCGGGTGATGGGTGAGGCTACGGGTGGGATTCAACCGTTCAACGAGCATCTCGAACGGCACGTCCTGGTGCTCGTACGCCGCCAGGCTCCGCCGGCGGACCTGCGCGAGGAGGTCGACGAACGTGGGGTCGCCGCCCGGGAACTCGCCCAGGTCGACGCGCAGCACCAGGGTGTTGACGAAGAAGCCCACCAGATCGTCGAGTGCGGCGTCGCGCCGGCCCGCGATCGGAAAGCCCACCGCTACATCGGAAGTCGAGCTGATCCGCGCCAGCAGTGCGGCGAACGCCGCCTGGATCACCATGAAGCTGGTCGCGTTGTGCTCACGGGCGACGCGGCGGATCTGCTGCTGCAGGGCGACCGGCCACTGCACCGTCACGCGGGCGCCGTGGTGATCGGCCGTCGGCGGATACGGCCGATCGGTGGGCAGGTCGAGGCGTTCCGGCAGGCCGGCCAGAGTGTCCTGCCAGAAGTCGAGCTGTGCGGCGATGGGCCCGTCGGCATCGTCGAGTTCGCCGAATTGCGCACGCTGCCACAACGTGTAGTCGACGTACTGCACCGGCAACGGCGACCAGTCGGGTGCCCGGCCCGCGCACCGGCTGGCATAGGCCAGGCCGAGATCGCGTACCAGCGGGGTGACCGACGAGCCGTCGGCCGCGATGTGGTGCACCACGACGACCAGGATGTGGTTGTCGTCGGTGACGCGGAAGAGCTTGGCGTGGAACGGAATCTGTGCCGACAGGTCGAACGTGTGCCGGGCTGCCGCACCCACGGCGTCGTCAACTCGATGCGCGGGCCAGCCTGCGGCGTCGATGGTCTCCCACCCGATGTCGGCCCGGTCCGCGGGGACGATCACCTGCTGGGGCGCGCCCTCCGGCGCCACGAACAAGGTCCGCAGGCTTTCGTGGCGGGCCACCACGTCGGCCAGCGCCCGGCCGAGTGCGTCGGTGTCCAGGCGGCCGCGCAGCCGCAGCGCCACGGCCAGGTTGTAGATGGCCGACGGACCCTGCAACTGGTCGAAGAACCACAACCGGTTCTGCGCGAATGACAGCGGGAGTACCTCGGGCCGGTCGCCGGCCTCCAGGGGAGCCAGGCGCGTCGCGTCGCCACCGACGCGCGGTGCCAGCTGCGCCACGGTGGGCGCCTCGAACAGGGCGCGCACCGAAAGGTCCACGGCCAGGCTCGAATTGACCGCACCGATCAGCCGCATCGCGGACAGCGAGTCGCCGCCCAGGTCGAAGAACGAATCGTCCACACCGACGCGCTGCACACCCAGCACCTGGGCGTAGATGTCCGCGAGGATTTCCTCCACCACACCGGCCGGAGCCCGGTAGCCGTCGGTGTCGGTGTATTCGGGCGCCGGCAGCGCCTTGCGGTCGAGCTTGCCCGACGTGGTCAGCGGCATCTCGTCGAGCACCACGATGTGCTGCGGCACCATGTAGTCGGGCAGCCACGCGCTCAGCCGGTTCCGGACGGCGCTGATCTTGGTGCTGCTGTGCGGTTCGTTGGCATGCACGCCGGTGTGCGCGAGCGGCCGGTAGAGGTCGGTCAGCGGAGTGTCACCCGGGCTGACGAAGATGGCGTCGACGCTGCCGGGAGCCGCACCCCACGTGACGGCGACCTGGTATCCCGCCTGCTCGCCGACGCGGTGCAGTTCTTCCGTTGTCGCCTCGGAGGTTTCGGCGTCCGTGGGGATTCCGGCGAGTTCCTGTTCCAGCCGGACGTCGATCCGCACGCCCGCGCGGGGAATGTCGGTGATGCGGATCGCCTCGGGCCGCAGGTCGGCCAGCCGGTGCTGCAGCCCGGCCAGGTCGGCACAGTCGTCCCACGTCCAGGTCGGTATGTCGGCCACTGACCGGCCGGCCGCGGGCGCCTTGTGGATGGTGACGTCGTACCGGTAGCGGTTGAGTTCGTTGTCCGCGGTACCGCGCTTGATCCGAATGGCCAGTCCGACAGCCGATTCCCGGCGCGCGGCCCAGGTCGTGAAGTACTCGGGCGCCAGGAGCAGCTCGGCTTCACCGAGTACGGCATGCTCGACGCGCTGCCGGAGCACCGCGGCATCGGTACCGGCGTTCTCGCTGCGTGCCAGCACGATGGCCGTTTGGAATGTGTGCTGCAGACTGTGATTACGGATGTCACCGAGGAACAGGGTGCCGCCGGGCGCCAGCAGTTCGACGGCCTTGTCGATGACTTCGGTCAGATACGCCGCATTGGGGAAGTACTGCACCACCGAGTTCACGATGATGGTGTCGAAATGACCGCGGGGCAGGCCGTCGGTGACGTGCGCCGCCCGGGCCATGAACTCGACCCGGTTGCGCCACGGAATCTCCAACTCCCGCAACGACTGTGCCAGCTTGTCCACTGCTGCCGACGACACGTCGGTCGCGACGTACTGCTCGCAGTGCGGTGCGATCTGGGACAGGATCAGGCCGGAGCCGGCGCCGATCTCCAGGACCCGCCGCGGACGCAGTTCCATGATCCGGTCGATCGTGGCGGCCCGCCACTGCTCCATCTCGGCCAGCGGAATCGGCTCGCCGGTGTAGCTGCTGTTCCAGCCCCGGAAGTCCGAACCGAACTCGGGCGCTTCACCTTCCGCGTCGGCGGCGGCGTACAGCTCGTCGTAGATGTCCTGCCACTCCCCGACGATCTCCGCGTCATGCTCGGTGTCGCGGGTGCCGTCGGTGGCGTGTTCGAACGTGATGTAGCCGACCAGTTGAGCACCGCCGGTGCCGTGGTGCACGGTGGCGGCCGCCTGGCTGACCTGGGGGCAGGCCAGCAGTGCGCTCTCGATCTCGCCCAGTTCGATGCGCTGGCCGCGCAGCTTGATCTGGGTGTCGGCCCGGCCCAGATAGTCCAGCGTGCCGTCGGCGTTCCAGCGCGCCAGGTCGCCGGTCCGGTACATGCGGCTGCCGGAATCACCGTGTCCACCATGCGGATTGGCGACGAATCGCTCGGCACTCAGCGTCGGCCGGCCCACATAGCCGAGCGCGATGGCGGGACCGGCCAGGTACAGCTCGCCCGTCACGCCGGGCGGTACGGGGTTGAGCTGCGCGTCCAGCACCAGGGTGCGGGTGCCCGCAATGGGCGTGCCGATGTTCACCGGACGGCCCGGCGTCAACGGGGTGCCGGTGGCCCAGATGGTGGATTCGCTGGGCCCGTACGCGTTGAACATGCGACGGCCGGGCGCCCAGGCCTGCACCAGTTCCTCGGGGCAGGCCTCGCCGCCGGTGATCAGTGTGGTCAGTCCGTCGAGCCGCGCCCGGTCCAGTGACGCCACCACCGTCGGGGTCAGCAGCGTCGCGCTGACCCGGTGGTGTTGCATCAGGTCGACGAGCGCCTCGCCGGCGTACACGTCCCGCGGCGCCACCACCAACGCGGCCGCCGCGCCGGTCGCCATGAGCATCTCGAACAGCGACGCGTCGAAGGTCGGGGCGGCGACCATCAGCACGCGCGCGTCGGCAGCCAGTCCGTACGAGTCGTGTTGTGCCGCAGCCGCACCCAGCAGTCCGGCGTGGCTGACGGCCACGCCCTTGGGCTCGCCCGTCGAGCCCGAGGTGAAGATGACGTAAGCGGTGTTGTCGACCGTCAGCGGCGCCGAGCGCTCGGCGTCGGTGATCGGTTCGGCGCCGTAACCCGACAGGTCGGCATCCGCCCGGAGTACCGGACGGGAGCCCGCGCCACCGATCTGGTCGGTGTCCCGGGTGAGCACGCACGTGGCGGCAACCGAATCCAGCACCGTGGCAATGCGTTCGACGGGGTGCGTGCGGTCCACCGGTACGTACACGCCACCGGCCTTGAGCACGGCCCACCACGCCACCACCAGTTCGGCGCATCGGTCCATCGCGACACCCACGGCGCGTTCGGGACCGACACCGCCGGCGATCAGCAAGCGCGCCAATCGATTCGAGGTTTCGTCGAGCTCGCGATACGTGAGGCTGCGGGCGCCGTCGATGACGGCGACGGCATCCGGATCGACCGCGACGGCCGCCGCCAACAGTTCGGGGCCGAGCCCGATCGGCGCCCGTACGCCGGCACCTGACCAGCGCCGCAACTCGGCCTGCTCGGCCGCGTCGAGCAGGTTGAGGGACAACAGCTTTCGCGCCGGGTCCGCGGTCATCGCCACCAACAGCCGGCGGAACCTGCCGATCAGCGAGTCGATACCGGCCGCGGTGAACACCTCGGTGTCGTATTCGATGTGCAGTCCGAGCTCATCGCCCGGGAACGCCTCGACGGTCAGCGGGTAGTGGTTGAACTCGCGGTTCGCGAACTCGGCGATGGCGAGGTCGTCGACCCCGACAGACATGCCGGCTTCGACCGGGTAGTTCTCGTACACGAAGAGCGTGTCGAACAGCTGGTCGTGGCCGGCGACGCGGTGAATCTCGCCCAGCGCCAGGTGCTGGTGGTCGAGGGTGTCGTTGTGCGCGGTCTGCAGCTGGTCGAGCAGGCCGGTGACCGTGGTGCCCGCCGTCAGGTTGGCGCGGACCGGCACGGTGTTGATCAGCAGGCCCACCATCGATTCGGTGTCGCCCGCATCGAGCTGGCCGAGCCGGGACCGGGCGGTACCGAACGCCACGTCGTGCCTGCCGGTCAAGGACGTCAGCAGCACGGCCCACGCGCCCTGCAGCACAGTGCTGACGGTGGTCTGGCAGGAGCGTGCCAGCTCACCGAGGGCGCGCGTGGTTTCCGCCGAAACCTGGAATGACGCAAAGCCGCGTTGTCCGCGCCCCAGCCGGTCCTGGAGCCGGTCCTGCGGACCCACCAGGGTCGGCGTCTCGAAACCGGCGAGCACCTCACCCCATGCCGCGCGCGCCGCATCGAGATCGCGGTCGGCGAGCCAGGTGATGAACTTCCGATACGACGCCGCGGGCGGCAACCGGTGCCCGGCATAGCCGGCGAAGATTTCCCGCAACAAGATCGGCAGCGACCAGCCGTCGAGCACGATGTGGTGATTGGTCAGCACGAACCGGTGGCGGTCCGCGGCGATGCGGATCAGCAGGGCCCGGAACGGCGGTTCACCCGCGAGGTCACCGACCGCGATGCGCTCGGCAGCACACAGCCGCTGAATCTCGTCTTCGTCGAGTACGCCCGTCGCAGCGAAATCGACGAATCGCCAGGCGATTTCCGGTTCGGCCAGGATCACCTGCACCGGCTCGTCGAACTGCTGGCAGAACGTGGCCGCCAGGTGGGGGTGCCGGTTGACGGTGCGTTGCACGGCATCGCGGAGCCGCTGCGGGTCCAGGGATCCGGTCAGCGTGAAATCCAGCTGCACCGAGTACATCTCGGCGGCGACGTCGGCGCGCTCATGCGCGGTGCTGCTGTGGAACAGCAACCCCTGCTGCAACGGCGTCAGCGGCAGGATGTCGGCGACCCGGTATTGCTGCTGCAACTGGTCGATCTGCTGCTGCCCCAGTTGCGCCGGCGCGATATCCGACGGCGTCAGGCCGCCGCCACCGGCCCGGACGTGTGCGCAGATGCCTGCCAGCGCCTCGAACCACAACCGGCTCAACCGGTTCAGCTGGGCGTCGTCGAGAACCGAAGTCGCCCAGGTCCAGTCGGCTTGCAGTTGCGGTCCGGCGTCGGTGTCGACGGTGCCGGCGTTGAGTTCCACGGTGTGGAACAGCGGCAGCGGGGCTGCGGCGCCGGCCAGGGACAGCTCTTCGCGGCCGAGCCGCCACAGTTCTTCGACGCCGGCGATCTGCGGGAAGCCCAGACGGCCGAGGTAGTTGAACCCGAGGCTCGGCTCCGCGCCGTCCAGATCGATGTTGTCGTTCAGGTACCGCAGCAGCCCGTAGGTCAGGCCCGCGGGCTGTGCGCGCAGCTGTTCCTTGGCCGCCTTGATGACGGCGCCGAGTGCCGCATCGCCCGAGGCGATCTGCGACCAGGTCAGCTCCCCCGTCGCCAGCGAAACCGGGTATTTGGCGGTGAACCAGCCGACGGTCCGCGACAGGTCGACGTCGTCGGCGATGTCCTCGTCGCGTCCGTGGCTTTCGACGTCGATGCCGACGGGAGCGCCGCCGGTGCCCAGGAACTCCGTCACCGCAAGAGCAAAACCGATCAGCAGGATGTCCTGCACGCCGGCGTGAAATGCCGCCGGTACCTCGCCGAGGAGTGCCCTGGTGTGCTCGGCGTCGAGCGTCACCGACAGCCGGCCCGCGGTGACATAGGTGTCGAGGGTGGGGTCCGCGGCCGGCAGCGCCGCGGGTACCGAGGCCGGCTGTTGCCAGGCCGCCGCCTGCGCCCGCACGTCCGGATGGTGTGCGTACTCGGTGAGCAGCGTGGCCCACCGCTGGAACGAGGTGCCCGTCGTCGTCAGCTCGACGGGCTGGCCGGCGCGATGCTGCGCCCACGCGATGTTCAGGTCTTCCAACAGGATTCGCCATGACACGCCGTCAACCGCGAGGTGATGGACGATCAGGACCAGCTGCCGGCTGGGGGCGACCCAGAGGGCGCTGACCACCACTCCGGAGCTCGGGTCGAGCCGGCGCCGCGCCGCGGCCACCGCGGCCTCTGACAGCTCGCCGACCTCGACGACGTAGTCGCGGGCATCGACGGAATCGGCCTCGGGTACCGACAGGGCCCCATCGGCGCCGACCCGCAGCCGCAGCATGGCATGCCGATTCATCAAGGCCTGCAACAACATCACCGCGTCGGCGCCGGTGGAGCCGTGCGGCGCCTGCAACACCAGGGTCTGGTTGAACTCGGCCGCAGCACCGGCCGGCGCATCCAGACTCGAGAACCACCGGATGATCGGGGTGGCCGGCACCGCTCCGATGCCCTCGTCGACGACGTCATCCGCGTCGTCGGTCACGGTCACCGTCTGCGCCAGGCGCGCCACCGTCTGTTCGACGAAGACGTCACGCGGGCGGCAGGCCAGGCCGGCGGCGCGGGCGCGTGCCGCCACCTGCATCGCGAGAATGCTGTCGCCGCCGAGTTCGAAGAACGAGTCGTCGACACTGACGGCCGCCGGCTCCAGGCCGAGGATCTCGGCATAGATGGCGGCCAGGATCTCCTCGACGGGGCTGTCCGGCGCGCGGTAGTCGTCGCCCGTGTACTCCGGGGCGGGCAGGCTGCGGGTGTCGAGCTTGCCGCTGGTGGTGAGCGGCAGTTCGGCCAGCGCCACCACCGCGGCGGGAACCAGGTACGCCGGCAGGCGATCCGCGAGCGCGGCCCGCACCTCGACCGGATCGACGGGGCCGGTGACGTAGCCGACGAGGCGCTTGTCGCCGGGGCGATCCTCGCGGACGATCACAGCTGCCTGCACGACGCCGTCGAGTGCGGCCAAAGCTGTTTGGACTTCACCCAATTCGATGCGGTAGCCGCGGATCTTGACCTGGGCGTCGGCGCGTCCGACGTATCGCAGTTGGCCGTCGTCACCCCAGTACACCAGGTCTCCGGTGCGGTACATCCGCTCGCCCGGCTTGCCGAACGGGCATGGCACAAAACGTGATCCGGTCAATGCGGTGCGGTGCAGATACCCGACACCCACACCGGCACCGGCGACATACAGTTCACCGACCACGCCGGGCTGCACCGGCCGCATCCAGCCGTCCAGCACGAACAACGCCGTGCCGCTCGGCGGCGCTCCGATGGGTGCCGCGCCGCCACCGGCCGCCAGCGGCGCACTGATCGCCGCATAGATCGTGGTCTCGGTCGGGCCGTAGCCGTTGACCATCGTGCGACCCGGCGCCCACTGCTCGACCACCTCGGCCGGGCACGCCTCGCCGCCCATCACCAGCGCGCACGACTCCAGGCCCGCCATGTCCAACATCCCGATGGCAGATGGGGTTTGGGTGAGGACGGTGACCTTTTCGGCGATCAGGAAGTCATGGAACTCGGCCGGATCAGCAGACACCGACTCGGGTACCACCACCAGCCGGCCGCCGCGCAGCAGCGCGGAGAAGATCTCCCACACCGAGAAATCGAAGGCGTACGAATGCCAATGTGACCAGGCCTGCTCGGACGGCAGGCCGGCATCCTGCGCGGCGATCAGCTGCGTCAGGTTCTGATGGGCAATCGCAACGCCTTTCGGCGTCCCGGTCGTGCCCGAGGTGTAGACGACGTAGGCGACGTCGTCGGGCTCCGGCCCGGCCGCAGCGGGCCAGTCGTCGGGCCCGTCGAATGGCTCCCGCACATCGATGACGACACCGTCGAAACCGTCGAACCGGTCGGCCAAGGCCGTGGTGGTGACGGCCGCGAACGGGGCGGAATCGCTCAGCATGAAGGCGATTCGGGATGCCGGCAGTGCCGGGTCGATCGGCAGGTAGGCCGCACCGGACTTGAGCACACCCAGGATCGTGACGATGGCCTCGGCGGACCGCGGCAGCATCACCGCGACGCGCCGCCCCGGACCCGCACCGCGATCGGCGAGCAGTTGCGCCACCCGGTTCGACGCGCCGTCCAGCTCCCGGTAGGTCAGCGGCCGGCCGTCGCCACTGAGCGCCACCGCCTCCGGCACGCGGGCCACCTGCTCGGCGAAGAGCGCCGGAATCGACAGCGGCCGGGCCGCTTCGGCGGCGAGCGCCGCCCAGTTGCCGAGCTCCGCCAGCCGGTCCTCAGCCGGTGTACCAAGCACCGGCAACGCCGACAGGCGTTGGGCCGGATCCGCCGCCATCGCCGTCAGCACGCGGTCCAGCTGGTCCGCCAGTTCCACGACGTCGAGCTGCCGGGTACCGAACGTCGTGACGGACAGCTCGTCGCCCGTACCCGAGAACGCCAGTCCGGAGCCACGTCCGAGACCCGAGATCAGTTGCGCTGCCGCGGTGGCCTCGCCCAGCGGCACGGTGAACCCCGACGGCAGAAAGTCCACCACGATCCGGTCCGCACCCGGGCCGTGCACCTTGCGTTCCAGGGCCTGGACGGGGAATCGCTGATGGCGCACCGCTTCTCGGGTGCGGGCGTGCACATGCGCACAGAATTCGGCGACCGTGGCGTCGGGGGCAACCTGCAGCACCAGGGGCACCACCCCGGCGACCATGCCGGGCAGTGTCTTCGAGACCTGCAGCACGCGCCGGGTCACCGGCAGGTCGAGCACCACCTCGTGCCCCTCGGCGGCCCGGCCACGCAGCACCAGTGCGCACGCGGCGATGAGCACCGTGGACCGGCGCACATCCCAGGCCGCACACAGTCGTTCGACCTGCGCCAGCAGCGCGGGGGCGAGCTGGATCGGGTCCGACGAGCCGTCCTCGGCGCCGGCGCCGTCATCAGGCGATAGTTCGCGCGTCGCCGCTGCCGGCAGGTTGGCCGTCCAGTACGCCTCGTCCTCGGCGTAGTCCGCGGAGGCTTCGTACGCCTGCTCGGACTCCAGCAGGTCCCGCAGCGAACTGAAATAGGACGGCTGAATCGAAACGCCCGCAACGGATTCCGAGTAGACCGCGGCGATGCGCTGCAGGACCAGCGCCAGTCCGATGCCGTCGGCGACGATGTGGTGGCAGCAGGCGAAGAAGTAGGACTCGTCGGTGCCGGCCCGGAAGTAGGCGAAGCGCAGCAGTGGGCCGTCGAGCGGCATGGGGGTGCGCTGCAGCGCCGAGGCCGTCGCGCGCGCCTCTGCCATCGGCTGGTCGGCCTGGGTCAGATCGTGAAAGGCCACCTCGATGTCGGCGACGTCGAGCAACCGCTGGCGCACCTGGCCATCGGACTCCGAGAACGTCGCCCGCACCGGATCGGCTTCGCCGACGACGTGGCGAATCGACCGCTCGAAGACCTCGAAGTCAACCGGTCCGTCAATCTTCACGAAGATGCCGAGCTGCCACTCCGCAGCCGACTGACCCGTTTCCTGCGCGAGCCAGATGTCCAACTGCCCACGCGTGACAGGCAACGACGAATCGCCGAGATCCATCCCAAACACTGAAATGTCGAACTACCCCTGAACTAACGAACGCTCAGAGTCGCTGGCCAACCGACAGTCGGTCACGCAAGCTCTTGGGCCGGATGTCGGTCCATTCCCGTTCGATGTACTCCAGGCACGAGGCACGGTCGGCTTCGCCGTGCACCACTCGCCAACCCTCGGGAACGTCCGCGAACGTGGGCCACAGGCTGTGCTGCTCCTCGTCGTTGACCAACACAAAAAAGGTGCCATTGTCGTCATCGAACGGGTTGGTGCTCATGGTGCTCCCCAAAAGAATTGACGCTCAAGATAATTGGGTCTTCCGATCCCACGGTTGGCCCGTGGGCGAATGCTACATGCCCACACTGTGTTCCCACACACGTGTTTGCCAACGGAACGCCGCGCGCCACATTCGCGCGATCGGCGCGAAATCCCCAAGGAAACAACAACTTTGGCGAAGTTATTTGCCCGATGCCGATAGCGGTACGGACTTCCCAGTACACACCCCGCGCGGACCGCGCCGGCTCGTTAGCCAAATCTGACGAAACGGTAATTTTGCAGGAAAAATGGGTGGAGAGGCCAGACCGAATGCGGTTTCGGCGAGGCGAGAGTTAAACCCGCACAGCCGTCTCGCGGATGAGGCCGCCGTGCCGCGCGTCAGACCATGGCGCGACGGCCGGCCAGGGCGCGGCCCAGCGTCAGCTCGTCGGCGAACTCGAGGTCGCCACCCATCGGCAGACCGGACGCGATGCGCGTCACCGTCAGCCCCGGGATGTCCCGCAGCATGCGCACCAGGTACGTGGCCGTGGCCTCGCCCTCGGTGTTGGGGTCGGTCGCGATGATCACCTCGACGATGTCCACACCGTCGACCCGCTGCCCAATCCTGTTGAGCAGCTCGCGAATTCGCAATTGTTCCGGCCCGACGCCGGACAGCGGATCCAGCGCGCCGCCCAGCACGTGGTAACGCCCGCGGAATTCACGGGTGCGCTCCACCGCCTGGACGTCCTTGGGCTCCTCGACGACACACACCAGGGAGCCGTCGCGGCGCGGGTCGCTGCAGATGCGGCACCTGTCGTCATCGGACACGTTGCCGCACACCGCACAGAACTTGACGCCGTCGCGCACCCGGTTCAGCACCGCGGTCAGCCGGTCGATGTCCGGCGGCTCCACCGACAGCAGGTGGAACGCGATGCGCTGGGCACTCTTCGGCCCGATCCCCGGCAGCTTGCCGAGTTCGTCGATCAAATCCTGTACGGGTCCTTCAAACACATCAGAACCCGGGCAGGCCCATGCCCTGCATGCCGCCGGCCAGCGGGCCGAGGCGCTGCTGCGCCATCAGCGTCACCTGCTCGGAGGCGTCGCCCAGGGCACCCACGATGAGGTCCTGCAGCGTCTCGATGTCGTCGGGGTCGACGACCTTCGGGTCGATGGTGAGCGCGGTGATCTCACCGCTGCCCATCATGGTGACCTTGACCAGACCGCCACCGGCCTGACCGACCACCGACGAGGTGGCCAGGGACTCCTGCGCCGCCATGAGCTGCTGCTGCATCTGCTGCGCCTGAGCGAGCAGCGCGGACATATCGGGCTGGCCACCGGGTTGCATGACGATCCCCTTGGTTTGATTCGCGGCTCAGCCGCGGTGTTTCGATGATCGGGTGTGCGCGCCAGCCTAGTCGCCCGACGGATCACCGGGCGACCGACTGGCCGCGAAAAGAATCTCCGTGCGCCGAAGGACTAGCCTTCGACAACCTTCTTCAGGTTGCCCAGGACCTCGTCCTGGATCTTGCGCAGACCCAGCGGGGCGAAGGTCTTCTCGAAGAAGCCACCGATACCGCCGGCGCCCTGCCACGCGGTCTTGACGGTGACGGTCGAGCCGGTGCCCGCCGGGGCGACGGTCCACGTGGTCACCATCGACGAGTTGGCGTCCTTCTCGATGACGCTCTTGCCGGCGACGTCGACCGTGGCCTTGACCTCACGCGAGCGCTTCTTGGTGGCCTGCAGCTTCCAGGTGGCGACGGTGCCGGCACCCTGTCCACCTTCGAGCACCTGATAGCCGCTGTAGTTCGACGAGAGGATCTTCGGGCGCACCGTCTGGTAGTCGGCGACTGCTGCCAGCACCTTCTCCGGCTCGGCGAGAATCAACACGGTGCTGGACGCACTGACCTGTCCCATCAGGTAAAACTCCTGTTCATACGGCTTCCCTTGCGGTCGCGAGGACCGCGGTCTCGGTCTAGCGTATATGTGTGACTGCTGTCGCGATCGACGCGACGGCCGCCCACGAGGCGGCCGTGCAGCGTCTCCTGGACAGCTACCGCGCGATCCCACGGGGCACGACGGTGCGGCTGGCGAAGCCGACATCGAACCTTTTCCGGGCGCGTGCGCGCACCAAGACCAAGGGGCTCGACGTCTCGGGGCTGACCGGCGTACTGGCCGTCGACACCGAGACCCGCACCGCGGACGTGCAGGGCATGTGCACCTACGAGACGCTGGTCGCCGCGACGCTGCCGTTCGGCCTGGCCCCGCTGGTCGTGCCGCAGCTCAAGACCATCACCCTCGGGGGCGCGGTCACCGGGCTGGGCATCGAGTCGACGTCGTTCCGCAACGGCCTGCCGCACGAGTCCGTCCAGGAGCTCGACATTCTCACCGGCGCCGGCGAACTCATCCGGGCATCACCGCACACCCACTCCGACCTGTTCTACGCATTCCCGAATTCCTATGGGACGCTGGGCTATTCCGTACGGCTGCGCATCGAGCTGGAGCCGGTGCGACCGTTCGTCAAGCTGCGGCACCTGCGCTTTCACCGGGTGGCCGATCTCGTCGACGAGCTGCAGCGCATTCTCGACACCGGCGGCTACGACGGCGTGCCGGTGGACTACCTCGACGGCGTCGTGTTCGGGCCCGACGAGAGCTACCTGTGCCTGGGCATGAAGACCGGAACCGACGGCCCGGTCAGCGATTACACCGGCCGGCAGATCTTCTACCGCTCCATCCAGCACGACTCCGGCGAGCGGCACGACCGGCTCACCACGCAGGACTACCTCTGGCGCTGGGACACCGACTGGTTCTGGTGTTCGGCGGCCTTCGGCGCGCAACGCCCGCTCATCCGGCGGGTGTGGCCCCGCCGGTACCGGCGCAGCAGCGTCTACTGGAAGCTGGTGGGCCTCGACCAGCGCTTCCGCATTGCCGACCGGATCGAGCGCCGCAGCCTCCTGGCCCCGAAACAACCGTTGCGCGAGCGGGTGGTGCAGGACGTCGAGGTGCCGGTCGAGCGCGTCGTCGACTTTCTCGAGTGGTTCCTGGCGCGCGTGCCCATCACCCCGATCTGGTTGTGCCCGTTGCGGTTACGCGGCGACACCCACTGGCCGCTGTATCCGATCCAGCCCCACCGCAACTACGTCAACGTCGGGTTCTGGTCGTCGGTCCCGGCCGGACGGGTGGCCGGCGAGACGAACCGCTTGATCGAGGACAAGGTCGACGAGTGCGGCGGCCACAAATCCCTGTACTCCGAGTCGTTCTACTCGCGCGAGGATTTCGACCGGCGCTACGGCGGCGCCGAATACCAGAAGGTCAAAGACGTTTACGACCCCGAATCGCGGCTACTAGGTCTCTATGCGAAGGCGGTACAACGGCAATGACGACAACTGACGACCGAGGGACGACCGACGGCAAGCTCACCCTGGCCGAGGTCCTGGAGAGCTTCTCGAGTGGTCGGCTGCCCCTCAAATTCGAGGCGTACGACGGCAGTTCGGCCGGCCCCGAAGACGCCGAACTGGGACTGAGCCTGCTCACCCCGCGCGGCACCACCTACCTGGCGACCGCGCCCGGCGACCTGGGTCTGGCGCGCGCCTACGTCGCAGGCGATCTGGCGCCTCTGGGCGTGCATCCGGGCGACCCGTACGAGCTGCTCAAAGCGCTGGCCGACAAAGTCGAGTTCAAGCGCCCGCCGATCCGGGTGCTGGCGAACATCGTGCGGTCCATCGGATTGGAGCACCTGCTGCCGATCGCCCCGCCACCGCAGGAGGCGTTGCCCAAATGGCGCCGGATGGCGGAAGGGCTGCGGCACAGCCGAATCCGGGACGCCGAGGCCATCCACCACCACTACGACGTGTCGAATGCGTTCTACGAGCGGGTACTCGGCCCGTCGATGACGTACACCTGCGCCTGCTACCCGAGCCCGGACGCCACGCTCGAGGAAGCCCAGGAGAACAAGTACCGGCTGGTGTTCGACAAGCTGCGGCTGCAGCCCGGAGACCGGCTGCTCGACGTCGGCTGCGGCTGGGGCAGCATGGTCCGCTACGCCGCCCGGCGGGGTGTCCGGGCCACCGGTGTGACGCTGTCTGCGGAGCAGGCCGCCTGGGCGCAGCGCGCCATCGCCGACGAGGGCCTGGCAGACCTCGCGCAGGTCCGGCACGGCGACTATCGCGATGTGCGGGAAGGGAACTTCGACGCGGTGTCCTCGATCGGCCTGACCGAGCACATCGGCGTCGCCAACTACCCGGCGTACTTCCGGTTCCTGCACGACCGGCTGCGCCCCGGCGGGCTGCTGCTCAACCACTGCATCACGCGGCCGCACAACCGTCCCGGGAACATCGGCGGGTTCATCGACCGCTACGTCTTCCCCGACGGCGAGCTGACCGGCTCGGGGCGGATCATCGCCACCGCCCAGGATGTGGGGCTCGAGGTGCTGCACGAGGAGAACCTGCGCCCGCACTACGCCCTGACGCTGCGCGACTGGTGCGCCAACCTGGTGCAGAACTGGGACGACGCGGTCGCCGAGGTCGGCCTGGCCACAGCCAAGGTCTGGGGCATGTACATGGCCGGGTCGCGCGTGGGATTCGAGACCAATGTCGTTCAGCTGCACCAGGTTCTGGCCGTCAAACTCGACGAGCACGGGGCCAACGGCGGGCTGCCGCTGCGTCCGTGGTGGACGCCCTGACTACTCCCCGATGGGCCGGGCGCCCAGCTCGCTCTTGAGCAGTTCCAGCGCCACCTCTTCAGGATCGCGCCGGGGCACGTCCGTACCCCGGTCGTTGGCGGCGTCGGCCAGCATGTCCTCTTCTTCGGCCCGCTCCACAGCGGCCTGCTGCTCGGGCGTCGGAGCCGCGGGGCGCGAAGCTGCCGCCGGAGCGGAACCGGCCGACGGGGCCCCGACCACCCCCGCAGGTGCGGCACCGGCGTCGCACCGCACCCGCCAGTTCACGCCGAGCGCGTCCTTGAGTGCCTCGCGGATGACGTCGGCGTTGTGCTGCTCGCTGAGGCGTCTCGCCAGCGGCGGGGCCGGGTGCGCCAACACCAGGGTGTCGGCCTCGATACCGCGGACCGTCGCCTCCATGAGCATGGCTTCCAGCGAGCGGCTGCGCATGCGGACCTTCTCGCGCACCGTCGTCCACATGGCCCGCACCGCGGCGGCATCGGGCTCACCGGGTGTCGCGGCGGCCGGCTGCACGGGCGCCGCGGCTGCCGGTGCGGGTGCCGGCGGGGCGACGGGTTCAGGTGATGTTTCACGTTGAACCGGCGCAGGTTCGGGGGCCGGACGCGGCTCGGGCCGCGATACCGGGGGTGCGGGCGGCGCCGGGGGCGCGGGCTCCGGTTCAGGTGCCGAAACTGATTGCGGTGCTTGGCTTCTCCGCATGAACTGCCGGCCGCCCGCCGCCGAAGACGGGGCAGCCGGAGCCGGCGGCGCCTCCGCGTACGACTCTGCGGCCGGTGCCGTGGCGGGGGCCGGAGCCGCCACCGCGGCGGGACGCGGGGCAGCCACGGTCCCAGCCTCCGAGGCCGGGATCGAGACGTTCATCCGGGTCTCGATGCGCTCGATGCGTTGCAGCAGAGCGGCTTCGGTGTCACTGGCCGACGGCAGCAGCAGCCGGGCGCACACCACTTCGAGCAGCAGCCGGGGTGCCGTCGCGCCCCGCATCTCCCCCAGCCCGGCGTGCATCACCTCGGCGTAGCGGGTCAGCGTGGCGGTGCCGATCTGCGCGGCCTGGTCCCGCATGCGCTCCAGGACGTCGTCCGGTGCGTCGACCACACCGCGGGCCGCGGCGTCCGGAACCACTTGCAGGACAATCAGATCCCTGAACCGCTCCAGGAGGTCGGTGCCGAAGCGGCGCGGGTCGTGCCCGGCGTCGATCACCGACTCCACGGCGCCGAACAGCGCCGCGCCGTCGCCGGCGGCCAGCGCGTCGACCGCACGGTCGATCAGTGCGAGGTCGGTCGCACCCAGCAGCGACAGCGCCCGCTGATACACGACGCGGTTCTGCTCGGCCCCGGCCAGCAGCTGGTCGAGCACCGACAACGTGTCGCGGGGCGAACCGCCGCCCGCGCGGATGACCAAGGGGTAGACCGCGTCGTCGACCTGTACGTCTTCTTGCGTGCAGATCTTCTCCAGCAGGCCGCGCATGGTCTTCGGCGGCAGCAGCCGGAACGGGTAGTGATGGGTACGCGACCGGATGGTCGGCAGCACCTTCTCCGGCTCCGTGGTGGCGAACACGAAGATCAGGTGCTCCGGCGGCTCCTCGACGATCTTGAGCAGCGCGTTGAAACCGGCATTGGTCACCATGTGCGCTTCGTCGATGATGAAGATGCGGTACCGCGACTGCGCCGGCGCGTAGAACGCCCGGTCCCGGAGTTCACGGGTGTCGTCCACGCCACCGTGGCTGGCGGCGTCGAGCTCGACGACGTCGATGTTGCCCGGCCCGTTCGGCGCCAGCGCCACGCACGAATGGCACTCGCCGCACGGATTGGCCGTCGGCCCCTGCTCACAGTTCAGTGAGCGGGCCAGGATGCGCGCCGACGACGTCTTACCGCAGCCACGCGGCCCGGAGAACAGGTAGGCGTGGTTGATGCGGCCCGATTCCAGCGCGTTGCACAGCGGCTCGGTGACATGCTCCTGCCCGACAACCTCAGCGAAACTTGCCGGTCGGTACTTGCGGTAGAGAGCCACGGGAGAAGGCTACCGAGCGGGTCCGACTCGTGCTCTGGTGCCCGTTGACTGCGAATCCACGCAGGCCGCTACTCGCACAAATGCGGCGTCAGTTCGCAGTCAACGCAAGAGCCGAGTCAATCCACCACACTGGCACGCATGGGACTGTTCGGACGCTCAGGCGACCTCTCGTACGACGATCTGCTGAACCGGCTCACCGAACTGGAACGCCGGGTGGCCGCTCTGGAACAGGCGGCCTACAGCGGCAACGCCGCGCCGGCGCCCCAGCCGCACCGGCAGTCTTACGGCGGCACCGGCGTCAGCCCTGAAGTCAGGCGACTGGCGGCGGCCGGCCAGAAGATCCAGGCCATCAAGCGTCTGCGCGAGGAAACGGGCCTTGGCCTGAAAGAAGCGAAGGACGTCGTCGACCGGCTGTAGGCCGGCTACCGGCCGGCTCAGCTTCCGCGAACCTGACGTGGTGGCCGAAGATCAGGCCGCAGATCGCCGTGCAGTCAGGCTCGGCGTACGCGACCACCGCAACTCGATTGACCCTGCATCTACGCACCCCGCTACTCGCACAACTGCGCCCTCAGTACAGAGTCAGCGTGGGGACGGCAGTGACACCCGTTGATCCTGACGCCACGGCGCACCGCACTCGCACGAATGCGCCCTGGGTACAGGGTCAACGCAGAGCGCAGGCGGGGACCTCAGTCCTTGAGCAGCACCTCGGTCGCGGCCAGCAGCGCGCACGTCGCCAGGCCGTCGATGGCGAGGCGCAGATCGGGCAGCGGCGGGAAGGAAGGCGCGATCCGGATGTTCTTGTCCTCCGGGTCCTTCTTGTACGGGAACGACGCGCCGGCGGCGGTCACCGCGATGCCGGCGTCCTTGGCCAGCGCCACGGTCCGCTTCGCGGTGCCGGGCCACACGTCCAGGCTGACGAAGTAGCCGCCCTTGGGGTCGGTCCACGACGCGATCTTCGACTCGCTGAGCCGGTCGTCGAGAATCTCGGCGACCGCCGCGAACTTCGGCGCCATCAGCGCCTGGTGCCGCTGCATGTGCAGCCGCACGCCGTCGGCGTCACCGAAGAACCGGAGGTGCCGCAGCTGGTTGACCTTGTCCGGGCCGATGGTCTTCTTCTCGGCGTGCTGCAGGTACCAGGCAATGTTGCCGAGCGAGCCGCCGAAGAAGCTGACGCCGGCCCCGGCGAAGGTGATCTTGGATGTCGAGGCGAACACGTACGGCCGGTTCGGGTTGCCCGCGGTGGCGGCCAGGCCGACGACGTCGACGTTCTGCACCGACTCGTGCGTCAGCGTGTGCACGGCGTAGGCGTTGTCCCAGAACAGCCGGAAATCCGGTGCCGCCGTTTGCATCTGCACGAGGCGCCGGGTGGCCTCCCAGGAGTAGGTGACGCCGGTCGGGTTACCGAAGACCGGCACGCACCACATGCCCTTGATCGCCGGGTCGGCGGCGACGAGTTCCTCGATGAGGTCGACGTCGGGGCCGTCCTCGAGCATCGGGACCGGGATCATCTCGATGCCGAAGCTCTCGGTGATCGCGAAGTGCCGGTCGTACCCGGGCGCCGGGCACAGGAACTTCAGGACGGGTTCTTGCACCCAGGGGCGCGGCGAATCGACACCGCCGTGCAGCAGCGAGAAGACGATGACGTCGTGCATCAGCTCGAGGCTGGCGTTGTTGCCGGCGATCAGGTTCTGCACGGGCAGGCCGAGCAGTTCACCGAAGATGGCCCGCAGCTCGGGCAGGCCGTGCAGACCGCCGTAGTTGCGGGTGTCGGTGCCGTTGCCGTCCAGGTACGAGGCCGGAGTGTCCCCCGGCAGGCTCAGCATGGCGTTCGACAGGTCGAGCTGCTCGGCCGACGGCTTGCCGCGGGTCAGGTCGAGCGTGAGGTTGCGGGCCTGCAGTTCGGCGTAATTGCGCTGTTGCAGATCGTGCTGGGCCTGCAATTCGTCACGGCCGAGGGACAGAAACGACACGGCGCGCCTTTCGCATCAGATCGCGAAAACATAGGGGACCCCGCGCACCCGCCAGAGCCCGTTGACCCTTGCTGCCTTCCGGCCCTGGGGGAGTTCACAGGATGGACGCCGCGCGGGGTCCGGCCACGAGTGTAGTACCCACCCAGTGGCACACGAGTAGGGCGTCGGATCTGGGTCGGGTACCCTTGTCGACGGAGGATTCGCCTAGTGGCCTATGGCGCTCGCCTGGAACGCGGGTTGGGTTAACAGCCCTCAGGGGTTCAAATCCCCTATCCTCCGCACTCGGTCCGGGGTGCGACCAGCTGACAAGCAGGTCGCACCCCGGCCCACTATCAGAGCGAAAACCCTCAAGGAGCAGTATGCGGCGGCCGGTAGCGATCATTTGGCACGCGTCGTTCCTCATCCTTGCCGGGCTGCTGTACTTCTTCTTCGCGCTGCCGCGCTGGAATGAGCTGACCGGCGACTGGTCGCACACCCTCGGCACCGCGATGCGCATCGTCTGCGGCCTGATCGTCGCGTTGTCGGCGCTGCCGGTCCTGTTCACCCGCCAGCGCACCGCCCTGCCGGAGTACGGCACCCCGCAGCTGGCGCTGACCCTGCGCACCTGGTCGATCGTCCTGCACATCGCGGCCGGCGTCCTGATCGTCGGCGCCGCGATCAGCGAGATCTGGCTGACCCTGGACCAGGCCGGCACCTGGCTGTTCGGCATCTACGGCGGCGCGGCCGGCCTGGCTCTGCTCGCCGCCCTGGCGTTCTACCTGGCCTTCGTCGCCGAACTGCCGCCCCCGCCGCCGGCCCCCCTGAAGGTCAACGACAGCAAGCGCCGCGGCCGACGCAAGGACGACAAGGCCGCCGATGAGGCCCCGGCCGTCGCCGCTGAAGTCGCCGAAGCCGGCGATGAGAGCGAGACTGAGACCGAAGCCGAGGCCGAAGAAGAGAGCAAGGACAAGGCCGAAGACGCGGCCGAGACCACCGAAGCCGACGATGCCGGTAACGCCGACGCCGCAGAATCCGATGAAGCGGCCAAGACGTCCGGCGAAGAGACCGCCGACACCAACGAGGACGAGGCGGAAGAAACGGCCACTGACGACGCCCCCGCCGGTAAGCTGCGCAACCGCCGCTCCGGCAAAGGTTCCGGCTTGTTCGGGCGCGGAGCCTAAGGGCCTACTTTCAGGGCCATCACCTCGCAGTCCGGAGGACAGCACATGGGCGGGTTCCGCTTCTGCCGTCGGCTCGGCACCGCGGTCACCGCGGTAGCCGTTGCCGCGGCCACCGTCAGCCTCGCCCCCGTCACCCATGCTGACGCGTCCCAGGCCGCAGCTGTCGTCGAACCCGCGACCGCGCGCGTCGACACCATCATCAACTACCAGCACGCCATCGGCGCCGGCACCGGCTTCGTCCTGGACGCGGGCGGCGCACTGCTGACCAACTTCCACGTCGTTCAGGGCGCCGACAAGGTGACCGCGACCGTAGGTGGGCGGCCGTACCGCGCCGACCTGGTCGGCTACGACCGGCACCATGACATCGCGGTGCTGCAGCTGCGCGGCGCAGCCGACCTGCCCGTCGCCCCGCTGGGCGATTCGGCGACGGTGGCCGTCGGCGACGAGGTCGTCGCACTGGGCAACGCCGACGGCAGCGGCAACTCACTGACCCACGAGGCCGGCCACGTCATCGGACTTAACCGCACCATCACCGCCAAGGACGAGTTGACGGGCAGTTCCGAGCAGGTGACGGGCCTGATCCAGTTCGCGGCCCCGGTCCGCGCCGGCGACTCGGGCGGCCCCTTGGTGTCGGCCGACGGTCGGGTAGTCGGGATGACGGTCGCGGCGACGCTGAACTTCCACATGGGTCCGGGCGGTGAGGGCTTCGCGATCCCGATCGACGAGGCGCTGGCGACGGCCGCGCAGATCCGCGCCGGTGCGGCGTCCAACAACATCCACATCGGGCAGCCGACGCTGCTCGGCGTCGGTGTCGGCGGCACCGACGAGCACTCGCAATTGCCCGGCGTGCTGATCCGCGACGTCATCAGCGGCGGCCCCGCGCAAATCGCCGGGATGGTCCCGGGCGACGTGCTGGTGAGCATCGACGCCGTCACGGTGAGCTCGGCGGGTGCGCTCACCAGCGTGCTGGACCGGCACTACCCCGGCGACGTCGTCGAGCTGTTCTGGATCGACCGCGCGGGCCAGCAGCACACCGCCAAAGCCGTCCTCACGTCCTGACACGTAACTTTCTGGCAAAAAAATCTACTAATCCGTAAAAGTAGCTGGATACCGGCGGTAACCGGGTACCGAGGGTTATGGCTATTTGCCACAGCGCCCTGACGTGCCGAAATGCCGTTTTGCTGGCCGGCGAAGCCCTTGGCGAGGGCATTTTCGCGAGTTAGATTGGCGACACATTCAGTTGCAAATGAGCCTTCGGTCACAGCTGTTCACGCGGCGGTTACCCGGTCAAAGGGAGTAGCCCAGTGGTCCACCTCTACGTGGAGGCCTACACAGCGATATGGGCTGTCGTGACCCTTGCGACGTATCTCCTCGGCCGCCGATTCAGCAACGACGAGCAGCCCGACCACCAGATCCTCACCAGCGTGCTGGCCGGCGCCATGTGGCCCGTCGTCGTGGTCGGACTGCTGGAGGCATTCACCGTGGCGTTGATGTCCGGCAGTCACGCCTGGCGCGACCCGGCGCCCGTGGAGCCGGCTTACGTCGCACCCGTCGCACCGCTGCCGTAGTACTCAGCCCTCACGCCACCCCACGCAGGTGGGACGCCGACGCCCCGATGGTCGCCTCATTCCCGCCGATCATGGTGCGCAGCAGAGCCTTCTGCTCACGAAAACCGCGGTCGGCGGCACGGTCCGAACCGCCCGGCAGACCCAGGGCCGCGATGCTGCGGAGACCGTTGACGGGGATGCGGAGCATCGGATACCACGGCGGCATGTAGGCCGGCAGCCCCAGCGGGCGCATCACCCGCGGGCCCAGGAAGGCCGTCGTGACCGACAGGTGCTGTGCCCAGGCCAGCCGCCGACGAAGGCCCGCCGCACCGCGGTAATGCCAGCTCAGCGGGTCACGCGCCATCGGAACGGACAGCTGTTTGGTGGTCTCGTCGGAGACGGCCAGCGCGGTGGACGTGTGATAGAGGATGCGGACGCTGTCCCGGAAGGACCGCGGCAGCCATTCATCCTGCACACCCATCAGCCAGCCCACGTACCGCGTGAGATGGGCGATGGCGCTCAGCTCGGCGGGCGTGGCGACGATGCCCATGGCCAGGCCGCCGAGCACCGGCGCGATCAGGGCGCCGACCAGCGTGGCCGCCATGTCGGTCTGATTGACAGGCAGACCCCACTGCTCGGCGCGCCAGTCCGGCATCGCCTGCACGTGTTTGCGCACCATCGCGTGCACGAAGCGGACGCGGACGGTGGACCGGTATCCGGAACCGAACTTCTCCAGCCCGCCGTCCTCGATCACGTCGAGCGCCCACTGCATGGTCTCGGCGAACCGCTGGTTGGAGCCTTTTTCCAGGGCTCCGGTGCGCAGCAGGGTCTGGTTGAAACCGGAGAACTGGTAGCCGCCCAGCAGCGCCACGTCCCGGGCGATGTACATGCCGTCGGCCCCGCCGCGGCGCAGCGTCCGCTGCCCGATCCGCAGCGCTTCAGGGTCGACCCAGTCCGGCGTGGCCTCAACCTCGTCGAAGAACCGACGCAGTGGCTCGGGCGCCTCCGGCACGCTGGCGATGCCGTCGGTGAGCGCACGGTCGAACAACGGCCGCAGTTGCTTCGTCCC
This sequence comes from Mycobacterium sp. UNC410CL29Cvi84, assembly GCF_000686745.1. NCBI lineage: Bacteria > Bacillati > Actinomycetota > Actinomycetes > Mycobacteriales > Mycobacteriaceae > Mycobacterium > Mycobacterium sp. UNC410CL29Cvi84. The sequence goes on from NZ_JMLM01000003.1 coordinate 235,075, forward strand.
CACCTCCGACATCCAGGCGACCAGGGAATCCATGGGTTCGTCGCCGGCGTTGAGGCGCTCGCCGAGCCGCTGCCACTGCGCCGCATCGGGTTTCCCGATGGCCAGCACGGTGGCGAACGAACTGATCGCCGCGGGTACCGGCTGCGGCCGGTCGGGATGACGTGCCGGGATCGGCAGGGACATCGTGCGCACTCCTTGTCACCGTTGACAACGTACGTAGTCAAAACTAGGCGGTACCCGGGGTCTCGTCAATGGCAAATGGGGCGCGAGCGCATAGGCTGGCCCTCATGTGGCGGGGAGAACAGTCCAAGCATCAGCGTCGGAGCACAGTGGCAGCCGCGATCACGGCGCTCGGAATCGGCGTCGCACTCGGCGCGGCACCAGTGGCGACGGCGGCTGACGCCCCCGACCAGGTGGCGCTGACCACCATCGACGACATCGCAGCGGGCAACTACGCCGCCGTCACCGCCCGGTTCGATCCGGAGCTGCAGAAGCGGTTGTCCCCCAAGGCATTACAACAGGTGTGGGACGGCTACCAGCGCACGTTCGGGACGTACCAGTCGCACGGCGGCCCCGAGGACACGCCGCGCGGCGACCTCACCGTGGTGAACGTCCCACTGCAGATGGACCGCATGCCCGGCCAGTTCCGGGTGAAGATTCACCCGGATGGCACCATCGCGGGCGTGTACTTCCTGCGCGAAGGTGTGCCGGTCCCCTGACCGTCACGCCAGGCGGGGGTCGATCAGCGTGACTCCCACGGGGCTGGCGGCGCCGAACTCCGGCAGCAGGCGCGCGCCTTCGGCTAGCCCCACCACCCGCTCGACCAACGCCTGCGGGCGCAACTTGCCCGCCGCAACCTGGCCCAGCATCTCGGGGTAGTCCGCGCTGGCCATGCCATGCGAGCCCAAAACATCCAATTCCCAAGCGATTACGCGATCCATGGGTACCTGCGGATGCCCGTCGACATTGGGCAGCAACCCCACCTGCACATGGCGCCCCCGCCGGCGCAGGCTGTGGATCGCATCGGCGCACGTCCCGGCGGTGCCCACCGCGTCGACCGCGACATGGCTGCCGCCGCCGGTGATCTCGTGCACCGCGGGCGCCACGTCGGCGCCGTTGGCGAGGACGGTCTCAGCCGCCCCGAGGCTGCGCGCGAGTTCCAGTGCGGCCGGGGTGCGGTCGACGGCGATGACGTTGGCGCCGGCGGCGGCCGCCACCTGGACGGCGCTGAGGCCCACGCCCCCGACGCCGATCACCGTGACCCACTCGCCGGGCTTGACGTCGGCACGGGCCCGCAGCGCGCGGTAGGCGGTGGCGAACCGGCAGCCCAGCGCAGCCGCTGCGGCATCATCGATATCTTCCGACACCGCAACGAGATTCGTGTCCGCCGCGTGCAGCGCCACGTATTCACCGAACGAGCCCCAGTGGGTGAAACCCGGCTGGGTCTGGTCGGGACACACCTGCGCCTGGCCGCCGGCACACCATTCGCAGGTGCCGCACCCGCACACGAACGGTGTGGTGACCCGGTCACCGACCTGCCAGCGCCGGACGTCGGCGCCGACGGCGACCACTTCTCCGACCAATTCATGCCCCGGCACGTGCGGGAGGGCGACGCCGTCGTCGTGCCCGGCCCAGGCGTGCCAGTCGCTGCGGCACAACCCGGTCGCGTGCACCTGCACCACGACACCGCCGGGCGACGGCGTCGGGTCGGCAACCGACCGGACGTCCACCGGCCCACCGAATTGCTCGAAGATCACCGCGCGCATCAGGTCATCGTTGCACGCCCCGGACGCGCCGGAGGCACAGCGGCGAGCAACGCGCGCGTGTACTCATGCTCCGGGTGCGCGAACAACTCGGCGGCAGAGCGGTATTCCACCGTTTCGCCCCCGCGCAGCACCAGGACGTCGTGGCTCATCCGCTCGATCACGGCCAGGTCGTGGCCGATGAACAGGTAGGTCAGGTCACGTTCCTGCTGCAGTCTCGTCAGCAGGTCCAGCACCTTGGCCTGCACCGAGACATCGAGTGACGCCGTGGCCTCGTCGAGGATCAACAGCTCGGGCGCCACGGCCAGCGCCCGGGCGATGTTGACGCGCTGCCGCTCACCGCCCGACAGTTCGTGCGGATACCGTGCCGCATAGTCCGCCGGCAGCTCGACGGAGTCCAGCAACTCACGTACCCGCGCCCGCCGGTCCCCTTCCGCCAAAGGCTCGGCGATCGAAAGACCCACCGGAATACGGGGATTCAGCGACGAGAACGAATCCTGGAAGACCAGACCGATCCGGCGGCGTACCGCCTTGCGGTCCCGGCGCTTGACCGTCAGCACGTCGGTGCCGTCGAGGAGTGCGCGACCGCCATCGGGCGCGACCAGACCGGTCAGCGCGGCCGCCACGGTCGACTTCCCCGAACCCGACTCCCCCACCAGCCCGAGCGTCGTCCCCCGGCGGATGCGGAACGACACGTCCTTCACCGCGTGGACCACCATCCGGCCCGTCGGCGTGCTCACGGGAAACCTGACATCCAGATCGGAGACGTCGAGCAGTGTCGGGGTGTCCGGGACGTCGCGGGCGGGATGCCCCAAAACCGGCCTGGCATCAAGCAATTCGCGGGTGTAGGCCTGCTGCGGCGCATCGAAGATCGCGTCGACCGGTGCCTGCTCGACGGCCTCGCCGCCGCGCAGCACGGTGACGGTGTCGGCGACCTCGCCGATCACCCCCAGGTCGTGACTGATCCACACCACCGCGGTGCCGAAGTCGCGCTGCAGCTCCCGCACCAGCTCGATGATCTGGGCCTGCGTCGTGACGTCGAGGGCCGTCGTCGGCTCGTCGGCGATCAGCAGCTCAGGGTCGCAGGCCAGGGCGATCGCGATCATCACCCGCTGACGCTGGCCACCCGAGAGCTGATGCGGATAGCTGCGCAGCCGCCGCCCCGGGTCGGGCAGGCCGACGGCCTCCAGGAGTTCCAGGGCGCGCCCGCCGGCGCGCCGGCGGGTCAGATGCCGATGTGTCTCAAGCGATTCGGTGATCTGCCGTTCGAGGGTCAGCAGCGGGTTCAGTGAGGTCCCGGGATCCTGGAAGACGAAGCCGATCCGGCCGCCGTGCACGCGCCGCAACGTCCGCGCCGGGGCGCCGACGAGTTCCTGTTGTCCGGCAAGGACACTCGAGCCGGCCACGCGCGCACCGGGTGCGTCGACCAGTCCGGTCGCGGCCAGCACCGTCGTCGACTTCCCCGAACCGGACTCGCCGACGATGCCGAGCGTCTGCTCGGGCTCGACCGCCAGCGAGACACCGCGCACGATGTCCCGGCGCCCGATCCGGACGGACAGGTTGTCGACCGACAGCACGCTCATGATCGCCGCCGTGCCTCGATCATGGTGCGCTGCTTGGGATCCAGGACATCGCGCAGCCCGTCTCCGAGCAGGTTGCACGCCAGCACGATGACGACGATCGCCGCGCCGGGGAACACCGCCATCCACCAGGCCAGGGTGACGAAACCCTGCGAATCGAAGATCATCCGGCCCAGTGACGGCTGCGGCGGCTGGATGCCCAGCCCGAGGAAGGACAGCGCGGCCTCGGACAGGATGGCGAACGCCAGCGACAGCGAGGTCTGGACGATGAGCGGACCGGTGATGTTGGGCAGGATGTGCCGGGCCAGGATGTAGGCCGTCCCGGTGCCCATCGTGCGCGACACCGCCACGTAGGGCTCCTCGCGCACCGCCAGGGTGCTGGCCCGCGCCACCCGCGCGAAGATCGGCACGTAGACAATGCCGATCGCCGCGATCGTCGTGCCCAGGCCCGGACCCAGCACCGCGACGATCGCCATGGCCAACAGCAGCACCGGGAACGCGAACATCACGTCGACGACCCGCATCACCACGGTGTCCAGCCAGCCACCGCGGTATCCGGCCAGGACGCCCAGCGCCGTGCCGACCAGGGCCGCGCACACCACGCTGACCACCGCGACCGTCATCGACGCCTGCAAGCCCGTCAGCACCCGGGACAACACATCGCGGCCCAGTTCGTCGGTGCCGAACCAGTGCGCGCCACTCGGCGGCCGCAGCGCCTGCGGTACGTCGACGTCGTTGATGCCGTACGGCGCCAGCCAGGTGGCACCCAGTGCGACCACGACAGCGACGACCACGATAGCGGCGCTGATCACCGTGACGGGATTGGTGGGCAGCCTCATGACAGCCGAATCCGCGGATCGACAAGCGCGTACAGCACATCCACCACCAGGTTGACGGCCAGGAACAGGACCGCGATCAGCAGCACGGCGCCCTGGATCACGGGGTAGTCGCGGGCGGCCACCGAGAGGTAGACCAGCCGGCCCAAACCCGGCCAGGCGAACACCACCTCGACCACGATGACGCCACCGAGGATCGTCGCCAGCTGGATACCGGTGATGGTGAGGATGGGCACCAGCGCATTGCGCACGACGTGCCGCAGCGTGATCACCCGTGGCGACAGGCCTTTCGAGCGCGCGGTCCGGACGTACCCCATCGCCGACACCTCCAGGACGGCGGAGCGGACGTAGCGCGTCATGATCGCCGCGGCCACCAGACCCACGGTCAGGCCCGGCAGGATCACGTGGCGCAACCAGCCCGTCGGATCGTCGAACAGCGGCCGGTAGCCCGATGTCGGCAACCAGCCCAGCGTCGTGGAGAACAGCGAGATGAGCAGGATGCCCAGCCAGAAGTCCGGCACGGACACCCCGAATTGGCTTGTGATCCGGACGATCACGTCGCTGAGCCGGCCCTCGTGCGCGGCGGCGTAGATGCCGGCGGGCAGCGCGATCGCCAGGGCCAGCACGATGCCGACCACGGCCAGGGAGACGGTGGCGGGCAACCGCTCGGCCAGCACCTGGGCCACCGGGTCGCCGCTGCGGAAGCTGACGCCGAGGTTGCCCGCCGCGGCATGGCCGAGGTAGCTGACGAATTGGGCGGGCAGTGGCCGATCCAGACCGCTCGCGTGGCGCAGGGCGTCGTACGCCTCGGGCGTGTACCGCGTCCCCAAGGCGATGCGCACCGGGTCACCGGGGACCAGATGGGCCAGGGCGAACACCACGATGAGTACGCCCACCAGGACCACCAGTGAGTAGACGAGCCGACGGGCCAGGAACCGCAGGATGGTCATGTCCGGTCACCGCCGAGGACCGCGTCCCGGAACCGAATCGCCTTGTCGCGCCTGGCCTCATAGCCGGTGAGCCGCGGTGACCACGCCTGGACCACCGCGGGGTTGTACAGGTAGAGGTAGCTCACCTGGTCCGCGATGAGCGTCGCCGCCTGCGTGTAATCCTGGTGCCGCGCTTGCTGATCGGTCTCGGTCCGGCCGGCGTCCAGCAGCGCGTCGACGCGCGGGTCCGAGAATTTCTGGGCATTGCTCGCACCGCCGGTGTGGTGCTGCGCGTAGTAGAAATCGTCGGGGTCGATGTTGCCGAGCCAGCCCATCATCAGCATGTCGAAGTGGCCGCTGTGTTGTTCGTCGAGCCACGTCCCGAAATCGACGGTGCGGATGGTGACCCGGATGCCCAGCGGCGCAAGGTTGTCGGCGATCACCTGGGCGGCGGTCACCGTCTGCGGGTACTCGCTGGTGACCAACAGGTCCATCGCGGCCGGCGCCGAGCCGGCCTCCCGCAGTAGCGCTTTGGCGTGCTCGATGTCGTAGCGGTACTTGTCGTAGGGCGTGTACCACGGGTTGCCCTGCGGGATCGCGAGCTGATTGGCCTGCGCCGCACCGTAACTGGTGGCCTGCACGATCGACGCCCGGTCGACGGCGTACGCGATGCCCTGCCGCACCCGGACGTCCTGCCACGCCGGCCGGGCTTCATTGAGCGCCAGGTACCAGTAATCATTGCTCGGCGTCACCGCGAGGTGGATCGAATCGTCGCCCCGCAGCTGGGCGACCCGCTGCGGCGGCACCGTGTCGGTCCAGTCGATCTCACCGGCCTGCAGCGCCGACAGCGCCGTCGACGGCTCGCTGATGAAGCGGAACGTCACACCCGGAATCCGCGGGGCGCCGGCCCAGTAGCGCGGATTTGCGCGCAGCGTGATCGCATCTCCACTGCGCTGGCTGACGAACGCGAACGGCCCGGTGCCGATCGGGTGGCTGGCGATCTGCCCGTCCTCGACATTGCGGCGCTGCACGATCGCCACACCCTTGAACCCGCCGAGATTGGTCAGCAGATTCGGCGTCGGGTGGGCCACGGTGATCCGGACCGTGTGGTCGTCGGCCGCCGCGACGTCGGTGACAGCGCTGAGCTTGTCGGCGTTGGCGAGCTTGCCGTCGATGATCCGCCGGTAGGAGTAGACGACGTCGGCCGCGGTGAGGGGGCTGCCGTCGTGGAACGTCACCCCGGGGCGCAGGTGGAACGTCCAGGTCCGCTGATCAGGCGTGACATCCCACGACTGCGCGAGGGCAGGCCGCATGGTCAGATCGGCGTCCGGCTCCACCAGGGTGTCGAAGACGTTCTCGAGAACCTCGAAGGAGAAGTACGCGCTGGTCTTCTGCGGGTCGAGTTGGTCGGGTTCACCGGAGATCGCCGCGATGAGGTATCCCGCGTCCCGGCCCAGGTCAACGCGCTGTGCGGGCGCGCAGGCCCCCGCCATGACGACGGAAACGACGGCGAGCACGGCTGCCACCAGTCGCATGTCCGTCACTTCCGTACCGGGGCCGGCATGAAGCGGAGGCCGGCGCACTCCTAGTGGTCCCGTACCCAGCGCGATGCCGGTTCACACCTGGCATCGATATGTGCAGTTCAGGGTGCGGAGCGATATCGAACTGAGCTACGATGCCCGCGGACGTTTTCTTCCTAACGTCCTGCTCTACATGAGAGAAGTTGGTATATGCCACAGGGAACTGTGAAATGGTTCAACAGTGAGAAGGGCTTCGGCTTCATCACTCCCGACGACGGCTCCAAGGATCTGTTCGTCCACTACTCGGAAATCCGTAGCAACGGTTTCCGCACCCTCGACGAGGGCCAGCGGGTCGAGTTCGAGGTCGGTCAGGGCAGCAAGGGCCCGGCCGCAACCGGAGTCACCGCGGTCTAACTAAGCCCGTAAAGCTCAGTGGGCTGGTGCGGAACGCTTCGCACCAGCCCACAAATCTTTCTTCACACTGTCGGCGGATGCTCAGCGATTTGACCTGAGCATTCGCTCGGCAGCGCGCACGGGGTTTCTCCGGCCCATTGCGGTTGAGCCGCGCGCTTCCTAGAGCCACCCGAGCGCACGCGCGCCGTTGTGGAGCACCATCGCCCCGATGACGACCATGATCACGGCCATCAACGCGGCGTTGTTCTTCTCCATCCAGTCTTTGAGTCGCCGCATCGTGTCATCGAGTCGGGCACCGGCGATGGCGTAGGCCAGTGTCGGGATCGCCACTGTCGACGCGGCGACGATCACGAAGAAGGCCGCAGCCAGCCAGTCACCCTCGATGCCGAGCCCCGCGGTGCCGATCGCCAATCCGGCTGGCACACAGATCAATACGACGTCGGGGCGCACCACGACCAGCGCCACGCCCATCGCCGCCGCACGGGCCGGGGTGACGGTCGCGATCTTCTTCATCCAGCCCGGTGAATCAGTGCTGTTGTGCCGGGTGAACCAGCGATAGACGCCGAAGACGATGAGCGCGGCGCCCAGCACCACCCGCAGCCACGAAGCCCATTCGGGCGGCGACTTGTGGTCATGGTGCGCGCCGCCGAGCAGATGCGAGGCCTGGACGCAGACGGCCGTCACCACGGCCAGCCCGACGGCCCAGCCGGCGAGGAACGCCAGACCTGTCGGCCGGGGTCGCGGCGCCTGCAGGACCAACACCGCCGGGATGACGGTGATCGGCGACAGCGCCACCACCAGTCCGAGCGGTACCAGCCCGGTCAACACGGTGCCCCAGCTTCCAGTCATGGGCAGCAATCTACCCAGTGGATGGCCTCGGGGCCCACACGAACGTCAATATGCGCAGACGCACGATCTCAGCGAACTTGTTCGGCGATTTTTGGCTACTAAACCGTGCCGACCGGTAGGGTGCCGGTTACCAGGTGATATTCATGCTTACGAGGTGGCATCGTGCGACAACAGCAAAATATTTCAGTTGGCGTCAGCGACTCGTCGGGACACCAGTTGAATAGTCGTTTTGCGCCCGGGAAACCGCTTCGCTACCTCGCCGTGCTGGCACTGATGGTCCTGGGAACGGCGCTCGGCTGCGGCACCGACGATCTGCAGGCACTGCCCAGCCCGCAGGGCGCGGCGCACACGTGTTCCCCGTGATCACCTCGCCCTAGGACCCCTTGAGGTCCCGGTCCTTGCTCGGCTGCACCCGCTTCGGCTCCCCCGGCATCTTGGGATAGTTCGGCGGATACGGCAGATCCCCCAGCCCCCGGTCCTCATCGGCCTGCACCATCTCGAGCAACGGCTCCAGGGAATGCGCCACGTCGTCGATGTGGGCCCACGGATCGTCACGCTCTGCGAGCAGCTTCGGCACGGTGGCCATCGTGTAGTCATCGGGATCGGCGTCGGCGAGCTCCGCCCAGGACAGCGGCGTCGACACCGTCGCGATGGGCGTCTTGCGCACCGAGTACGCCGAGGCGAAGGTCCGGTCCCGCGCGTTCTGGTTGTAGTCGATGAACAGCCGCTCGCCGCGCTCCTCCTTCCACCACGACGTCGTCACCGCATCAGGCGCGCGCCGCTCCACCTCACGGGCCAAGGCGATACCGGCCCGGCGCACGGCGATGAAGTCCCACTCCGGCTTGATCCGGACGAAGACGTGGACGCCGCGGCCGCCCGACGTCTTCGGATACCCGGTCAGGCCGAGTTCATCGAGGATCGGTTTGAGCACACCGGTCGCGATCTCCCGAGCCTCTTTGAACCCGGTGCCCGGCTGCGGATCGAGGTCGATGCGCAGTTCGTCGGGGTGCTCGACGTCCGGGCAGCGCACCTGCCACGGGTGCAGCGTGATGGTGCCCATCTGCGCGGCCCAGATGATGGCCGACGGGTGGGTCACCTTGAGCGCGTCGGCAGTGCGGCCCGACGGGAAGGTCACGGTGCAGGTCTTCAGATAGTCCGGATGCTTTACCGGAACGCGCTTTTGGTAGATCTCCTCACCCTCGATGCCGTCAGGGAACCGTTGCAGGTGGGTGGGCCGGTCCCGCAGCAGCGTGACCATCCGCTCGGCGACGGCGAGGTAATAGTCGACCATCGTGCGCTTGGTGCCCTTGCTCCCGAGCTGCGGGAAGTACACCTTGTCGGGGTTGGTGAACCGGACGGCGACGCCATCGACGTCGAGTTCTTCTGCGGCGCTTGCCATCACGAATTCTCCAGGACGTCATACAGGTCGTAGTTCAGCGGTACGTCGAGTTGGTCGAAGGTACAGCTCTGCGGGTCCCGGTCCGGGCGCCAGCGCCGGAACTTCACCGTGTGCCGGAATCGTCGGCCGTGCACGCTGTTTCCCTCCATCTGGTCGTATGCCACCTCGCATACCCGCTCCGGGCGAATCGGAATCCACGTCTTGTCGGCCGCCGAATTCCAGCGACTCGGTTCACCGTCCTGCGCGTCACCGGTGCGCAGTGGCTCCAGTTCCGCCAGCAGCGCGATGCGGTCCTTGACGGTGAAAGACGCTGCGCCACCGACCATGTGGAGATTGCCTTCATCGGTGTAGAGACCGAGGAGGATCGAGCCGATGCCCTCACCACTCTTGTGGATGCGGTAACCGATCGCCACGCAGTCCGCGTCCCGGGCGTGCTTGACCTTCACCATCTCCCGCTTGCCCGGCAGGTAGGCGCCGTCGAGGCGTTTGGCGATCACGCCGTCCAGCCCCGCACCCTCGAACGTGGTCAGCCAGTGCGCGCCCTGTTCGGGGTCCTCGGTGGCCCGCGTGACGTGACACCACTGTTTCTCGTTCACCAGGTCCTGCAGCGCGGCGCGGCGGACGCGGAACGGCTCGGCCAGCAGACTGCGGTTGCCGTCGGCCAGTGCGTCGAATCCGATGAAGTGCGCCGGCGTCTGCTCGGCCAGCATCTGCACCCGACTGGCGGCGGGATGGATGCGCTGGCTGAGCGATTCCCAATCGAGCCGGATGCGGCCGTTAATCTCCCGCGGCACCACCACCTCGCCGTCGAGCACACAGCGCGGTGCGATCTCGTCCTGCAGCGCCGCGAGCAACTCGGGGAAGTACCTGCCCAGCTCCTTACCGTTGCGCGACTGCAGCACCACCTCGTCGCCGTCCCGGAACACCAGGGCGCGGAACCCGTCCCATTTCGGCTCGTAGGACCACAGCCCCGCCTCGTCCGGTACCTTCACGGCGGCCTTGGCCAGCATCGGGTCTATCGGTGGCTGCACGGGTAGGTCCACGGTTTCCATACTCACGTAGACCGGCGCGGGTGGGCAATCTCATCGCGCGGCGCGTTACATTGCGGTCGTGTCCCATTCCCCCGCCGGCCGGTTCGCGCCGAGCCCGTCCGCCGATCTGCACATCGGCAACGTGCGGACCGCGGTGCTGGCGTGGTTGTTCGCGCGGTCCACGGGCCGGCGGTTCCTGGTACGCGTCGAAGATCTCGATGACCGCACGTTCCCCGATGTGGCGCAGCGGCAACTTGACGACCTGGCGGCCGTCGGGCTGACGTGGGACGAGCCGCCGGAATACCAGGCCTCACATGAGGGCCGGTATCTCGCCGTCGTCGACGAACTCACCGCCCGCGGCCTGACGTTCGAATGTTTCTGCAGCAGAAAGGACATCCTGCAGGCACCGCGCGCACCGCATGCGCCCGAAGGTGCATACCCGGGCACCTGCCGGAACCTCAGCGACGACGAGCGCGCCGAGCGCCGCGCCGCAGGCCGACCGCCGGCCATCCGATTGCGTTCGGACACATACGAATACACCGTCACCGACCTGCTGCACGGACCGTACACGGGCGTCGTCGACGACTTCGTGCTGCGCCGCGGCGACAACGTCCCGGCCTACAACCTGGCCGTCGTGGTGGACGACGCCGCCCAGGGCATCGACCAGGTGGTCCGTGGCGACGATCTGCTGCCGTCATCGCCGCGACAGGCGTATCTGGCTGCGCTGCTGGGTTATTCGCAGCCCGTCTACGCGCACGTGCCCCTCGTCCTCAACGCCGAGGGCAAGAGGCTGGCCAAACGCGATGGCGCGGTGACGGTTTCGGAGATCGGCGCGGGGGCGGCGTTGGCGCAGATCGCGGCGTCACTCGGCTATACCGCCACGACAATCGACGGCATGCTGGCGCAGTTCGATCCGCAACGTCTACCCCGCGAACCCTGGATCTTCCCCCAGCTCAGTTGACTGTGCGTCTACGCACATCGCTACTCGAACTTTTGCTGGGTCAGCGCAATCTCAACTGCCGCAGGGGAATTGCTAGTCAAATGCTCAGCGCGTGGGTGGGTAGACCAAGTACTTCTCGCGGACGTCAGAGGTCCCTGACTGCAACAACCGCCGACAGATCGCAACCACGATTGCAATCAGGTACTTCAGCAGGTCCTACACCCGGCGGGGCACTCCGAAGACCTTGGCCAGGATGAAACCGCGCACGGACGCCGGGATGTTCGTCATCAGGGCGGCTTGCAGCTTGGGCCCCAGCCCGACGATGTACCGCGCCCTGGGCCGCCGCGCGGTGAGCGCTTCCTCCACCACCGCAACGACTTTCGCCGGGTCGACGGCCATCTTCTGCGACAGCGGCACCATCTTCTTCATCCCGGCGATGTGCTTGCCGTACAGGGCCTGGTGCGCGGGCGAGACGCCGGCCTCGAGCTCGGTGACCATGTCGTCGGCCTTGCGCCACATGTCCGTATCGGTCTGCGCGGGCTCCACGACCACCACCGGAACGCCCCAGGGCCGCAGTTCGATTCGGAGCGCCTCGGCGCCGGCTTCCAGCGCGAACTTCGATGCCGCATAGGCACCGATCATCGGCGTCGACAGCTGACCGTTGACGCTGGAGATGAACACCACACGGCCTCGGGACTCCCGCAACTTGGGCAGCACTGCCGCCGTCACGGCGAACTGACCGACCACGTTGACGTCCAACTGCTTCCGCCAGTCCGCGGGGGTCAGCGTCTCGACGGGACCGGCGACGACGATGCCGGCGTTGTTCACCACGGCGTCGAGCCGGTCCGGCAACGCCGCCGACAGGGCCGCGACATCATCTTCGGAGGTGACATCGAGGATCACCGCCGAAATCCGTTGCGGAGCCAGCGCCACGACCGCGGCAGCGTCGGCCTTGCTGCGCACTCCGGCGATGACATCCCACCCAGTGGCGGCGAGGTGCTGGGTGATGGCCAGCCCGATACCGCGGCCGGCACCGGTGACGAGAACTGAAGGCATGTTCGCGAGAGTAATGGCCGGGATCAAACGGTGACGGGCAGGGTCGCCAGGCCCCGCAGCGTCAGGTTGGGCTTGTAGACAGGTTCACCCGCCAACTGCGCGTTCGGGAATCGCGCCGCCAGCGCCGAAAGCGCAACGGACGCCTCCAACCGGGCCAGCGGCGCGCCGAGGCAGAAGTGCGGACCCTTGCCGAAGGCCAGGTGCTTGATCACACCGCGGTCGGGGTCGAATTCGCCGGGCCGGTCGTACATGTGCGGATCCCGTTGCGCGGCAGCCAGAAGCAGCATCATGATGTCGCCCTTGGGCACCGCCACGCCACCGATCTCGATGTCCTCGACGGCGACGCGGCTGGTCAGCTGCACCGGCGGATCGAACCGCAACGTCTCCTCCACGATCGACGACGCCCGCGACGGATCCGTCGCCAGCGCCGCCCAGTGCCGCGGGTTCCGCAGCATTGCCAGGGCCGCGTTGGCGATCAGGTTCACCGTCGTCTCGTGCCCGGCGATCAGCAGCAGATTGCAGGTCGCCACGATCTCTTCGGAGGTCAGTTGGTCGCCGTCTTCTTCGGCGGCGATCAGCGCGGAGATCAGGTCCTCCCCCGGCGAACTGCGTCGCTGCTCGATGAGGTCCCGCAGATATCCGCGCAGCCAGAGACCGGCCTCCATCAGGTCGGTGTTGTCCTCGGCCGCCTCGTCGCCCGCTGCCACGAAGGGATCCAACCCACCGGCCAGCAGCGCCGACGCCCGGCTGAACAGCGGCTCGTCGGCCATCGGAACGCCGAGCAGCCGGCAGATCACCGCGACCGGCAGCGGGTAGGCCAGGTCGGCCACCACGTCCATCGTGCCCGTCACGCCCTCGAGCAGCCCGTCGACCATGGTCGCGATGTCGGCCTCGAGGGCCTTGATCACCTTGGGCGCGAACGCCTTCTGCGCCAGCCCGCGGAGCCGGGTGTGATCCGGCGGATCGAGGAAAAGGAAGCCCGGCTCACCGAACGGGCGGGCCGGCCGCTGGCCCGCGGCGATCTGCTTCTGCGTCACCGTCGACTTCAACCGGTCGTTGGCCGATGCCGGGTGCCGCAGCACCTCGTCGCACTCGGCAAAGCCGGGAAACACGACCAGGTTCGCATCGGGCAGCGCCAGCGGCCCGACCTCGAGGAATCGCTCGTACAGCGGGTACGGGTCGGCCCGGTTGCCCGGATCCATCAACCCGAGAAGCAGCGTTTGCGGGTCGATCACTCCGGGCGCTCCAGTCATACCGCCAATTGTGCACAGCTCGGGATCGTCGCAGGTGGCCCGCTATCGGGACCCGTAGTAGCGCCCCAGCACGTGGTCCCGCAGTTCGTCGAACTCACCGGCGATGATGGCGGCGCGGATCTGGTCGACGAGCCGGATGATGAACCGCTCGTTGTGGATGGTGCCCAGCGTGGACGCCAGGATCTCCTTGGCCTTGAACAGATGGTGCATGTACGCCCGCGTGTAGTTGGCGCACGTGTAGCAATCACATTCGGCGTCAATGGGATTGAAATCCCGCTTGAACCGCGCGTTGGTGACGTTGAAGCGGCCCGTGGCCGAGTACATCGCGGCGTTGCGGGCGACCCGCGACGGCGAGACGCAGTCGAAGGTGTCGGCGCCGGCTTCGATGGCGGCGAACAGATCATCGGGCTCACTGATACCGAGGAGGTGCCGCGGCTTGTCGTCGGGCAGTTCGTCGGTGACCCAGCCGACGATGGTCGCCAGGTTCTGTTTCTCGAGCGCACCACCGATGCCGTAGCCGTCGAAGCCGTGCCCGTCCTCGTCGACGATGCCGACGAGCCCCTTGGTGGCCTGCCGGCGCAGGTCCTCGTACTGCGCGCCCTGCACCACCCCGAACAGTGCCTGCGCCGGCTTGCCCGCGCGTTCGATCGTCAGCCGACGGTGTTCGGCCAAGCACCGCACAGCCCAGCGGTGGGTCCGTTCCACCGAACGTTCTTGATAGGCACGGGTGTTCACCAGGGTGGTCAACTCGTCGAAGGCGAAGATGATGTCAGCGCCGAGCTGGTGCTGAATGCCGATCGACACCTCCGGCGTGAACCGATGCTTGTCACCGTTGAGGTGCGAGCGGAACGTCACCCCATCTTCGTCGACGTGGGCCAGCCGCTCTTTTCCTTCGGCAATGATGTCGTCGGCCTGCAACCGGGCCGTGTCCATGGCCAGCACCTTCTTGAAGCCCACCCCGAGCGACATCACCTGAAAGCCGCCGCTGTCGGTGAACGTCGGCCCGGGCCAGTTCATGAAGGCGCCGAGCCCGCCCGCTTCGTCCACCACATCGGGCCCCGGTTGCAGGTACAGGTGGTAGGCATTGGACAGAAGTGCCTGCACCCCAAGTGATTTCATGGTCTCCGGCAGAACGCCCTTGACCGTCGCCGCGGTACCGACGGCGATGAACGCCGGCGTCTGGATGTCACCGTGCGGCGTATGGATCACCCCGGCACGGCCACGCCGATCCGGCAGCTGCGCGGTGACTTCGAAGAACTGCTGACTCACCGCTGTATTCAATCAATTCCCCGCGCCGACACCCGAATGCCGGCTAACTACGCGGAAACAAACAGGTCAGGACGGTTACAGGGATTTTCTGTGAATTTGGTGAACAGGCCGTTGGCGAACCCCATAATGCACTGGATGACCCGCCGTCCGGACGGTTCGCACAAATTAGGAGCACAAGTTATGAAGCGTGGTTTGGTTGTCGCGGTCGCAGGTGCCGCGGTTCTGGCCGCCGGCCTGACCGGCTGTTCCAAGGACGACAAGAAGTCCTCCGGCTCGTCGGCCACCGCATCGGCCTCCGCGTCGTCGGCTGCGGGTAACTCTTCTGCCGGATCGGGCACTGCGAAGGTCAGCATCGACGGTAAGGCCCAGGACGTCCAGGGCCAGATCGGCTGCACCACGGCAGCCGGCAACGTGGTCATCGCCATCGGCAACGCTTCGGGCGGGCTGGGCGTCACCCTGACCGACGCCGACCCGCCGGTCGTCAAGACCGTCGGCCTGGGCGCCGTCAACGGCGTCACCCTGGGCTACACCGACGGTGTCCCGGGCGGCGAAGCCAAGGCCACCAAGGACGGCAAGACCTACAAAATCAGCGGCACCGCCACCGGGGTCGACATGGCCAACCCGATGGAGCCCACCAAGAAGCCCTTCGAGATCGAGGTGACCTGCCCCTAGCGGGTCCCACACACCGACACGGGTGGTGTTCCGGATGCCGGAGCACCACCCGTTCTGTGTTCGGCGGAGAAGTTGCAAATTCCCGTCTAAAGGCCTGGTCGCGGGAGTACCGTCCGGTTCACGCCTAGCCGGGGGAGCGCCGATGTCAGTGCAGATGTGGCCAACCAGAAGTCCCGCCGTTCGCGGTGTGCCGCGCGTCTTCCTGTTGGTGGCGCTGTGCTGTGCACTGCTGGTGAGTCCCGCCACCAACATCACGTCGAGCTTCGTCGTCGGCCTGATGAACACGGTGATCGGCATCGGCGGGCGCGGCGACCCCACCTCCGCCAATATTCCGGCCAAGCTCAACCACACCGTGGTGCCGCCCGGCTACGCCTACCTGCCCATCAACTACCCGGCGTCGATCCAGCTGTCGGCGAGCACGACCGTCTCCGGGCCGAAGGTCTACAACGCCATCACGTCCCGGCCCGGCGAGCAGCTGATCGTCGCCGGCTACTCGGAGGGCAGTCTCGGCGCCGAGTGGGCCAAACGCCGGCTCCTGGCCAATGGCACCGGCCCCGCACCCTCGCAACTGTCGTTCGTGATGATCGGCTCGCCCTTCGCCGGCAACGGCGGCATCTTCGAGCGGTTCCCCGGCATGAATGTGCCCTTCATCGTCAACAACCAGGGCCCGTCCGCGCCGTCGCCCTACGACACCACGTTCTACACGCGTGAGTACGACCCCTACGCCGACTTCCCGGCGTATTTCAATCCGCTGTCGTTGGCGAACAGCCTGCTCGGCGTGATGTACGCGCACCCCGACGCGTACTACGACTCGTACATCCCCGGCACCACGCCCGCCATCATCACCGTCGTGCCCGACAACGGTGCGGGCGGGACGGACACCTACGTGTTCATCAAGACTCCCGACCTGCCGCTGCTGGTGCCGCTGCGCATCGGTGCCGGTGCCATCGGATTGACGCCGTTGGTCAAACCGCTGCTGGACGCTGTCGAGCCGCTGCTGCGGGTGTTGGTCGACATGGGCTACACCGACCGCGAGAACCTGAATCCGGCCAAGAAGACACCGTTCTCGTTGTTCACTCCGCTGTCGAAGATCGTCGAGACGCTGAACGCGATACCCGGTGCCCTGCAGGAAGGCGCCAACAACTTCGTCGACGACATCCGGTCCCAACTGCACCTGCCTCCGCTGGCGGCCACACCGACGGCTACTCCCCCCGTGACCACTCTGGACGCCTCCGCCAAGAAGACCGCGGCGCTGGCGCCGGTGGCGGCGACCGTCGAGGACAAGCCGGCGGCGAACACGAAGGTCGACGAGCCGGACACCAAGACCGACGTGAAGACCGACACCAAGTCCGACGTCAAGAGCGAGCCGGCGCAATCGCCCGCCGCGACGCCGGCCACCGACACCGATCAGAAGCCGGCAGACGCCACCGAGCCGGAGCCGAAATCGACCAAGCCCCAAGTAGATCCGGACACACCACCGGCCAAGTCGACGAAGCCGAAGACCGATCCCGACGCACCGCCGGTGAAGGTCACCAAGCCGAAGAAAAAGAAGAATGCGCCCACCACGGGCACGGATGCGGACACCCCGAACGACGCACCGAAGGCCGGGCCCAAGACAGGCACCAAGGCCGGACCAAAGGACGCCCCCAAGACGACCGAGTCCAGCCCAGCCGCAGCCTGAGTCGCGGGCAGGAGGTCATCACGGAGCCGGGCGAGTGATGCGCCAGCCGAGTTCGGACCGCGACCGGATACCCAATTTCCGGTAGATCCGGGACAAGTGGACCTCTACCGTCTTTGCACTGACGTACAACTTCGCGGCCACTTCACGATTGCTCATCCCCGACGCCACCAACTCGGCAATACGGCGCTCCGACGCCGTCAGCACCGCACCTCGGTCCGAACGCTCGTCGATACGGCCCAGCGCACGACGCGCCTGCTCGGCCCACAGCGGCGTGCCGAGCGCCTCGAACGCCCCCAAAGCCTCCTGCAACGTGGCAACCGCGACCGCCCGGCGACGTTGACGACGCTGCAACTGCCCCAACACCAGAACGGTGCGTGCCCGCTCGAATGGCATTGGCAGCCGGTCATGTTCGGCCAGCGCACGCCCGGCCACCGCGGTCGCCTCATCGACGTGACCTTGCGCACCCAGCAGCAGAGCCCGACACCGCCCACCCACCGCCAGCATCCACGCGCGGCCCAACCGGCTGCCATTGCCCTCCAGGGCGTCGACCAATGGCTCGGCCTCGGCCAGTCGACCCAGCCCGACCAATGCGTCGACCGCATCGGGCACCCACTCGGCGACGTAGATCTCCGTCGCCTCGCGCCGCTGCGAGAAGATCGACAACAACGGCTCGAGCGCTGCCAGCGCCGCCTCGTAATTGCCCAGCGAGACGTCCAGGAAGCCGAGGGCCATGATCGCCCATCCGGTCAAGATGAGGCACTCGGACAGTGGCACGGTGGCCCGGACTTGGCGGACTGCGTCGCGCGCCGTGTCCTCCCTACCTGAATATGCGGCGCACCGCGCTCGCATGACCAGGGCCGCGGTGTGGTGGAACCCGCCGAGATGCACGGCCCGTTCCATGGCGTCTTCTGCCAGCAGAGTGGCGGCGGCAAGGTCCCCGCGCCAGATCTCGTTGTGGACTGCGTTGATTGCGACGAAGTTCTGGTCGGTCTCCACTCCGCCGTCGATGCACTGCTGCCTGATGGCGCGGAACTCCGCGCGTGCCTCATCGAGCTTCCCGGTGCACGACCACAGGGTCGCCCTGTGCATACGCGGCAGGAAGAATGCCGAAATGGCCGGATCTCCGTCATCCAATTCGATTGCCCGCTGCAGGCTTTCCTCATCGACACCGCTACCCAGCCAGAATTGCACCAGTGTCCGCATGCTCAGCGCCTGACTCAGCAAGCCGGGCTGCGCGAGCCGGGTCGCACATTCGGTGGCTTCGTCAATTCTGTGTGCCGCCAACTCGTGCTGGCCGATGTTGTAGAGGGCGAACGACATCGGCACCGAGATCTGCACGCGCGCGGCCAGATCGGCTGCCGCCTCATCGAGGGCACGCTCGAGCAATCGAGCTGCCCCGCTGTGACTTCGATCGACGATTTCGATGGCGCCGAGCAAGCTGAACGCTTGCGCTCGAACCGGTCCCGGGAGATCTTCTCCCACTGTCCGATTGAGCAGTGCTCGAGCGCGGTCGGCATCACCGGCGTTGTAGTGGTGGTTCGCCTGGCGGATCCGGCGCTCCGGGGTGTCGCCGCCGAGTCCGGCTGCCAAATCGAGTAATTCGGCCGCGGCGGCCGGAGCACCACGGATGACCGCTCGCTCTGCGGCGATGTCCAACGCGCGCAGCGTGCCGGGATTGCCCCGGGTCACCGATAGCGCAAGATGCCGAGCGTGCAGCTCGGGATCGTCGATGGCCGCAGCCAGCCGCCGGTGCGTCGCGCGCCGTTGGGCCGGGGTTGCGGCAGCGTAGACCCCTGCCGCCAACAACGGGTGCGTGAAGCGAATCCGCTGACCGTCGATCCCGACGATCGAATTGCTCTCGGCATCCTCCAGCAGCGCCACGACACGGTCTCCTGCCGAATCCATCACGCGGGCAACAAGTTCCACCGATGGCGTAGCGGCGCAAGCCACCACCAACAACGCCTCGCGCGCGTCGGGACCGACCTTGCCGACCCGGCCCTGAACCAACTCGGCGAGTGTGCCGGGCCATGACATCTCATTCGTCGACGCCGGCGAACCGATCGTGCGTGCCAGCTCCAGCGCATAGAACGGGTTACCGCCGGAAATCTCGTGAATCCGGACCATGGTGGGCCGCGGCAGACTCAGCCCCAGCCGCTCGGCGAGCACGCCATGCAATTTGCCAAGACTCAAGGGCGACACCCGGAACCGGACGACCGCATCTGCCTTCGGCAGCTGGAGCCACGCTATCGCGGTACTGAGTTGAGGTTCGGTCCGGACCGTTCCCAGCAGGGCGACGCGTCCAGTCAGCCGCCGCGCTGCGAAAGCCACCACCTGCCGACTCGACGTATCCAGCCATTGCAGATCGTCGATCGCGATGATCACCGGAGAGTCATCGGCGAGTCGGTCGAGGACCGACACGAAGCCGGCCGCCACCGCGCGCGGATCCGTCGCCTCGTCATCATCACCCGCGCCGCGCAGCAACACCCGGTCCATCGCAACCCGCTGGGGGCCTGGCAAATCCGCCAACACCGCCGTTTCGACGTCGCGCAGCAGATCAGCAAGCGACGCATACGCCAACACCGACTCCGCCGCAGCCGTACGCGCCGACAGCACCCGCATCCCCAAAGTCCGCGCCTGATCGATCGCCGACAACCACAACGTCGTCTTCCCGATGCCCGCCTCGCCCTCCAGCACCAGGGCAGCGGGCCAACGTGACGGGGCCAGGAACTCGCCGATCACGGGCGACGCATCCAGGCAACTTCCCAGCACACCGCGATTATGCGCTGTGAGATTCCTTGGCGATACCCGTCCGGAAACTGCGCGTCAGCCGGGAAACTCGATGTCCGACGCAACACTGAGACGTTGCGCGGGAAACCCGGCTTGGTCGCAGGTTCTCGTCACCATGTCCGCCGAATCGGCCACGAAGACGCCGAACGCGACCTCGTCCTTGGGCACCGAAATCACGGTGGCCACCCGGACGGATACCCCGTCGGTCGACACTGACTCGGCGGCCGCGCCGAGCATCGCGGCCGCTTCAGCAAGCGTCGATCCGAAGAATTTCGGGTGGTACCACTCAACGAGGTAGCACGGTTCCACCGGAAGCATGAATGCAACGTATGGCATGGACCACGCCGGCGAAATAAGGGTTATCCCTAGCGTTGTGCGGCCGCCGTTGACTCCTGCGCACGACCAAGACGCACCCTAGGCCTGACCACGACCGGCAGCTGGATGCGCGACCTCCGCGGATTCCCGGCAAAGAGTAGGGATTTCCCTTATATCCCCCCAATCCAGTTCCTAAATACGGTCGTTCTGTCTGTCGGCGCTCGCTCGGACTCGGGGCAGCAATCGTCTCGAGCCGGCGGCATACCCAGGAGGGGACGATCATGAGCAACCATCGCCGGAACCGTGCGCGCAGCCCGCTGAGGTCGGTGGGATTCTTGGCCGCAGGCGCGGCGGGCGGTGCCGTCGCCACCGCGGGTTTGTTCTTGGCCATGCACCAAGATCCGAGGGCTGCCACCGCACAGCAGTCACAGCTGCGCGCGATCGAACTCACGGGAATCGAATTCGCTTTGAGCACAGGCGAATCCACAAATACATCGCCGGCCGACAAATCCGTGGGAGCGACGACCGCGAGTTCGGCTGCCACACAACCGAAGCCGACCGCCGCGTTGACAGCCCCGACGGCATCCACGCCCTCGACCCGGCTCGACCATCCCTGCGGATTGATCTGCAATGGCGCGCGAGGCACCGAGACCCACCCGAACGGTCAGCCCGGCGGCATCCTGTTCGGTAGCGGCGGCGCCGGAATCAACGGGGGCAACGGCGGAAACGCGGTCTTCATCGGCAACGGCGGCCGGGGTGGCGACGCAGTGACGCCCGGAGCGGCCGGCGGCACAGGCGGCCGTGCCGGTGTGGCATTCGGAACTGGCGGCGCCGGCGGCAACGGTGCCGCTGGCGGCGCTGGAGGCAAGGGCGGCAACGCCGGAATCATCGGCCATGGCGGACACGGTGGCCAGGGTGGCGTCGGCGGCCGCGGCGGCGCCGGCGGCCGAGGCGGCTCCCTCGCCGGCAACGGCGGCGGCGGCGGCGGCGGAAAAGGCGGTACCGGGGCCGATGGGGGCAACGGTGGCAGCGTCGGCCGCTATTCGGTTCTCGGCAATGGCGGAGACGGCGGAGCGGGCGGAGACGGATCGAAAGGCGCGACCGGAAGCACGGGCAGCAACGGATCAACCGGAAGCCAGGGGGAAAAAGGCGCAGACGGAGCCGTCGGTAAAACCGGCGATACGGGTAAAACCGGGGACACCGGCGCCACCGGGGAGACCGGCAGTACGGGTGGTCCGGGCCAGGGCGGCGTCAACTCCGAGACATACATATGGGCCAACCTTCCCGAGCCTCCGTACACCGATTTCTTCGCCGATCCGCACTACGGCGTACCCGGCTATGCCGGCGAAACCGGCCACCAGCCCGGCGGGAACGGTCAAAACGGTGGTGAAGGCGGCCATGCCGATGCGGTCCATGTTGCCTATGGCGGCATCGGTGGCGACGGCGGTGCCGGCGCACAGGGCGCCAGCGGCGGAGCCGGCGGCCAGGGTGGCACGGGCGGCCAGGGCGGCACCGGCGGTAATGGGGAGAAGGGCGGCACCGGCGGAACCGGCGGCAACGGCCTCACCGGCGGAACCGGCGGCGGCGGTACGGACGGCGGCCCGGGCGGTCGCGGTGTCGACGGCACCCCAGCCGGTCGCGGTGGCGATGGCGGCGCCGGCAGCCGGTTCGTCGGCACCGGAGGGCGCGGCGGTGCCGGCGGCGTGGGTGGCGACGGCGGTGATGGCGGCACCGGCGGGAATGCCGGCGACGGCGGCAAAGGCGGCACCGGCGGGAATGCCGGCGACGGCGGAACGGGCGGCACCGGCGGAGATGCCGGAAACGGCGGCCGCGGCGGCACCGGCGGCACCGGCGGAGATGGCGGCGCCGGCGCACAAGGTGGACCTGGTGGCGGCGCCGGCGCACAAGGTGGACCTGGTGGCGGCGGCGGTACCGGCGGATCTGCGTCCTCCGGCAGCGCTCCGAACAGCACCTATCCGGCCGGCGTTCTGGGAGCCTCAGTCGGTGGCCAAGGCGGCTTCGGTGGGCGCGGCGGCCAGGGTGGCACCGGCGGTGTGGGCGGCGCCGGCGGCGTGGGCGGCCCCGGCGGAGCGCCAGGTATTGCCGGCGGCGGCGGGCAGGGCGGCGACCCTGGTGCGGCGGGCACCGGTGGCGCGGGCGGTGGCGGCGGACATGGCGGTGCCGGTGGCGCAGGCGGTGCCGGTGGCGCAGGCGGTGCGGCAGGCAAGGGTGGTTCGGGAGGAATCTTGGGCGGTCGCGGGGCGGACGGCGTCGCCGGACAGAGCGGGCATCAGGGCGCGGTTGGGCTGAGCGGCGACGATGGCAAGGTCGGAGCTGTCGGCGACAGCGGCGCCGCGGGCGCCAAAGGCACCACCGGCGCTCCCGGGCATGCCGGCAACGTGGGCCCGACCGGTTTCACCGGTCAGAGCGGCAAGGGTGGACGTGGCGGAGCCGGTGGCACCGGCGGTACCGGCGGCACCGGTGGATACGCGTCCGCTCCCGACCCGACAGATCCCGCATGGGTGTCGAAGTATTCCTCCGGTGTGGCGGGCAACGCCGGCCAAGCAGGAGACGCAGGTTCGTTTGCCACCAGCTCGGCGGGTGGCGCCGGCGGCTCGGGAGGCGCCGGTGGAGCGGGTGGCGCCGGGGGCGTATCAGTGAGCTGATTGCCCGACGACAATGCGCACAGATCGCGATCCCCCGCTAATCGCGATCTGTCCGCACTCGTGGCGACGCTGATCCGACGCACAGCAACCACCAAGGGAACACTTTACATACCATTGGTCTTGAATTACGATTTCCGCAGCACCTGTCCATTTATGGGGGGATCACGTCGCGAAAGGCGCCAGACGTGACCGCAACACATCTCAGGGAGCGTCGGCCGTGGTCACGGTCGAGGACTTCTCACGCGTAGTCTCCTCGATCTACGATTCCGCGGTCCAGCCAGAGCACTGGACCGCGACCATGGTCGATCTCCACACCATGTTCGGGGCAACCGGCGGCGCAGCCCTGGTGTTGGCCGATGGCGTGAGCCGGGCACCCCAGAGCGTCACCATCCCGACCGACGCCCTGGCCGAGTACGCGGAGTACTACCGCCACATCGATTACCTCCTCGAAGCGGTCGAGAACGGGCCCGTCGGATATGTGCACAGTTGCCAGGGACTCGCCGAGCTGCAGCCGAAGGCAGAGTTCCGCATGGACTGGATGCGGCCGCACCGACTCGACGACGGGCTGTTCGTCCGGCTGACGGACGGGCCCACACCCGCCACCTGGCTGGTGGCCACCGAGAAGCGTTCCGATCCTTTCGACACCGCTGAACGGGTCCAACTGACCGAGGCGCTGGTCCCCCACTTCCAGCGCGCGCTGCGCATCCAGCACGATCTCAGCGCGGCGACCCATCAGATCCGCAACATCTCGTCAGCGATGGACAACGTCACGCGCATCGGGATGGCCGTCGTGGACTGCGCGTTGTCGGTGCGCTACCTGAACACCGCAGCGGAGAACATCGTCCGCCGGCACGACGGATTGACCATCCGGGATGGATCGTTCGAGTTTGCGCACCCGCCCGCCGACGCGACGCTGCGCCACGGCATCAACGCCGCACTCGGACAGACCGGGTCGGTGGTGCGCGGTGGCACGTCCCTGTTGTGCCCGCGCCCATCCGGCCTGCGCCCGTACGTCATTCACGTGCTGCCGTTCCAGCACGTGACGGCTCCGCTCGCCGAATCACGGGCACTGGTGCTCATCCTCGATCCCGAGCGACACCCGGAACCGGACACCGAAATGCTGCGCCGCCTGTACGGGCTGACGACGGCCGAAGCGGCAGTGGCCATCAGGCTGATACAGGGCGACGGCATCAAGCCCATCGCCGAGAGCATGTGCCTGTCCGCCGGCACCGTCAGAACCCACGTGCAACACATCTTCGACAAGACGGGCACCCACCGCCAGGCCGAACTCGTGCGCACACTGCTCGCCATATCCCTATAGTGCGCCAACGAAATACGCCAATCGGCTGATTGCACCGGCGGGTCCGATGCCGGAGCCTTTTTCCAAGGACAAGGAGGCCCCATGGGCAACGACACCACCGGACCCGGGATCCAGCGCTGCGACGTCTGCATCGTCGGGGCCGGGATCGCCGGCCTCAACGCGCTCTTCACGACCTCCCAGTACCTGTCGGCAGGCCAGCGGGTGATCCTGCTGGACCGGCGGCACCGCGCGGGCGGCATGTGGGTCGACACCTACGACTACGTGCGCCTGCACCAGCCACACCCGTTCTTCACCGTCGGGAACATCGGCTGGACGCTGGGCGCCGAACCGTCACACCTGGCCACCAAGCACGAGGTGCTCGCACAGTTCGACCATTGTCTCGACGTGCTGCGAGAGCGTATCGCGATCGACGAATACTACGGCTGGACAATGCAATCCGACGCTGAGGCCGACGGCGTGGTCCGCATCCAATGTGTGTCCGACGACGGGCGCACCATGGTGATCGAAGCCAAGCATCTGATCAAGGCCAGCGCCTCCGATGTCGAACCGAACGACCCACTGCCGGTGTCCAGCACGACCGTCCGCTCGGTGTCGCCGAACTACTGCGACATGCGCGCCGGTGACATCGATGACAGCAACGCTCCGGTGTGGATCATCGGCAGCGGCAAGACCGCGATGGACACCGCGTACGCGCTGATCACCCGTCACCCCGGGCGCGAGGTGAATCTGCTGGCGGGTTCGGGAACCTACTTCGCCCACCGCGACCGCCTGTTCCCCACCGGTGCCAAGCGGTGGTGGGGCGGGGTGACCTTCAACCCGTTCGTCGACGAGGTGACGCAACTGTTCGACGGCACCAACGAAGACGAAGTGGCCCGCCACTGGCGTGAGCGGTGCGGGGTCTGGGTGACGCCCAAGACCAACAACTTCCTGCTCGGGCTGCTGTCGACGGCGGAGCGCGACGCCATCGCCGCCGGCCTCAACGACATCGTGATGGACCATTTCGTAGATGCCGTCGACCACGACGGGCGGACCGAACTGCAGCTGCGCAGTGGCGCGGTCCAGGAGATCGCGCCGGACAGCTGGATCGTCAACTGCACCGGGTACCTGCTGAAGCGCTCGGGGCCGTACGAGCCCTACACCTCGCCCAGCGGCCGGGTGCTGTCGTTGAACGCTCGCGCGGCGACGCTGCATCTGACGACGTACATGGGCTACTTCCTGCCCCATCTGATGTTCACCGGTCAACTCACCCAACTGCCGCTGTACGAGCTCGACATGATCGACTTGCGCCAGAAGTGCAACGCGGCGTTCCCTCACACCTTGATGACGCTGGCGCTGCACAACCTCAGCCTCATGACAGATGTCCTGCCCACCAAGGTGTTTCGAGATTGCGGGCTGGACATCGCACGGTGGTATCCGATGCCGCGTCAGCTGCTCGGGACGGTCCAGTTCCTGGCGACCCATCACCGCCGGCGTCCGCACCTGCAGCGCACCCTGGACACCGTCGCGCGGCGTTTCGACGTCCACTGCGCTCCGCTCAGCACCAGTGGCGCGCCTACTCAGCCAGTGACAGCTCCGGCGGCGGGACGCGCAGGCCGCGGGTGAGGACCAGCAGGTACACCACGCCGATCGCCATCCAGATCACCCCGAGAGTCAGTGCGGCACTGCCGAGTTGGGTGAGCAGGTAGACGTCGACGACCGCGCCGATCAACGGAATCACCACGTACGTCAGCGGATTCAGCCGCGTCTCGTGGCGATGCCGGACGAAGTAGCCGATCACCGACAGGTTCACCAGCGTGAAGGCGGTGAAGGCCCCGAAGTTGATGAACGACGTCGACGTGGCGACGCTGAGGAACACCGCACCCAGCCCGATCAAGCCGCACAGCACGATGTTGAAGACGGGCGTGAAGAACCGGGGCGACACCTTGCCGAAAAATCTCTTGGGCAACACCGAGTCTCGGCCCATCGCATACAGCAACCGGGACACGCTCGCCTGCGCGGCCAGGCCCGAAGTGAACTGGCCGATGATCAGACCGGTCACGAAGAACGCGGCGAACAGCGCCCCACCGATGGTCCGCGCCGTGTCGGCGGCCAGTGAATCGGCGTTCGCGAATGTGCCGCCGGGCTGGACCAGCGTGAGGATGTACGCGACCGCCACGAAGACCACCCCGCCGATGAGCGCGACGAGCATGATGGCGCGCGGGATGTTCCGCTGCGGATTCTTGGTGTCCTCCGTGAGCGTGCTGACGGCGTCGAACCCGAGAAACGAGTACGCCGCGATGGCCGCGCCCGCGGCGATCGCCGGGAAACCACCGGTACCGGTGAACGGAGTGGCGGACAGCAGCGAGCCACCACCGTGGTGGGACACCATGTGGGCCACCGCGAAACCGACGAACAGGGCGATCACGAGGAACTGCAAGGCCATCAGGACCAGGTTGGCCTTGTCCGCCACCTTGAGCCCGAGGATGTTCAGCGCAGTCGTCAGAACGATGAAGAGCACGATCCACACCCACGCCGGTACCGACGGAAACTCGCCGGTCAGGTACGCGGCGCCGATCAACCAGATGACCAGTGGCAGGAACAGGTAGTCGAGCAGGATCGTCCAGCCGACCAGGAATCCGAGCCGCGAATCCAGCGCCTTGCGGACGTAGGTGTACGACGAGCCCGCGACCGGATAGTGCACCGACATCTTCGC
Organism: Mycobacterium sp. UNC410CL29Cvi84; assembly: GCF_000686745.1. NCBI lineage: Bacteria > Bacillati > Actinomycetota > Actinomycetes > Mycobacteriales > Mycobacteriaceae > Mycobacterium > Mycobacterium sp. UNC410CL29Cvi84. Next base: position 262,048 of record NZ_JMLM01000003.1, read on the forward strand.
GTAGCTCGCGGCCGTGAACAGCATGGCCACCGTGGCCAGGAGATACGAACCCGCGCTGGCGCCCGCGGACGCCTCGGCGATGACGCCGAAGATGCCCAGGACGATGATCGGCGCCATGTACGCGAGGCCGAACAGCGTCACGCCACCCAAGCCGAGGGTGGCGTTGAGGTGGCCGGCTTCGCCGGTCTGCTGGGCGGTTTCGGTCATGAGCGTCCTTCGGGGTCGGCGGTCTGCGGCTGCCACCGCTGGTGCATCAGTTGACCGCCGTAGACCGGCAGTTCGATGGGGTCGTCCTCGGCGTACAGCTGCTCCCACACCCGGTTGACGCCGGCGGTGCCGTGGGTCCGCACCGCCGTCACCCGGTCGAGGTCGATCGTCAGATACGTGACCTCCGGCTCGGCGTGGGCCGCCTCAGCAAGGACCTCGCCCTCCGGTCCGACGTAGATGCTCTGCCCGCGCCCGAGCGGCCCGGCGGCGTTGACGCTCAGGTAGTAGATCTGGTTCGTGATCGCGTTGGCGCGGGCGAGGACGAGTTCCTGCGCGCGGTCGTCGGACGTCGTCTTGACGATGTTCAACACGACCTCCGCGCCGAGCCACGCGATCTGCCGGGTCGCCTCGGGGAACCAGCTGTCGTAACAGATGTTGACGCCCATCCGGCCGACGCCGGGTACATCGAAGGCCGAGAAGCCGGAACCGGACGCCCATGGCTCGTAGGGGCGCCACGGGAACACCTTGCGGTACGACGAGACCAGACGGCCGGCTGGATCGAAGACCAGAGCCGTGTTGTACACCCGGCCGTCGTCACCGCGCTCGGCGATCGAACCTGGCACCAACCACACGCCGGCGTCGGCGGCCACGGCGCCGAGTCGCTGAACGAGCGGCCCGGTGAGCGGCTCGGCCACGGCGTCGAAGTAGGACCGGGTGTCGGCAGCGCCGTCGCTCGCACCCAGCAGGTGAATCTCGGGGAACACCACCATCTGGGTGTCCGGCCGGTCGGCGAGGATCGCGGCGAACTCAGCAGCCAGCTCGGCTACTGGATCGTCGCCTTGCAGGGGACTGGCCTGGACGAGGGCCACTCGCCATTGTCGACTCATCTCACCTCACTGCCGGCGGTCACGGCCCCAGTGTGCGCCAGGACACATCCGCCATGCTCAGACAATCCGGGGATTTTCCGTGTGATTATTCGACATTCCGTATATTCGCGCAGTTCTCAGCCACGGTGCGCGTTGAAGAACCGCCAGATGACGTCGGTCGCGTTCAGCGCAGTCGACGGCGGCGGCAGGTCGCCGAGTCGTTGTGCCAGCGGACTCGGGACACCGCCGGGCCACTGGTGGCCGGCGCCCGCGACGCTGATCAATTCGACAGTGCGGCCGCCGGGGCAGTCGGCCGTCTGTGTCGTCACGGCGCCGGCGGTCGAGGTCACCGCAGCTCCGCACACGTCGATAGCTCGCCACATCGCGTTCACCGCGGGCACCGACGGACCGTCGACATTGGGTGCGCCGCTGAGGGTTGTGGCCTTACCCGGCCCGCCGTCGAAGGGGACGCGATCGTCGGCGGTGCCGTGGATCTGCAGCACCGAGGTCGGCGCGGCGTGGGCACAGTCGGTCAACAGCGTCCCGGCGACAGGGGCGACCGCGGCGAACAGATCCGTCTGGCACGCGAGCCGCAGCGCCATCATGGCGCCGTTGGACATTCCGGTGACGTAGACGCGCGCCGGATCGATGGGCAGCTGCCCTTCGATCGCGCCGACCATGGCGGTGATGAACCCGACGTCATCGATGTTGCGGTTCTTCGGTATGCCGCAACAGGTTCCGGCGTTCCAAGCGCGATCCATGCCGTCGGGATACGCGACGACGAATCGGCCGGCATCGGCCTCGGCATCCCAGTTGTAGGCGCGCTCGGCCTGCGCCCCGTCGCCGTACCCGCCGTGCAGCATGACGACCAGCGGCGCTGGGCCGGTGAGCCCGTCGGGCCGGTAGAGGTGGAAGGTGCGGGTCACGCCGCCGGACTGCACCGATTGACTCGACGCGTCCGGCGGGGCGCCGGCGGCCCGGTGCCCACCGCAACCAGCGAGCGCCGGCAGCGCAAGGACGATCACCACGGCACTCAGTGCCCGCAGCAGCCGACGGCTCATGCCTCCATAGTGCACCGTGTGCCCGCCTGCCAGAATCGTGCGGTGACTTCCGGTATTCGCGTCATCCGCGCTGACGAACGCTGGCACTGGCGCAACGAGTGGCTGGAATCGTGGCAGTCGTTCCCCGCGACCGGCAGTTTCGATCTGGCGGCCAACGCCCACGGCCTGCTGATGATCAACAACGAAGACACCGTCACCCCCGGTGAAGGCTTCGACGCGCACGACCACCGGGATATGGAGATCATCACCTGGGTGCTGGAAGGCACACTGGTCCACAAGGATTCATTGGGCAACGAGAGCACCATCTATCCGGGCCTGGCCCAGCGGATGAGCGCCGGCACCGGCATTCGGCACTCAGAGCGAAACGGTGCCGGACGGCAGGAACGCCGGCCCCTGCGGGTCGTCCAGATGTGGATTCCGCCCGAAGAACTCGGCGGCGCTCCCAGCTACCAGGAAGCCGACATCTCCGCCGCACTCGCCGGAAATACGTTGATTCCCATGGCATCCGGCATGCGCAAGTACCGGGACGATGCCGCCATCACCTTCGGCAACAGCTACGCCGCGCTGCACGTCGCACGGTTGGACGCCGGTAGCGCGGTGCAGGTACCGGACGCACCGTACGGCCACGTCTTCGTCACCCGCGGTCAGGCCGAGTTCGAAGGCTCCGGTCCGCTGTCTACCGGTGATGCCGTGCGACTCACCGGCACCGGCGGACAACGCATCACCGCGGCCGACGAGGGCGCCGAAGTTCTCGTCTGGGAGATGCACACCATCGCGGTGAACGTGTAGCTAGCGCCCCAACCGGGCCAGTGCGACGGCCGCGGCATTGGCTCCGCACATGCCGTGCCCACCCGGTCCGGGAGGCGTGGCCGCCGAGCAGATGTACATACCCGGGACGCCGATGGTGTACGGCGACAGGGTGGTTCGCGGCCCGAAGGCGAGTTGCCGGACGTCCTTGGCGCCGGTATTGATGTCGCCACCGACGTAATTCGGGTTGTAGACCGACATTTCGGTGGTGGATCGCACGGCCTGTCCGACGATGCGTTCTCGGAATCCGGGGGCGAAACGCTCGATCTGCGCGATCATCGCCTCGGTGGCGTCGCCGCTGTAACCATTGGGCACGTGGGCATACGCGGAGACGGGGTTGAGGGTGCCGACCGAACGCCCCGGGTCGGCCAGGTACTGCTGGAACGCCAACACGAAGGGACGCTCCGGCATCCGGCCCGCGTGGATGTCCCGCTCGGTCGTGGCGATCTCGGCGAAGTCACCGCCCAGGTGCACGGTGCCAGCTCGACGCGCGGCCGCGTTGGTCCACGGCACCTCGCCCTCCACCGCGAAGTCGACCTTGAAAGCCCCTGGGCCGTAACGAAACCGGCCGAAAGCGCGGCGCACCCGCGTAGGCAGCCGGTCTCCGAGAATGCCCGCGATGGCGGTGGGTGACAGGTCGAAGACGGTGATGTCAGCGGGCGGCAACTGCGACGCCGCGGTGATCCGCACACCCGTCTCGATCTTGCCGCCCAGTTCGGTCAGCACGGCCTCGAAGGCGTTGGTGATTGCCTGCGACCCCCCGGCGGCCACCGGCCAGCCGTTGGCGTGCCCGGCGGTGATGATGCCCAGCCCGATCGCCGACGTGAGCGGATGGTGCAGCGGCTGAAAGGTATGTGCGGCAACGCCTCCGAACAGCGCGCGGGCCTGCGGTGTCCGGAAGACCCGGGCCAGCGCTGCCGCGGGCAGCACCGTCGGCGCCCCGAATCTGGCCAGCCCCAAGGGATGTCGCGGTATCCGCAGCAGCGGGCCCATGATGTCGTCAGACAGGGCATCGAACCGGCGCGACGGCCCGCCGAACAGCATTTTCCACCGTGCTCCGTCGGTCCCTAGCCCGGCGGCTGTGGTCTCGACCGAGCGGTAGAGGGCGCCGGCGGTGCCGTCGTCGAGCGGGTGGACGCAGTCGATGTCGGTCCACTTCCACTGCAGGCCATAGCGATCCAGGCCCAGGTCTTTGATGAACTTGGAGCCGGCCGGCATCACGTGGATGGCGGCGCAGTCGTCGAACACCAGGCCCGGGAGAATGTACTCGCTGGAGCGGATGCCGCCGCCGATGCGGTCGGCGGCCTCCAGCACCGTGACGTCGATTCCCTTGGCGGCCAGGGTGATGGCGGCGGCGAGCCCGTTGGGCCCGGCGCCGACCACAACCGCGGTATTCATCGGTGAAGGACTCCCGCCCGCTGCCACGTGACGTTGAGCGGGATCGGGCCGTTGGGCAGCCACGGCTGCTCGTCGACCAGGTCCTTCACATTCCACGTGCCACGCTCGATGACGCCCAGTGCCGCATCGATCACCTTGTACTCCTGCGTCATCTTGTGGATAGGCTGCGACTCCACCCAGGCGATGACGAACTCGCCCGGCTCGAACTGCGCCTCTGACTGGATGGCCCGGATCAGATCTTCATTGTGCAGGTGCCCGTCGCCGAAGTTGAAGCCGATGATGGTGTTGCACGACATCTCGCCTTCGCGCACCGTGCGGGTATCGATGTCGGGCAGGCATTTCAGCAGCACAGAGTACAAACCGCGGCCCTGGCTGTGCATGGCCCGCCACGCCGTCACCTGCTGCGTGAACACTTCGGCAGTGAGCGGATCCCATCCGAAGGCGACGTACTGGTCGGCCGAGTTGGGCGAGGACCGGGTGACGCGGTTCAGCTTCTGCTCGGCTCCGGGGGTGAAGGTCCACACCGCCGAGGCCCAGTTGCCGGCGTACTGGCGCATGGCCGGCAGGAACGACACGAGGTCCGGGCGCAGGTTACCGAGGATCGGGAAGAACGACAGCGCCGCGGCGAGCACGATGGCCAGCCAGCCCGGGTTCATGTCCCACACCGCGTAGCCGTCCCCGTTGGGGAAGCCCAGGAACAGGAAGAGCGTGGCGTACGCGAACAGCACGTTCCATTCCACCGGTACCGCCAGCGGGAACGTCGAGATGATGAACAGGTGGAAGCTGACCATGATGGCGGCGGCCGCGATGGACAGCCACGGCCACGGCGAGAACAGAAGTGCCAGTGGCGCAGCGATTTCCACGATGCTGCCCGGCCCGTGAGCCATGAAGGTGGCCAGGTGCGAGGGACGCAGGTCCTCGGGGAAGTTGCGGTAGTGGGCCCGCTTGAGCCACTTGAACGGGATCGCCGGGCTGTTGCTGACCATCGGCGGAATGACGTTGGTGAAGTGCAGGCCGAACTTCGAGACGCCGGCCCAGATCCAGACCGTGCCGATCAGCAGCTTGCCGGCGATGATCATGTTGACGAACGGCAGTGTGGCGAAGAAGATCAGCGCCGGCAGGTACTGCTCACCGCGGCCGGCCAGGAAGATCGTCTTGTCCCGCAGCCCGATCAGCACGAACAGGATGATCGGCGCGACGAACAGCGCCGGGTTGACCAGTCCGGAGGTGTTGTCCGGCAATGCTTTCGACAGCGATTCGCTGGGCACGCCGGGCAGCACCAGAGCCAGGAGCACCGTGGCCATCAGGGCGAGGTAGACGACGATGTCGAACCAGGTCCGCCGGTCGCCGTTGGTGAACGGCACCGCCTTCCACGGCCGCAGCCGAATGGTGTTGGGCTTGGCCCAGAATCGGAACCCGCCTGTCATCGGCTTGGTCTTGCCGGCCAGCGGTCCCCAGGAGCCGGCGAACCCGACGAGTTCCAGCAGGACCGTCCACAGGATCACCTTCTGGTACACGATCGGCTGGTCCCACCACTGCGAGACGTGCCAGAACGCCGGCAGGTGCGATGTCGCGGTCGCGATCGTGACTCCGCCGATCGCGTAGAAGACCGTGAGTTTGAGGATGTAGAGGACGTGGATCATGCGCGGTGCGCCGTACCCTTCGTCCACCCACTTGAGGCACATGATGCGGAGCCGCTCCTGCAGCGGCATGCGGAGAAACTCTTCCAGGTCGACCTTCGGCAAGGTCGGTTTGATGAATCCCATGATGTGAGCTCCTTTGCTGGTATCAGGCTAGATTCGCGGATCGGTGGCGGTGAGGGTTTTGCGCAGCGACGGCTTGTCGATCTTGCCGACAGGGTTCTTCGGCAGCGTCTCCAGAACCGTGATGTCCACGGGCAGTTTGTATTTCGACAGTGACGCCTGCAGGTGCGCGGCGATGTTGTCGACGTCGAGTTCGGCTCCTTGATGCGCGGAGACGAACAGCACCGGCTCTTCGCCGTAGAGCCCGCTCGCGCGTCCGACCACGGCGGCCTCGGCGACGCCGGCAACCTGGTGCACGACGGTCTCGATCTCCTTGGGGTAGATGTTCTCGCCGCCGCGGATGATCATGTCCTTGGCTCGGTCGACCAGGACCAGATATCCGTCCTCGTCGAACCGACCGACGTCGCCGGTGTGCAGCCAGCCGTCCTTCAGGGTCTTCTCGGTCTCCTCGGGCCGGTTCAGGTAACCGCGCATCACGTTGGGTCCCTTGATGATCACCTCGCCGAGTTCACCCTGGGGCACTTCGGCACCGGCCAGGTCGACGATGCGAATTTCCTGACCCGGCAACGGGATTCCGACGGTGCCAACCTTGCGCGGCCCGTTCAGCGGGTTGCCGGTGCTGGCGCACGATCCCTCGGACAGTCCATAGCCTTCGACGAGGGGAATGCCGTAGCGCTTTTCGAAGCCCTCCAGCAGTTCGATGCTGGCCGGTGCGGCGCCGCACACGGCGAACCGGACCGCGGAGGTGTCGGGCTGAACCTCGGGCGGCAGGCCCAGCAGCATGGTGTAAATGGTTGGCACCGCGGAGAAATAGGTGGCGCGGCTGGATTCCAGGCGGGTGAAGAAGGTCGCCGGATTGAACCGGCCGGCGATGGTGGTGTGGCCGCCGGCGAGCAGCGGCGACAGCACGCTGACGACGATGCCGTTCACGTGGAACAGCGGCAGGATGAGCAGGCTGTGGTCGGCATCGGTCAACTCGAAGCCTTCGATCACCATGGCGCACATGGCATTCAGGTTGGTGTTGTCGAGCATGACGCCCTTGGGCCGGCCGGTGGTGCCGCTGGTGTAGATCAGCAGGGCCAGATCGTCGTCGTTGCCGGCCACGGGATCGGCCGTGCGGGGCTCGCCACCCATGTCGTCGACGTGCAGCACCGTGACGTCGGAGTCGACGTCACGATCGACGACGAGCACGACGGCGCCGGCGTCGGCCACCTGGTAGGCGACTTCGGCGGGCACCAGGGTCGGGCTGATGGGCGTCGCGACGGCGCCGAGCCGCCACGTGGCGAACAGCGCGACGACGAATGCCGCGCGGTTCGGGAGCATGATGCCGACGACGTCGCCGGCGCGCACACCGCGCTGATGCAGAGCCCCGGCGGCGCGCTGGACGGCATCGAGAAATGCGGCGTTGTCGAGGTCGGTCTCGTCGTCGGCGACGGCCGGTGCGTGGGGCGCCGCGGCGGCGCGGCGGTCGGGCAGGGTGGCGAGGTTCATGTCATAAACGTAGGAGTTTGTGGTGTGCACCACTCCGTCGTGCGCCGATCAACTTTGTCGGACGATTTGTACGTTCGACACAAATTTTCGCTCTACAGTCGGCGCATGGATCCGGCGGTCAGCGAGGCCAACACCACCGTCATGACGCGTCTGATCGCTCGCCAGGATGAGGTTTCCCGCGCCGTCGGGAACCGCCTGGCCAGCGATATCACCGAACTACGTGGCGATCCCGAGATCATCGAGCTGCTCGGCGCAAGCGTTGCGGGCAATATCAACACCATCTTCCACGCCCTCCGCCACGACATATCTCTGGACAACATCGAAGCGCCGACGGCCGCCCTGGAGTACGCCCGCCGGCTCGCGCAGCGGGGGGTGCCGATGAACGCATTGGTTCGGGCCTACCGGATTGGCCACGCGATGGCGCTCGACGTCTGCGCCGAGGAGATCAACAATGCCGACTTCGCGCCGCAGACCAGGCTGGCCGTCTTCGAGCGGATAACGTCGGTGACGTTCCGCTACATCGACTGGATCTCGCAGGAGGTCGTCGGGGTTTACGAGGACGAGCGCGATCGCTGGCTCGCCAACCGCAACAGCACCCAAGCACTCCGGGTGCGGGAAGTGTTGTCCGGCAACGACTCCGACCCCGAGGCCGTGACCGCCGCGATCCGCTATCCGATGCGACGTCAGCATCTGGCCGTGGTGCTGTGGTGGCCCGGAGAAGACAGGCAGCCAGCGGGCCGTGCTATCGCCCACGACGATGCGCTGGCAAAACTCGAACAGTTCCTCCGGGCTGCCGCCGATCATGTCGGCACTCAGGGCAGTCCACTGTTCCTGGCCGCAGACCAGCGGACCGGCTGGGGCTGGCTGCCGCTGTCCGGCGCCACCGCGCCTGGCGCGTCCTCACAACTGAAGCGGTTCGCCGAGTCCTATCCGGGCGCCCCCGCCGTCGCCGTGGGCACGCCGCTACCCAGCGTCGAGGGTTTCCGGCAGTCGCACCGGCAGGCCCTTCGCGCACACGGCGTCGCGGTGACCGCCAACCTGACAGGCGTCACCGCAGCCGACGCGACAGGCTTCGCCGCCGCGGCGTTGATGGGCGAGAATCAGGACGACGCGCGGGAGTTCGTCCACACGGTTCTCGGGCCGCTGGCCGGGGCCGGCGCCAATGACGCCCGACTACGCGAGACCTTGCAGGTGTTCCTGCGGCACGGTGGTAGCTACACAGCCGCGGCCGATGAGCTGGTGGTGCACTTCAACACCGTCAAGTACCGCGTCGGACGGGCACTGGAGCGGCGGGGACGGCCCCTTGGCGACGACCGGCTGGACGTCGAGATGGCACTGCTGCTGTGCCACTGGTACGAAGCAGCGCTCCTGGCCGAGGAATAGCGGCCAGCTCGCCAGCAAGGTCACAGACAACGAAAATTGCCAGCATATTCCCAGAGTCAGTGATCAAACCGAGACTGATAGCAAATCGTGGCGTGTTAACCACCTGGTTCACTGCTGTAACGGATGCGCCGCGGCCGGCGATACCAGGGTAGTGGTCGGATGAACCGAGTACGACCCAGTAGGTTCACCTGGCCACACGCGAGAGAACCATGATTGGAGTATCACTAATGCGCAACTCAGGACGTTTGATCGGATTTGCTGCGGCATCGGCCCTGGCGCTGGTCCCGCTCGCCGTCGCGGCTCCGGCTTGGGCCGACGACGAGGTTTCCGGTGAAACCGGCGCCGCGGTCGCTACCCCGATCGGCAACGGCAACGCCGGTGGCGGCGCCGGCTTCGGCGTGGAGAACCCCTTCTGGCATCCCTTCGACGCATCGAGCAACGCGGGCGGCGGCGCCGGTGTGAACACCCCGCTCGGCGGCGGTGAGTTCAGCACCGCCACGGGCACCGACGCCGGCTTCGGTGGCGCGGGCTTCGACACCAACACCGGCGCGGCGATCAACACCCCGCTGGGTGGCAGCAACTTCAACACCGGTGCGTCCACCGATTTCAACGTGCCAAACCCGGCTGACTTCATCCCGAACTACGGCGGCGGCGCCAATGCCGGCGGTGGCGCGGGTGTGAACACGCCCTTCGGTGGCAGCGGCTTCAACGCCGGCGCCTCCAACGAGTTCGCCGCGCCCGCCCCGGCCGACTTGATCCCGACGTTCGGCGGCGGTACCGGCGGCGGTGCAGCCGTCAACACCCCGGTCGGCGGCAGCGGCTTCAACACCGGCACCTCCGGTGAGATCGGCCCCGACGGCGTTCAGGCCGGCACCAACTCCGGTGCAGGCGTCGCGACCCCGGTCGGCGGCTCCAACGTCAACGGCGGCTCGGCCTTCACCTTCGGCCGCTAGTTCCTGATCACATGGGCCAGGCACCCGAGATGGGTGCCTGGCCTTTGTGGTCTCCGGGGCCTATTCGAGCGGTCGCAAAAAAGCCCCTCACCTGCGGTGACAGGTGAGGGGCTCTATGGCGGTGGCGGAGGGATTTGAACCCTCGGTGGGGGGTTACCCCACACACGCTTTCGAGGCGTGCTCCTTAGGCCGCTCGGACACGCCACCGTGTGGCAGCTTACCGGCCACATGGTGTCTCGCCCTAATCGGGCTCTGACCAGGCCGTCCTACCGCTGCCGGGCGAAGAACCCCTCCATCAGCGCCGCGCACTCGGCCTCCAGCACCCCACCACGGACCTCGGGCCGGTGCGTCAGCCGCCGGTCACGGACCACATCCCACAGCGAGCCGACGGCGCCGGTCTTGGGTTCCCACGCCCCGAACACCACGCGGGCCACCCGGGACATCACCAGCGCGCCGGCGCACATGGTGCACGGCTCAACGGTGACGGCCAGCGTCGCACCTTCCAGCCGCCAGCCGTCGCCGTGGACCGCGGCGGCCGCGCGCAGCGCCAGGATTTCCGCGTGCGCGGTCGGATCACCCAGCGATTCGCGGGCATTGGCGGCCCGAGCCAGCTCCACCCCGTCGGCTGAGACGACCACCGCGCCGATCGGCACATCATCGGCCCCGGCGAGCTGGGCGGCCTCCAGCGCCAGCCGGATCAGCCGTTCGTCGCTGGAGCTGACAATCGGGTTGCAGTCGGCTGCGCTCACCGCCCCAGCTTGTCCAATACCGCCACGAGTTCGTCGTTGAATCCCATCTCCTGGGCGATGCGGCTGAGTTGTTCGTCGGCGTACTCGTCGTCGGCGAGGATCACGCCAAGCACCGCCTCGGGCAGGCCCAGGTCGGCCAGCAGCCCGAGGTCGCCTTCCTCGAACGGGTCGTCTTCCTCGAGCTCTTCGAGGCTCAGGTCGGCGTCCAGCTTCTCCAGCACGTCGGCCGCGATGTCGTAGTCCAGTGCCGCGGTGGCGTCCGACAGCAACAGCCGGGCCCCGGAGGGCGCCGGGCGGACGATCACGAAGAACTCGTCGTCGACGTTGAGGAGGCCGAAAACCGCCCCGGCGGAACGCAGTTCACGAAGTTCGGTCTCGGCGGCGGCCAGATCCACCAGCGCCGCGCGCTTCAGCGGGACGCAACGCCATGCGCCGTCCTCCCGGACGACCGCGACCCCGAAACCGTCGGGGAGATCGGCAACCTGCTGCTGTGCCTGCGCGCGCTGTACTCCCATGCGGATAACGCTAGTCCGCACTCTGCCACTTGACCAGCGGTCCCATATGTACCCCACCGGCGCCGTGTGCAAACCTTGCAAGGTGACAACTCCGGTGTGTGTGCTCGGTATGGGACTCATCGGCGGTTCGCTGATGAGGGCCGGGCAGGCCGCGGGCCGCGAGGTGTTCGGATACAACCGGTCGATCGACGCGGTCCGGTCGGCGACGGCCGACGGCTTCGATGCGAGCGAGGACCTCACCGCCGCTCTCAAACGCGCCGCCGACACCGAGGCGCTCATCGTCCTGGCGGTACCGGTCCCGGCACTGCCGATCATGCTCGAACGCATCCGCGATACTGCCCCGGATTGCCCGCTCACCGACGTGGTGAGCGTCAAAGGCAATGTGCTGCAACAGGTTCAGGAATTCGGCCTGCTCGACCGGTTCGTCGGCGGACACCCGATGGCCGGCACCGCGCATTCCGGCTGGGCGGCCGGCACCCCGGATCTGTTCGCCGGGGCACCGTGGGTGGTGAGCGTGGACGACCACGTCGACCCCCAGGTATGGGCCCAGGTGATGCATCTGGCGCTGGACTGCCGCGCGGTCATCGTGCCCGCGCGCTCCGATGAGCACGACGCCGCGGCCGCCGCGATCTCGCACCTGCCGCACCTGCTGGCCGAGGCGCTGGCCGCGACGGCCGGTGAGGTTCCGCTGGCATTCGCCCTGGCCGCGGGCTCGTTCCGGGACGGCACCCGGGTCGCGGCCACCGCGCCTGACCTGGTCCGGGCCATGTGCGAGGCCAACGCCACGGAGCTGACGACGATGCTGGACCGGGCCATGGAACTGCTGAGCCAGGCCCGGTCGTCACTGGTCGAGGCGCAATCGGTGGCCGAACTCGTGGAGAGCGGCCATGCGGCACGGGTCCGTTACGACAGCTTCCGCCGCCCGCAGATCATCGCGACGACCATCGGCGCCGACGGCTGGCGCGAAGAACTCGCCGCGCAGGGCCGCGCCGGCGGCGTGATCAGATCCGCTCTGCCAGTCCGGGGTAGCCGAGGATGAAGCCGTCGTCGTCGACGGTGATCGAGGTGTCTGCGACGGGCGAGTCCAGCTTGATCGGCTTGCCCGGGCCGGCACTGGTGTAGCCGATGGTGACGGCTTCCACCGTCAGGTCCGGCACCCGGACGTAGACGACGGGCAGCGACACCGACGCGGTGCGGTTGTGCAGGCCGGTACGCCGGATGGGCAGGGCGTTGAAGAACGGGCTGAAGACGACGTCGACGTCCAGGGCGCCGTTGTAGGCGGCGCGCCGGGCCTGGTTCTGATGGTCCTGCACCAGCCACATGTTCTCTTCGTCACGCGCGATGGACAGCTGCCGTTCGCGCTGCGCGAGGGTGACGGTGAGAGACAGGCGTTTGGTGGCGCCGCTCTCGTCGGTGACCAGGTCATACGACGCGCTGAACGCGGGATGAATCTCGGTGGCAGCGGCCACGATCCGGCCGTATGCCTTGATCCTGTTGCCGGACAACTGGACCCGGACCGACTCCATGCGCGACACATCCGGCGCGCGCCAGGTCAGAATCGCGGGCCAGGCGGGTTCGGTGACATCGGACTGGTCTGCGCTCACCCGTCTACCGTAGGCGACGGAGGCCCGCCTTCGTAGTCACGATTGAAACTCCGGACGGACCGGGCCGCGACGCCCGCACAGCCAACGCCAAGGCGGCGTCCAGAGCCAGCGCGAGCGCCGCCACGAGTAGCGCGCCGACCAACGCGAGATAGAACTGGCGCACTTTGATGCCGTCGATGAGGAACCGGCCCAGCCCGCCCAGGCTGGCGTACGCCGCGACGGTCGCGGTGGCGACCACCTGGAGCGTCGCGGTCCGCAACCCGCCGACGATCAGCGGCATGGCGTTGGGTACCTCGGCGCGCAGCAGCACCTGGCGCCCGGTCATGCCCATGGCGCGGGCGGCGTCGACCACCACCGGATCGACGTTGGCGATCCCGGCATACGTCCCGGCCAGCAGTGGCGGAATGCCCAGCAGCATCAGCGCGACGGTCGGCGGCACCAGTCCCAGTCCCCACAGCAGGACGCCGAGGAGCAGGACGCCGAGGGTGGGCAGGGCGCGCAGGGCGTTGACGCCGCCGACCACCAGGGCCGTGCCGCGACCGGTGTGCCCGACGTACATGCCCACGGGAACGGCGACGAGCGCACTGCACAGCACCGCGATGCCGGTGTACTCCAGGTGCTCGAGCATCCGCATGCCGAGGCCCGCCGGGCCGGTCCAGTTGGCCGCGGTGAAGATGTAGGCGATTGCCTGGTGCAGGAAATTCATGCCGGCGCCTTCGCCCGGGTCCACGGGGTGGCCAGGCGGCCCGCACTCAGGATGAGGAGGTCGACAACCACCGCCAGCACGAAGATGGCGATGATGCCGGCGATGATCTGGTCGCTCTTGTCGGCCTGATATCCCTCGGTGAACCAGGTGCCCAGCCCGCCGATGCCGATCACCGAACCGACCGACACCATCGAGATGTTGGTGACGGCGACCACCCGCATCCCGGCGGTGAGGACCGGAATCGCCAGCGGGAGTTCGACTCTCAAGAATCGGGTGCGTGGCCGATAACCCATGGCGGTAGCCGCTTCGCGGGTGTCCGCAGGAACGGCGTCGAGCGCCTCGGGCACCGTCCGCATCAGCAGCGCGACGGTGTACAGCGTCAGGGCGACCAGGACGTTGGCTTCGTCGAGAATGCGCGTCGGGATGATCAACGGCAACACCACGAACAGCGCCAGCGACGGGATGGTGAAGACGATGCTGGCGGTGATGGTGCTGAATCGGCGCAGCCGCGGCCGCGGTCGCACGTACGCGCCGAGCGGCACGGCGATGAGCACGCCGATGAGCAACGGCAGCAGGGCCAGCCGCAGGTGAATCTGCGTGAGCAGCCACGCCCCTTCCAGGTGGGTCAGCAGGTATTTCACTGTGCGCCCTTGCGACTCTTGATGATTGCCAGCACATCGTCGAGGCCCACCCCGCCGATCACGTGGCCTCGCTCATCGACCGCCACGCCCAGTCCGGACGGGGACGACAACGCCGAATCCAGCGCCAGCCGCAGCGTGCCGTCCGGCCGGAACAGCGAACCACCGGCGATGGTGCTGTCGTACAAGGACTTTCCGTGCCGGTGCAGACCGACGCCGTCGGCGTTGATCCAGGCGTAGGGGGTGCCGTCGGCATTGACGACCAGGGCCCATTGGCCGTCGGTCAGATCCAGTGCGTCGACCGCCGGTTCGGTGACGGTGCGGATGTCGCGGAGCCGCAGTCCGTCGGTGTCACGGAACTGCAGGCCGCGGTAACCGCGGTCGGCGCCGACGAAGCCCGCGACGAACTCGTTGGCCGGGTTGGACAGCAGCCGTTGCGGTGCGTCGTACTGCTGCAAGGTGCCGCCGGGTCCGAACACCGCGACGCGGTCACCCAGTTTGACGGCCTCATCGATGTCGTGCGTGACGAAGACGATGGTCTTACGCAGATCGCTTTGCAGCCGCAGAATTTCGGTCTGCAGGTCTTCGCGGACGACGGGGTCCACGGCGCTGAACGGTTCGTCCATCAGCAGGATCGGCGGGTCGGCGGCCAGCGCCCGGGCCACCCCGACCCGCTGCTGCTGCCCGCCCGACAGTTGGGCCGGGTAGCGATCGGCGAGCTTGACGTCGAGCCCGACACGCTCCAACACGCCCAGTGCCTTTTTCCTTGCACTGCGGCGTGATTCGCCCTTGAGGACCGGCACGGTGGCGACGTTGTCCACCACTTTGAGGTGCGGCATGAGGCCGGCGCTCTGCAGCACGTAGCCGATACCGAGGCGCAGCCGCACCGGGTCGACGGTGGCAACGTTGGCACCGTCGACGGTCAGGGTTCCGGAGGTGGGGTCGATCATCCGGTTGATCATTCGCATGGAGGTGGTCTTGCCGCACCCGGACGGCCCGACGAACACCGACAGCGTCCCCTCGGCGATCTCGAGGCTCAGTTCATCGACAGCGACCGCGCTGCCGTAGCTCTTGGTGACCTTGTCGAACGTGATCATCGGCTCACCGGCTTGTCGAATCCGTTGTCCTGGACCCATTTTCTCGCGGCCTGGTCGGCGTCGACGCCGCTGTTGCCGGAGACCGCGGTGTTCATGTCAATCAGTGCCTTCGTGGTGAGTTTTGCGCTGACAGAGTCGAGCACCGTCTTGAGCAGGTCGGACTTCTTCTGCGACGCCACCAGCGGCACCACGTTGGCGGCCAGGAAGTTGTGCTTCGGATCCTCGAGCACCACCAGGTTGTTCTGCACGATGGCCGGCGACGTGCTGAAAATATCTGCCGCGGTGACGGTTCCGTCGACCAGCGCCCGCACGGTGGCCGGTCCCCCGCCATCGCTGATGGCGATGAAGTTGGACGGCGCGATATCGAGGCCGTACTTGGCTTTCAATCCGGGCAGTCCCTCGGCCCGTTGCAGGAACTCCGACGGCGCACCGAATTTCACCTGGGCCGAGTGCTGGGCCAGATCACCGATGGTCTTGAGATTCCATTTCTTGGCGGTTTCCGCCGACACCGCGACCGTGTCGGTGTCCTCGGCCGGGGAGGGAGTCAGGATCGACAGGTCGCCCGGAAGCGCTCGCACGAGCGCCAATTCGACGTCACCGGCGGCGGTGGCCTTGGTCTTCGGATCGAAGTACTGCAGCAGGTTGCCGGTGTACTCGGGGATCAGGTCGATCGAATGGTCCTTCACCGCAGGGACGTACGTCTCGCGGCTGCCGATACCGAACTGACGGCCGACGGTAAAGCCGTTGGCCGCCAACGCCTGCGCATAGATCTCGGCGATGATCTTCGACTCGGGGAAGTCGGCGGACCCCACCACGATCGACTTGAGATCACCCGAGATACTGCCCCCACCGAGGGGATTCGCACTGCCGCAGCCCGTCAACAGGACAGCGAGCAGCAGGCCCAGAGCGGTCAGAATTCGCGCCACCCGAACATCCTTCCGGCGTCGTGCACTCAGGCCGACCCTAGCGTTATTCGAAAATTGGTGTCGGAGTTCCCGGCATCCGGCCCGCAGAACCGTCAAGATGGTCGGTATGAGTAGCGATCACGCGTCTACCCCCGAGCCGACCGGGTCAGCCCACGAAGCGGCGCCTACGCACACCGAACCGCCGGCACCCAAGTCCCCCAAGCCGGGCTCTCCAGACAAGAAACCGAAGACACCGGCATCGGCAGTGAAGTTCACCCGCACCGCGGCACTCTGGACGGCGCTGGTCCTCGGTTTCCTGATCCTGATCCTGCTGTTGGTGTTTGTCATCCAGAACGGCGACGACGTCACGCTGCGGCTTTTCGGGTGGCAGCTGACCATTCAAAAGGGTGTGGCGATCCTGCTCGCAGCCGTCGCAGGCGGTCTGCTGACCTTCGCAGTGGCGAGCATTCGGATTCTGCAGTTGCGGCTCGCCGCACGGAAGAACTTGAAGGCCGGACTTTAAATTACCGCGAGGCCGGCGGCGATGAGCGGCGCGACGGCCTCACCGACGGGGTCGTCGTGGCCGGCTTCGCCGGCGGCCATCCGGGCGCGGAAGTCGATGCCGGCGGCGATGATCGCGAGCTTGAAGTACGCCAGCGCCAGATAGAACTCCCAATGATTCAAAGGCTGCCCGGCCGCCACCGCGTACTTCTGGGCCAGCTGGTCCATCGACGGAATCTTGTCCGAGGACCACGCCGCGTCCGAATGCACCATCGAGAACATCGGGTGCCGGTAGACGCACATCAGCGCGGCGTCGGACAGCGGGTCACCGAGGGTCGACATCTCCCAGTCCAGTACCGCCAGCACCTTGGTCGCGTCGACGGCGTCGAGCATGGTGTTGTCGATGCGGTAGTCGCCGTGGACGATGGCGCTGCGGCTCTGCGGCGGCAGCTTCTCGGTCAGCAGGGCGTGCAGCCGGCGGACATCGTCATCGCGCGGATCATCCGGCAGCCGCACCAAGTCCCACTGCGAACCCCACCGCCGCACCTGCCGCTCGAGGTACCCGTTGGCCTTCCCGAAGTCCCCCAGCCCGACGGCTTCCGGGTCCAGGGCGTGCAGGGCGGCCAGCACCTTGATCAGCGCGTCCACACAGGCGTCGATGGTCTGCTGATCGCCCAGCGCGTCGAGCTCCGCCGAGTAGCGCACGACCCGGCCGGGCACGAATTCGACCATCTGGAACGGCGCACCCAGCACCGAGTCGTCATTGCGCATCGTCACCGGATGCGCCACCGGCACCGTTGTACCCTCAAGTGCCGCAACAACTTTGTACTCCCGCGCCATGTCGTGCGCCGACGGCGTGAGCCCGTGCAGCGGCGGCCGGCGCAGTACCCACTTGGCGGCGTCGTCGAACACCAGGAACGTCAGATTCGACCGGCCCCCGGCGATCAATTCGGCTCGCAGCTCACCGCTGCGGGTCACTCCGATGTCGCGTAGGTGTGCGTCGAGCGCCGTCAGATCCAAGCCGTCGAGAGATGCCACCCGATCTGTCTACCACCGCTGATTTCGCGGCAGCAGATCCCACACGTGTTCGACGCTGTTGACGCCGGCGACCGCCAGCCGGCCGCTGCGTGAGGCCAGCAGCCGGGTGATGCCGGTGTAGTCGACCTGGAACGACAGGATGCGCTCGGTCGGCACGATGTCGTGCAGCAGTCCGTTGATCACGCCGCCGTGGCTGAAGATCACGACGGTGTCGTCGGCCTCGGCCTCGCTCGCGATGTCGGTGACGGCCTCGGTGATGCGGGCGAGGAATGCCTCTTCGTCGACGCTGCTGGGCAGGTGGCCGGTCATGAGCCGGGCCATCTCCTCGGGATGCTCGGCCGCGATCTGCTCGATGGGGATGTACTGCGCCATGTCGCGGTCGTATTCGGCGAGCCGGTCGTCGATCTCGATGGGCAGCCCGAGCGCGTCGGCCACCGGCTGGCCGGTCTGGATGGCGCGCTTCTGCGGGCTGCTGAGCAGCCGCGTGATCGGGAACCGCTTGAGCGCGTCCGGCAGCCGGTTGGCCTGCGCAATGCCTTCCTCGGAGAGGTCGGGGTCGGCGCCCTCACCGGGCTCGTTGCGCAGCGGCAGGGCATGACGGATCAGAAGCAGTTGCATAGCGGTTTCCTCCACAGCGGTTGTGCGCTGACGGGCAATACTATGCAGCTAAGTTGTCATGACAAGACACCGAGAGGCGGTACACCGATGGTCGGCTCCCGGTCGCGCCATGAGCATGTCGCGGCGGTGCTGCGGCAGCGGATCACGCGGCACGAGTACCAGATCGGTGAGTCACTGCCCGCCGAGAGCGCGCTGTGCGCGGAGTTCGACGTATCCCGAGGTCCGGTCCGTCAGGCTCTCGCGACGCTGAAAAATGAAGGCCTGATCCGCATTTCGCGGGGGAAGCCGGCCACCGTCCGCAGCCACGACGTCCGCCAGACGCTGGACACGTTCACGCCGTTCACCCAGTGGGCCGAACGTAATGGCCGCACCGCGGGGAGCCGGACCCTGGAGATCTCGCGCAGACGCGCCAGCGAGACCGCGGCCACCGCGCTGAGCCTGACCACCGACGACTTCGTCGTCGAGGTGCTGCGCGTGCGACTGCTCGACGGTGAGCCGGTGATGATCGAGCGAAGCAGTTTCACCGACGCGGTGGGTTCGCTGCTGTTCGAATTCGACACCGACTCCGGATCGATCACCGACTATCTGACCGACCGTGGTGTGCAGTGGGACGCCATGGAGCACGTGCTGGATGCTGTCGCCGCGGACGACATCGACGCCGAGAACATGCACCTCGAACGGGGCAGTCCCCTGTTGCGCGAGCGTCGTACCTCACGTGATCAGTTCGGGGTGGCGTTCGAATATTCCGACGACCGTTACCGGCCCGACGTGGTGGCCTTCAGCATCGTCAACGCTCGCACCATCGACGTCCGCGCCTGACGCACGATCCCCCGCAAGCGAACTTCACGGGGGATCGCGCGCAGGTGGCTAGTCGGCCACCGGCATCCGGTTCCAGTAGGGAATCAACAGCAGCATGGCGATGAACGCGGCCCCGGCGAAGCCATAGAACAGTGCTGAGGTACCGAGGTAACCCGGCAGCAGACCACCGAGGATGGCGCCGACCGAGCCGCAGCCGTTGATCATTCCCGTCGCCGTACCAGCGTGCTTGGACGTACCGAAGTCGACGGCCGCGATACACGAGATCATGGCATCGGCGCCGTAGACGGTCAGGCCGATCAGGCCGAGGACGCCGACCATGATCCACACATTGCCTGTCGCGGTCAGCGGCCCGAACAGCATGAGCACCACAACCAGCACGGCCAGGCTGATCACGCTCGCCGGCACCCGGCGTGCCTTGAACACCTTGTCCGAGACGCGGCCAAGCAGGATCGGGGCGATGACGCCGGCGATGCCGAACGCGACCGGGACGGTCACCGCGGTGAACTTGTCACCGTCGTGCAGCTGTTCGGCAACGATCACCGGGCCCCACAGGAGGATGGCGTAGCGGGCCGGCTTGAGCAGAAAGTACGCTGCCCCAAGGGTTCTCACCATCTGATCCTTCAGCACCACGGCCAGGGACTCACGCCACGACGAAGTGGGCTCGGCGATGGCCTCGTCCGTGGCGGCGGCGTCGAGCTCGACGCCCTCCACGGAGTCCTGAGCCGCCCGGTACTCCTCGATCGGCGGCAGGCCGACGTCCGCGGGGCTGTTGCGCTGGAAGATGAAGAACAACACGAACACAACGGCGACGATGGCCGCACCGCTGAAGAACGCCGCGCGCCAACTGCCGAACAGGTCGTAGGCGAACCACCCGACCACCGGTGCGGCGACGAGGCCGCCGAAGGCGTAGTTGGTGCTCCACAGCCCCAGGACGTGGCCACGTTCC
The DNA here is from genome assembly GCF_000686745.1 of Mycobacterium sp. UNC410CL29Cvi84. Lineage (NCBI taxonomy): Bacteria > Bacillati > Actinomycetota > Actinomycetes > Mycobacteriales > Mycobacteriaceae > Mycobacterium > Mycobacterium sp. UNC410CL29Cvi84. The sequence continues at coordinate 282,113 of NZ_JMLM01000003.1, forward strand.
CCGACGGAGAAGAACTGCGACATGTTGCTCAACGTGCCCGACCAGCCCGTCGACTGAGCCAGGCCTTGCACGATCATCAAGGGCAGCAGGAAGACCACGGCCGGCAGCAGACCCATGAACAGGGTCGCGATCGCCGAGATGGCCAGGCCGCCGAGCACGACGACCCGTGGGCCGAACCGGTCGGAGACCTGGCCCCAGACGAATTGGCCGACGGCGTAGGCGGTGAGATACGCGGCGTCGAGGTTGGCCAGGACGCTCTTGGTCAGGTGCAGGTGCAGGATGGGGTCTTCGAGAATGCCGAGCTTGGCTACGGAGAACGTCTGACGGGTGAAATAGAAACCGGCATAGGCGATCCAGGTGATGGCGAAGATGCGGATACGCCAGCGTTCATACTTCGGATTGGTGGTGCGCGACTTGGACAGCAGGGTGTGCGACATGGCTGTTCACTTCCACTGGGTGCGGGGTAAGGGAGCGCGGAGCGAAGATGGGCCGACCACAGGCGCGGAAACGCCATCGAGATCGTCGGCAAGGCAAGGGTTTTGGCGCGAGGGCGCGAGAGGTTAGAGTGAAAAGCGCGGGGGCGGTCGGGCCGAGGGTGCGGCACCCGACCGCCGCGGAGTGCGTCGTCGAATCAGCCCAGGGTTGCCACCAAACCGGGCAGGTCGGCCACGCTGTCCAGGATGTGGGTGGCGCCGGCAGCGGAAAGCTGCGCAGCGTTGTGCGCGCCGGTCAGCACGCCGACCGAAGCGCGGGCTCCGGCACGCAGGCCGGTGATGACGTCCGACGAGGTGTCACCGACGACGACCATCGATTGCACCGACTCGGTCTCGGTCTGCATGAGGGCCGCGAGCGCCATGTCGGGGTAGGGCCGTCCGCGGACGCCGGCCGCGGGGCAGAGCACTGCGTCGGCGAGGTCCTGCCAACCCAGCGCCTCGATGATGGCCTGCTGGGTTTCCCGGGCGAAGCCCGTGGTCAGCGCGACCTTGATACCGCGCGATCGGAAAGATGTAATGACATGTTCGGCCTGCGGGATGGGGCTGCACTTGCCGTCTGCGACCAGCTGGGCGTAACAGCGCTCGAACTCCTTGTTGGCCGCTTGTGCCTGCTCCTCGTTGCCGCGGCTCAGGTGGCGGAACACGACGATCTTCGACTGCCCCATGGTGTCGGCGACGTAGCGCAGCATCTCCGCGCGGTCCGCATCGGTCTTCGACAGACCGGCGTGACTGTCGGCGGCCAGGAACGATTGCTGTACCAGGCCGGTGTCCTCGACCGTCGTACCGGCCATGTCGAACACGACCAGGCCGATTCCGGGTGCTGATTGACTTTCCACTTTTTCGTCCTCTTCCGTTGTGGTGGTTGGGTTTTGGTGTGACTCAAACAGTTGCGGGAATGCTCGTCGACGACAGCGCCCGCTCGACGGCGGCAGCCGCCAGGCCCAGGCCGGTGGTCATGCCGATCCCGGTGGTGACCGTCACGACGTGGGTGCGTGCCACCGGCTCCTCGATAAGGAACTCCTGCCCCGGCGCCGAGCAGTAGACGCCCTGCCAACGTTCGCTGACTTCGATGTCGTTGATGCCGAACAGTTTTCGGGTTTGGTCGAGCAGGATGTCGAAGCCCTGCTCGGACTGGAACGGCGTGGCCGTGACTTCCCGGATATGGGTGTCGCCGATCAGTAGCGAGCCGTCGGGCTGCGGCGTGAACATCAAGTGCAGGTCGATGTCCACCGCGGCGGGGTGCTCGTCCCGCAGTCGCTGTGCGACGGCACCGACGCTGGGCAGGTCCTCGAAACCCGCGTACCGCAGCAACGACCAACCGGTGAACAGCGGCGCCGGGAGCGTGAACGCCAGCGGCAGCCTGGCCCGGATCATGTGCAGCCGGCACCGGAGCAACCCGTCGCGCTCAGCCAGTTCGGGGAAGAGCCGGTCGATGTCGTAGTTGACGGCGATGAAGGTGGTCTCGGTGCGTATCGGCCCGCGCGAGGTATGCACGACACCCGGTTCGAAGCCGAAAGCCGCGGTACGCCAATGGAAGTCGACGCCTTGCGATTCCAGCCACCGCGCGATGGCCGGCACCGCGGTTCGCGGGTCGACCTGAAGGTCGCCCGGTAAGTACATGCCTCCGACGACGCGGGGATCACGCACCGGTACGCGGTCGACCATCTGCTGATGGTTGAGCAGGTGCACGTCACCACTGGGCCGGACGTCGACGAATTCACGCATGACGGCGAGTTCGTCCTCGTGGCGGGCCACACAGTAGGTGCCCGCCTGCTTCGACCAGAACCCGGCTTGCCGGGACAGGTCCAGCCAGTGCGCCCGGCCGGCCCGGGCGTAGTCCAGCGCGACACCGTTCTGCGCGGTGATGCACGCGTGGCCGAAGTTCTGCACCGACGCCCCGGCCACACCGGCGGCGTGATCGACGACGGCGACCGCCAGTCCGCGCCGGTGGGCGTGATAGGCGTGCGCAAGGCCGACGATTCCAGCTCCTACGACCACGACGTCGTAGCTCAGTTGATTTGGCATGGCATAACAGTGCGGCACGTCGCCATAGTTGTCAATACAAGTTATGGGCTAATTCAGTACTCGTATATATAAGTGTAACGGTGTGTGAACGTGCGGGAAACAATGCCGATGGCGCACTACGCAGCACGGGACGGTCGCCATGACAACATGGGCACCAGCACGCCACCCCAGCATCAAAGGAGCCGCCATGGGGTACGCCGACGAACTGTTCGACCTCACCGACCGGACGGTCCTGATCACCGGGGGCAGTCGCGGCCTCGGCCGGGAGATGGCGTTCGCGGCGGCCCACTGCGGCGCCGACGTCGTCATCGCCAGCCGGAACCTGGAGTCGTGTCAGACCACCGCCGACGAGATCGTGGAAGCAACCGGGCGGGCCGCGCTCGCCCACCAGGTGCACGTCGGCCGCTGGGACGAACTCGACGGCCTGGTCGACGCCGCATACGCGCGGTTCGGCAAGGTCGATGTCCTGGTGAACAACGCCGGGATGTCGCCGCTGTACGAGTCGTTGGGCTCGGTGCCGGAGAAGCTGTTCGACGCCGTGGTGAACCTGAACTTCAAGGGACCGTTCCGATTGTCGGCTCTGGTCGGCGAGCGGATGGTGGCCGACGGCGGCGGGTCGATCATCAACATCAGCTCGTCAGGCTCACTGCGGCCGGACGCCTACATGCTGCCGTACGCCGCCGCCAAGGCCGGATTGAACACGCTCACAGAGGGTTTCGCGAAAGCATTCGGCCCGACAGTGCGGGTCAACACCCTGATGGCGGGGCCGTTCCTCACCGACATCAGCAAGGCGTGGGGTGCGGATCCGTCGAGCGCCTTCCGCTCGTTGCCGCTGCAGCGTGCCGGCGATCCTCGCGAAATCGTCGGCGCCGCACTGTTTTTGATGTCTGACGCATCCAGCTTCACCACCGGTTCGATCCTGCGGGCCGACGGCGGTTTCGCCTAGCTCACAGGTGACCGCTCGCCACGAGCACCGCGGTCGCGGTGGCGAGTGATTCGTTGACGCGCTCTCGTTCGTCACCCATTCCGACGAGGAAATCGACGATCATCGGGGTGAGGATGTCCCGCAGCCCGTGGCCTTCCGCGCCGAAGAACCCGGCCATCTCGAGCATCACCGCACCGTGGCACATGCTCCAGATGCGGCCTGCGACAGCGGCTTCGCCGTCGTCCCGGATGCGCCCGGCCTCGGCCATCCGGCGGACCGAATCACAGAGCGTCTGGAAGGACGCGTCGCGCGACGTGGCATGACCGGTCACCGTCAGATCACTGCGGACGCTCGACAACGATGCCGGAACCGTCGTGCCGAACATCAACTGATAGTGCTGGGGATTCTTCAGCGCGAACCGGCGGTAGGCGGCGCCCATCGAGAAGAAGTCCGCCACCGGATCCTCTGTGTGCGGGATGGCCGCCAGCGCTGCGCCGAACCGCGCGAAGATCTCGGCCGACAGGGCGTCGACCACTCCGGTCATCGAGCCGAAGTGGGTGTACACAACCATGGTCGACGTGCCCACCTCGGCGGCGAGCTTGCGCACCGTCAGCGCCTGGAGACCATCGCGTTCGAGGATCACGATGCCGGCTTCGATCAATTGCCGGCGGATTTCTTCGCTCACCCTTGCAGTCCTCTCATAACAGTGTTATACCAGTAACCGCAGCCAATAACACTGTTATGGAGGTTCTGGGATGACCAACCGCTACCTGGAAGGCGCGTTCGCGCCACTGCACGACGAGTACACCCTGACCGACCTGTCCGTCACCGGCACGATCCCGGACTACCTGGACGGCCGCTATCTACGCAACGGCCCCAACCCGATCGGCGAAATCGACCCCGAGCTCTACAACTGGTTCCTCGGTGACGGCATGGTGCACGGCATCCGCCTCCGCGACGGCAAGGCCGAGTGGTATCGCAATCGTTGGGTGCGTGGGCCGTTGACGACGGCCGCGCTCGGCGAGGGCACGCCGGACGGGCACGGCAGCCCGTTCGGCATCGGTGCCAACACCAACGTGCTGGGACACGGCGGCAAGACCCTGGCGCTGGTCGAAGGCGGCGGGGCGAGCTACGAGCTGACCGACGAGTTGGACACCGTGGGCGCATGCGATTTCGACGGCACCCTCAGCGGCGGCTACACCGCACACCCGAAGCGTGATCCGGAAACCGGTGAACTGCATGCGGTTTCGTACAGCTTCACCCGCGGCAACACCGTGCAGTACTCGGTGATCGGTACCGACGGCCGGGCCCGGCGCACCGTCGACATCGAGGTCCACGGCAGCCCGATGATGCACGATTTCTCGCTCACCGAGCGCCACGTCATCTTCTACGACCTGCCCGTGAGCTTCGATACGAAAACCATCGCGGAAATGGCGGTACCGAAGGCACTGCGACTGCCGGCCCGACTGCTGTTGTCCTCGGTGATCGGCCGGGTCAAGATTCCCGATCCGGTCATCGCACGCCAGTCGAGCTTCCGATCGAATGACCGGCGCTTCCCGTACTCGTGGAACCCCAAGTACCCGGCGCGCATCGGCGTGATGCCCCGCGACGGCGGAAACGCCGACGTGCGCTGGTTCGACGTCGAACCGTGCTACGTCTTCCACCCGATGAACGCCTACGACTCCCCCGACGACAACACGATCGTCCTGGACGTGGTGCGGCACCCGAAGATGTTCGACACGGACCGCATCGGCCCCAACGAAGGGCCGCCGACGCTGGACCGGTGGACCATCGACCTCAGCGCCGGCAAGGTGCTCGAAGACCGCGTGGACGACCACCCCCAGGAATTCCCGCGCGTCGACGAACGCCTGGTCGGCAAGCGTCACCGTTACGGCTACGCGCCGACGATCAGCGAGGGCGCCGCCGGGAGCGACACGTTGCTCAAGCACGACTTCGTCGGCGGCAACACCGCCACGCGCTATTTCGGTGCCGGGAAAGGGCTGGGCGAGTTCGTCTTTCACCCGTCGTCGGCAACCGCCGCAGAAGACGACGGCGTGCTGATGGGCTTTGTCTACGACGCCCCGACCGACCGCAGCGAGCTGGCGATCCTCGACGCCCAGACACTGCAGGACGTCGCGAGCATCAAACTGCCGCACCGCGTGCCGGCCGGATTCCACGGCAACTGGGTGCCGACCGTCTGACGGGCCGGCCGGCCCGGCTACGGCGTGATGATGTTGAACGCCGGGTCGGGCCGGTCGATCGCGCCCAGCAGCGTGGGCAGGGCGGTGGCGTCACCGGTCACCTCGACACCCGGCGAGCTGGTATCGCCCGCGGCAAACGCCAAGAGCCGCAACTTGTTCGCCAGCGTGACGGTGGCCTGCGCGGTATCCGGGTCGGCGGCGACCTTGCGGTACACCAGCACACCGTTGCGCAGGCTCAGCCGGTAGTTGGTCGCGACGTCCTGGAACGTCACGTCGATGGCCAGATTCAGGTCCCACGCCCGCGGACCGTTGATGTTGATCGCGAAGGTGTCGAACATCTGCTCCGGGGTCAGCTGCGCGAGCAGTGTCGGCGAGGAACTCTGCGTCGGGGTGCCGAAGTTGCCGACCCGCAACTCCGTGGCGCCCGACAGGAAGAAGTTGCGCCACACGGCGTTCTCGGCGCCGTAGGCCATCTGCTCCAGGGTGTCCGCGTACAGCGTCCGGGCCGCGGCATGGTGCTCGTCGGTGAAGATCGCGTGGTCCAACAGGGTTACCGCCCAACGGAAGTCACCCTCGTCGAACGCGGCCTGCGCCAACTCGACGACCCGGTCGATGCCACCCATGGCCGCGACGTAGCGCGGCGCCGCGGCGGCCGGCGGGTGCTGCCAGAGCCGCCCCGGATTGCCGTCGAACCAACCCATGTAGCGCTGGTAGACGGCCTTGACGTTGTGGCTGACCGAGCCGTAGTAACCGTGCGTGTGCCAGGCCTTCTCCAACGCCGGCGGCATCTGGAAGGTCTCGGCGATCTCGATGCCGGTGTAGCCCTGGTTGAGCTGGCGCAGCGTCTGGTCGTGCAGGTAGGCGTATAGATCCCGTTGCAGCGACAGGTATTCGACGATGTTGTCCTGCCCCCACGTCGGCCAGTGGTGTGACGCGAAGACCACGTCGGCGCGGCCGGAGAAGGTGTCGATGGCCTCGGTCAGGTAGCCCGCCCAGCCGTGCGGGTCACGGACCAGCGCGCCGCGCAGCGTCAGCAGGTTGTGCAGGTTGTGGGTGGCGTTCTCGGCCATGCACAGCGCGCGGAATTGCGGGAAGTAGAAATGCATCTCGGCGGGTGCCTCGGTGCCGGGCGCCATCTGAAACTCGATCTCGACGCCGTCGATGGTGTGGGTTTCGCCCGTCACCTTGATGTCGAGCGTCGGCACGATCAGTGCCACCTCACCCGTCGACCCGACCTGTCCCAGGCCGCAGCCGACCTGACCCTGCGGACCTCGGTCGAGCGCGGCGCCGTACATGTAACCCGCGCGGCGTGCCATTGCCGTTCCGGCATAGACGTTTTCCTGCACCGCGTGCTCGGTGAAACCCTCCGGCGCAATGATTACGACGTCACCCGCATCGACCTCGCCCTGCGACGTCACGCCCAGCACGCCGCCGAAGTGGTCGGCGTGGCTGTGCGTGTAGATGACGGCCCGGACCGCACGATCGCCGCGGTGCGCGCGGTACAGCGCCAGCGCCGCCGCGGCGGTCTCCGTGGAGATCAGCGGGTCGATGACGATGATGCCGGTGTCACTCTCGATGAAGCTGATGTTCGACAGGTCCAGGCCACGGACCTGGTAGATGCCCGGCACCACCTCGTAGAGGCCCTGCTTCGCACACAACTGGGACTGCCGCCACAGGCTCGGGTGCACGCTGTCCGGTGCGTTGGTCGCTCCTGGCCCGAATAGGAACGAGTAGGAGTCGTTGTCCCACACCACTCTTCCGTCGGCCGCGGTGACGACGCACGGTTCCATGGCGGCGATGAAGCCGCGGTCGGCGTCCTCGAAGTCCCGGGTGTCCGCGAACGGGAGCGTCGCGGTGTGGGCGCGGTTGGCGGCGGCAATGGCATCGGTGGGCGGCTTCTGCTCCATGCCGACCAACCTAGCGTCAATTACCCCGCGGGCTAGAGCTTATGCAGCACCACATCCGACAAGGTGCCGCCACCGACGGCGGCCGTCATGTACGTGCAGTGCGGCTGACGCCGGCGGTCGGTCGGCGAGCCGGGGTTGAGCAGCCGCAGCCCGGTTGTCGCAGTGCTGTCCCACGGAATGTGGCTGTGCCCGAACACCAGTACGTCGGTGTCGGGGTACAGCCGGGCCATGCGCGCGTCACGTCCCGCGGACGCGCCGGTCTCGTGCGTGACGGTGAACCGGACGCCCTCGAGCGTCACGTCGGCCCGCTCCGGCAGACGGGCCCGCAGGTCCGCGCCGTCGTTGTTGCCCCAGCAGGCGACCAGCCGCGTCGCTCGCCGCTCGAGTTCGTCGAGCAGCGCCACGTCCACCCAGTCGCCGGCGTGCAGCACGACGTCGGCGCGGGCCACCTCGTCCCAGACCCGCGCCGGCATGTCACGGGCTCGTTTGGGCACGTGGGTGTCGGAGATCAGCAGTAGACGCATCTCGCTGCGGCTCAACTGATCTCGCCGCTGAAGTACCGGCGGGGATTCTCGACCAGCATGGTGGTGATCTGTTGGTCGGTGACGCCGCGTTCGCGCAGCGCGGGCAGCACGTCGTCACTGATGTGGGTCAGGTTCCAGTTGGGCACCGCGGCCAGTTTGCCCTCATGCGAGAACCAGTCGATGAAACACGAACTGTCATGCGCCAGCACCATCTTCTCGGCGTATCCGCGTCTGGCGAGCTCTGCCACGGTGTCGACCCGCTGCTCGAACGGCAGCAGGATGTCGAGCCCGAAGCGGTCCATGCCGAGGTACGAACCGGCGTCGGCGAGCGCACACAGGTAATCGAGATCGGTGCTGTCGCCCGAGTGCCCGATCACCACCTTGGTGAGGTCGACGCCTTCCTCCGCGAAAACCTTCTGCGCGACGAGTCCGGAGCGGCTGTGCACGTCGGTGTGCACGGTGATCGGCGCGCCGGTCTGCACGTGGGCCTGGCCGACGGCGCGCATCACCCGCTCGACTCCCGGCGTCAGCCCCTGATGCTCGATGGCGCACTTCAGGAACGCCGCTCGCACACCGGTACCGCCGATACCCTCCCGGATATCCCTGACGAACAGCTCGACCATCGGCTCCGGGGTGTCGAACAGCAGGCCCGGGCCGGTGTGCAGGAACTGGAACGGCACGTCGTTGTAGGTGTAGATGCCTGTCGCGACGACGATGTTGATGTCGACCTGCTCGTTGACCCGCTGGATCCGGGGCAGGTACCGGCCCAGCCCGATCACCGTCGGGTCGACGATGGTGTCGATGCCGCGTGACTTGCATTGGCGCAGTTGGTCTATCGCGTCGGCGACGCGGGCGTCCTCGTCCCACTGCGACGGATAGTCCGGGAAGTTCTGCCGGATCTCGTCGCCCAGGATGAACACGTGCTCATGCATGAGCGTGGCCCCGAGGCGGTCGACGGGCACCGGGCCCCTGACGGTCTGCACGTGCGTCATCACGGTCAGTCTGTGTCATGAGCGGTCGAGCATCAAGACCATATATCAATCGAGTTGACAAGTACCGTGTGTTGCCAGTTAGCTGAGGTAACGTCCCACCCATCTGCGAACTGCAAAGGAGTGCCCCATGGATTGGAACTTCCTCGGCACCGACTGGCACCTGTTCGGCAAGCTGGCCGACGTCGCCCTACTCACGCTGCTGTTCGCCGCGACCGTGATGTTCTTCTACATCCAGCGCCTGCGAAAACAACCACAGTTACCGATCGCCGAAAACGTCCGAGCCAAGCAGACGGTGCTGACGAAGGTCCGCAAGCGCCAGCCGATGACCGCCGAAGAGCTGGAATATGCCACCCAGGTGATCGACAATCAGCGGACGTTGATGACATTCGCGATTCCCCTCACGATCTTTTCGCTGGGGTGTTTCTACGTACTCGGCAGTCTCGAACAGCTCCACGGCGCAACCCCTTCGGAGCGAACCTTTCTCGGGGTCATCGCCATGATCTCGTCCATCAATGTGACCACCCAGATCTTCCGCGTGATCAAGCTGAAAAAGCGGCTCGGAAACGTCACCTTGGTGGATTCTGGGAATTAGCTGGACGCTCTCACCTCGCCTTTCTATTCCACGGAATATGTGGAAAGCCGCAGGCGTCCAATCACTGATAGTGTTTACGCCGATTCATCTCAAGTTAGTTGATATATAACTCGCCGACGTCGAAAGGTGATCGAGTGAGCCAACGCTCTACCGCCCGACGATTCCTCGCACGGGCCTGGATGCCGTTGATCGCCCTCATCGCGATCGGCGTCGGCGTGCTGTGCATGGTCAAGGTCCACGAATTCTCCGAGCCGGGACCGGTGCTGGCCGTCAACCCGCCGCAGGCGCCCCCGGAGTTCACGCCCAAGACGCTCACCTACGAGGTGTTCGGCACCCTCGGGTCCGGTGGCCTACTGTCGTACGTCGACATCAGCGGACACCCCCACAAGGTCGATCTCACCGAACTGCCGTGGTCGCATACCGAGACCACCACCCTCACCGTCGTCTCCGGCAGCATCTCGGTCCAGGTGCACGGCGGCACCGTCGGCTGCCGGATGAAGGTGAATGACGTTGTCCGCGACGAACAGTCCGACGAGCACGGCAACGCCGACGTCGCCTGCCGGGTGAAGTCCGCGTGACCGACACCGACACCGCCCCGATCGCCCGCCCGGCGCACAGCGCGGCCAAGCGCCCCTTCGTCCCCAGAATGGTTCGCCTGCTGGCGATTCCGATCATCGTCTTCTGGGCCCTGCTCGCGGTGGTCACCAATACCTTCGTGCCGAAGATCGAAGATGTCGCCGAGGAACTCGCCGGCCCGATGGTGCCGACCTACGCGCCGTCCCAGGTGGCCATGTTGGCCATCGGCAAGGAATTCCACGAGTCCACCTCCACCAGCCTGACGATGCTGGTGCTGGAAGCCGATCGCGGCCTGACCGAGCAGGACCGCGACTACTACGCGGGCCTGGTCCGCACGCTCAACGCCGACACCACGCACGTGCAGTACGTCATGGACACCTGGGGCAAGCCCATCACCGCCGCCGGTGCACAGAGCCTCGACGGCAAATCCGCCTACGTCCTGCTCCGGCTCGCCGGCGACATCGGTCAGATGGAGGCCAACAACTCGGTCGACGCCGTCCGGAAGATCGTCCAGAACTCCAATCCGCCTGCCGGCCTGAAGGTTTACGTCAGTGGCGCCGCACCTCTGGCGGCCGACACCGTCGAGATCGCCAACTCCAGCCTGAACAACATCACCATCGCGACGATGTTCCTGATCATCTTCATGCTGTTGCTGGTCTACCGCTCCGTCGTGACGATGCTGGTGCCGTTCTTCGGGGTCATCCTGCTGATGCTGTCGGTCAAGGGCGTCATCTCGGCGTTCGGGCACTACGGCTTCATCCCGCTGTCGTCGTTCGCCACCAACATGGTCATCTCGCTGACCCTCGGCGCGGGTACCGACTACGGCATCTTCCTCATCGGCCGATATCACGAAGCCCGCCTGGCCGGACAGAGTCGTGAGGACGCGTATTACACCGCCTACAAGGGCGTTTCGCATGTCATCGTCGGCTCGGGCCTGACCATTGCGGGCGCCTGCGCGTGTCTGACGTTCGCTCGGCTGAACTACTTCCACACCATGGGCCCCGCCGTCGCGGTGAGCATGCTGATCACCATCGCCGGCGCCCTGACCATCGGACCCGCCCTGCTCAGCGTCGGCAGCCTCTTCGGGCTCTTCGACCCGAAACAGGAAGTCAAGGCGAAGCTGTACCGGCGTATCGGCACCGCCGTGGTGCGCTGGCCCAAGCCGATCCTCGTCGCCAGTGTCGCCGTCGTCTCGGTGGGCGCGGTGTTCGTGCCGACCTACCGCGTCAGCTACGACGACCGCACCTACCAGCCGTCAGATGCCCCGGCCAACCAGGGCTTCCAGGCCGCCGACCGGCACTTCCCCAAGAGCAAGCTGTTCAGCGAGATGCTGATGGTCCAGTCCGACCACGACATGCGCAACTCCGCCGACTTCATCTCGCTGGACCGGGTAGCCAAGGCCCTGATCCGCTTGCCCGGCGTGGCGATGGTCCAGAGCATCACCCGCCCCATGGGCCGCGCGCTCGAGCACGCCTCCATCCCTTACCTTTTCACCACCCAGGGCAGCGGCAACGGACAGCAGCTGCCGTTCACCCAGCACAACAACGAGAACACCGCGAAGCAGGCCAAGATCACCGCGCACAGCATCGAGGTGTTGAAGAAGACGGCCGACCTGACTCAGACACTCGCCGACGAGCTGCACAACACGGTACTCACCCTCGAGGACATGGAGCAGGTCACCAACGACATGCGCGACGCCGTCGCCAACCTCGACGACTTCATGCGCCCGCTCCGCGCCTATTTCTATTGGGAACCACACTGTTTCGACATCCCGGTGTGCTGGTCGTTCCGGTCGCTGTTCGACGTGATCGACAAGGTCGACAACCTCGCCGCCGATATCGGCAAGGCCGTCGGATCCTTCGAGGTGATCGACAGCCTCATGCCGCAGATGGTGTCGCTGCTGCGGCAGACCGTGGCCGACAACCAGGCGCTGCTCGCGCTGATCGTCAACAACTACGGCCCGACCGACATTCAGAACAAGAACACCGACCAGACCTTCGACGACATGATCAACGTCGGCAACGACTTCGACGCGTCGCGCAGTGACGACTTCTTCTACATCCCCCGCGAAGCGTTCGACAACGACGACATCAAAACCGGTATGGCGCTGATGATGTCGCCCGACGGACATGCCGCACGCTTCATCGTCACGCACGAGGGCAACGCGATGGGACCCGAGGGCATCGAGCACGTCGAGCAGTTCCCCGACGCGATCAAGATCGCGCTGAAGGAGACGTCGCTGGCCGGGTCGAAGATCTACATCGGTGGATCGGGGTCCAACAACAAGGACATCCAGCTGTACGCCAAGAACGACCTCATGATCGCGGCCATCGCCGCCTTCGTGCTGATCTTCCTGATCATGATGATCATCACCCGATCGCTGGTGGCCGCCTTGGTGATTCCCGGCACCGTGGCGTTCTCCTATGCCGGCGCGTTCGGGTTGTCGGTGCTGATCTGGCAGCACCTGATCGGACTACCCCTGCACTGGCTGATCCTGCCGCTGACCTTCATCGTGCTGGTGGCGGTCGGCTCGGACTACAACCTGCTGCTGGTCGCCCGGCTCAAAGAGGAAATCCACGCGGGCCTGAACACCGGCCTCATCCGCGCGCTCGGCAGCACCGGCGGCGTCGTGACCTCCGCGGGCCTGGTGTTCGCGTTCACCATGCTGGCCATGCTCTCCAGTGATCTGCGGACCATCGGCCAGATGGGGTCAACGGTCTGCATCGGCCTGCTGCTCGACACCCTGGTGGTGCGGTCGTTCATCGTGCCGTGCCTGGTGCGGCTGCTGGGCCCGTGGTTCTGGTGGCCGACGTTCGTCCGGCAGCGGCCGCTGCAGCCGTACAAGCCTAGTTGGCCGCTTGCCACAGCAGCTGCGGATCGTGGGCATTGACCAGGAACAGACCGGGTTCGCCCGCAGCCCAAAGTTCGCTAAGGCGTTGATGATTGGCCTGGACCTTCGTCCAGTCGAAGGCAACTGAGCGTTCCATCAGACGCAGGGCCCGCGGCGCGGTGTCGCTGCCGTCGAGCTGGCCGCGATGGTAGAAGCTGTCACCGACGTGTAGGACCCAGCGGTCCCCGGCGTCGACGGCCACCGCGGCGTGCCCGCGGGTATGCCCCGGCAGGTTGATCAGGACGATGCCGTCGGCGATCTCGGTGAGCTCTTTCGCGCCGGGGAAGCCGCGCCACGACTCGGCGCTCGACGGTGCGTGCTCGACCAGGATCGGGCCGTGCGAATAGCCGGCCGGCAGGTACCGCTGCTTCTCGACGAGCGTCTTCGGATGCAACGCGGCGAACGCCTCGGCGTCAGTGAGATGCACTTGCGCCCAAGGGAAGTCCGCCAGACCTCCCACGTGGTCGGCGTCGAAGTGCGTCACGACGATGTGCCGCACGTCGCGGGGCTCGAAGCCGAGGCGGCGAATTTGGTTGATGGCGGCTTCGTTCGGATCGAAGACCGGGCGGACGTAGAAGCGGGCCGGGCCGAAGCGACTACCCGGCGACTCGGCATCCCGCAGCCCCAGCCCGGAGTCGACGAGCACGAGACCGCCCGGCGTTTCGACGAGCAGTACGTGGCAGACCAATCCGTCGGGCACGAAACGCGGGTGCATGGTGCCGCAGTTCAGGTGGTGGACCCTCATGTCAGGTCTGCCGGGGCCGTCTCGATGAGCCGGGCATCGGGTTGGCTGGACATGGCCAGCAGCCCCCGCAGCCCGCGGATGACGGTGGGCCAGTTTCGCGGATCCCGCAGATTCAGCCCTCCCACAAGCTGTTTCAGCATCGTCAGCGTGTCGAAGTAGATGCGTTCGGCGACCAGGTTCTCGTTCTCGTCGAACACGAAATAGGCCGTCATCCGGGTGCGGTGCCGCGAACCCGTGGCCGGGATGCCACCGAGCGGGCCGAGATGCGTTCCGAGGAGCCAGAATTCGACGATCACGGCATCGGCGCTGTGTCGCAGCGCGATGATCTCGTGGTCCTGATCGGGAAACGCGACGCGAGTGTCGTGGTAGTAGCCGCGCACATCGGCATCACCGTCGTGGACGGTGAGCGTCGGGATGATCTCGTAGTGCGGATGCGGAAAGGTCGCGAGCACGTCGTCCCAGTCCTGGCGGACCTCGTCGTGGAAGTGGTCGAGCACGAGCTTCTCGCGGGCCCGCAACACCTCGACGGAAGGGATGGCAAAGCGGTGCGTCATGGCGCCTCCTCGAACTGCACATTATTTCCACACCGTGGGATTATTATGACAATAATCCCACGGTGTGGAAATTTGCAAGGCTCTGGGCAACAATGAGGCCATGAACGCGGCCACCCCGACTCCCCGCCGCGGACGGCCACCGAAGGCGCTGGCACAGCTGACGCGATCCACGATTCGGGAAGCGGCGCTGACCGTCATCGACCAGGACGGCATCGCCGCGGTCAGCATGCGGTCCGTCAGCCGCCTGCTCGGCGTCGACGCCAAGAGCCTGTACCACCACGTCGCCGACAAGGACGATCTGCTGGACGCGGTCGCCGAACATCTCCTCGGGCAGCTGCGGCCACCGGCACCCACCGGCGAGCTGCGGACCGACCTGCGCGCCCTGGCCTACGAGTTCCGGCGCGTGACGCTCGCCCACCCGGAGGCCGCGACTCTCGTGCTGACCCGGCAGATGTCGACCCTCGCCGGACTCGCGCCCGTCGAGGCCCTCCTGTCGATCCTGCATCAGGCCGGCGCCGGCCCCGAGCTCGCCGTGCGACTCACCCGCGTCCTGGTCGCCGCCGTCGTCGGGATGCTGCTGCGCGAGGTCTCCGCCGGCCCCACCTTCGGCAGTGGAAAGCCCGCCGACATCGCCGCCCGGCAGGCCGAACTCGAAGATTCCGCGCTCCCGGAAGTGGTTGCGTGCGCACCTTTTCTCGCCCGGTTCGACCGGGACCAGGAATTCGCGTCGGGCGTGGACTTGCTCGCGGATTTCGCCGCATTCCAGCTGGTGAGCCTGACATAGTGCTGCCATGCGGTTGCTGAGTGCTGTCGACACGATGTTCTACCGAATGGAGTCCGACCGGACGCCCATGCACATCGGCGCCCTGCTGACGTTCCGGCTGCCCGACGGCGCGGGGCCGGACTACGTCCGCACCCTGTACAACGCATTCGCCGAACTGTCGTTCCTGCCTTTCCCGTTCGACAGTGCGGTCGTCGACGGCCTGCTGCCCGAGTGGCGCGCGGTCCGCCCGGACCCGGAGTACCACGTCCGACTGTCGGCGCTGCCGTATCCGGGGAGCGAGGCCGACCTGGGCGCCCTCGTCGCCCGGCTGCACGCGCACCCACTCGATATGCGCCGGCCGCTGTGGGAAGCGCACTTCATCGAAGGACTGTCCGACGGCCGCTTCGCCATGTACTTCAAGGCCCACCACTGTGCGGTGGACGGCATGGGCGCGATCAACACCATCAAGAAATGGTTGAGCACTGAACCGGACCGCTACGTGCCGCTGTCCGAAGCCGGACCGAAGGCCGAGGTGCCCGACCGCAACCGGGTCGCGTCGGTCGCCTACGAGCTGTGGAACCGGACGACGGACGGCGTCTCGGGTTCCGCCGAGCTGGTCAAGAGCCTGGTCGGCATGATCGGCGGCGACAACAGCCACGTCGGCGCCACGCTGGGTACGCCGCGGGCGCCGTTCAACGCGACCCTGACGCCACAGCGCCGGCTCGCCGTCGAGGTGCTCGAACTGGGCCGCCTCAAGGCGATCGCCAAGGCCACCGAGACCACCGTCAACGACGTCACGCTCGCCGTCTGCGGCGCGGCGCTGCGCCGCTACCTCGATGAGCAGGGCGAGCTGCCCGACCAGACGCTGACCGCCTCGGTGCCGGTGGGCTGGGAGCGTGACGAGGACACCCTGAATGCGGCCGCGGGCTTCGTCTGTCCTTTGGCGACAACAGAATCGGACCCGTTGCAGCGGCTGGCGGTGATCAACGCCTCGACCACTCGCGGCAAGAAGGAACTGCTCGCGATGTCACCGAACGCCCTGAATCACTACACGTTGATGGGGCTGCTGCCACTGACGATCGGCCAGAAAACCGGTGCGCTGACCAAGATTCCGCCGTTGTTCAACCTCACGGTGTCCAACGTCGTCCTGACCAGGGAACCGCTGTACCTCGGTGGCGCGCAGCTGGAGTTGATCGCTCCGGTCTCGTTCCTCTGCGACGGCTACGGACTGAACATCACCCTGGTCGGGTACACCGACAAGGTCATCCTCGGGTTCGTCGGCTGCCGCGACACCATGCCACACCTGCAGCGCCTGGCGGTCTATTCGCGCGAGGCGCTCGATGAATTGGAGCAAGCCGCCGCCTGAGACCGGCGACCGACCAGGTACCAGGTGTGCATCACGCCCTTACCTTTGACGTCGACGGGCCCACGCTCCTCCAGCACGAACAAGTCCTTGAGCCGCTCATAGACGTTCTGCGGCACCTGAATTCGCCCCACGACGTCGGTGGTCTCCATCCGCGCCGCGATGTTGACGGCGTCGCCCCACACGTCATAGAAGAACTTCCGCGCGCCGACGATGCCGGCGACCACCGGCCCGGCAGCCAGCCCGATCCGCAGCGGAACCGGTTGGCCGTTGGGATCTTTAAGCTCGGCCACTGCGTCGACCATGTCGAGGGCGAGGTCAGCCAGCGCCTCGAGGTGGTCCGGCCGTGGTTCGGGGACACCGCTGACGATCATGTAGGAGTCGCCGCTCGTCTTGATCTTCTCCAGGCCGTGGCGATCCACCAGGGTGTCCAGGTCGGTGTAGAGGCCGTCGAGGAACCTGACCAGCTCGGTTGGCGTGGTATCGCTTGCGCGCTGGGTGAATCCGGCGATATCGGCGAACAGCACCGACGCGTCGTCGTACCGGTCGGCGATGACATCCCGGTGCGGATCCTTCAACCGCTGGGCAACCTTCGCCGGCAGGATGTTGGCCAGCAGCGACTCGGAGCGAGCGTACTCGGCCGCCAAAGCGGTTTCCGCACGATTGATTTCGTGCATCGCGTACCAGATGGTCGCGACCACCAGGACCCATGAAGAAATCACCGCGACGACGAAGCCGACGGTCGTGACCCACTGCGGTTGCACTCCGGTGTCCACGGGCACGAGGTACTGCAGCGCAATGATGAGGCCCGCACCCACAGCCGCCACCGCAGACGCCAGCACGATGTGCTCGATCCCCAGGACCAGCACCACCAGTGAGGCGGCGACCAGAAAGTACAACTGCTGGCCGGATCCTCTTCCCACATAAGCGGTTACGAGCGTCGTCAAGGAATAGGCGATGCCGATGAAGGTCAATGGCGCGACGAGTTCCCCGTACCGGTACAGCCGGGGAATCACGAGATAGACCGGCGCGCACACGACGGCGAGCCCTCCGATCCAGAGGCCCGCCTCGCCGGCGAGCATCGACAACAGGCCGAGGAATGCCGCGACGACGGAGCCGATCCTGGCGGCCACCGTGAGCACGCGTCGGCGACGCGCCAGACTCTCGGCGGACGCAGCCCTCGGCGACATGTCCGGCAGCGTATCGCTGACGGCGCACGTCAGCTGCCAGTTCCGTCGCGAAACGACCCGCTGAGTCAGTCGGCCGCCAGGGCTCGATAGTGCGCGGTGACCTGTTCACGCAGTTTCGACTCGGTGTACTTGATACCGGGCTCGAGGATGGAATCGATGACCTTCGACAACGCGCGGCCGGTCAAACCGCTGCCGACGCGGTATCTGATCTCCGCTGAGGTCGAACATTGTTCGGAGTCAACCGCAGTCACGCCCCACACCACGGTCCCGGTGATGAGCCCGTCGTCGAGTGACAGGCCGATGACCCGGCCGGCGACGTAGTCGGAGATGTGACCGTTCAGCGCGAGCTTGATGGGCCCGAGTTGCATATGGAGAACAAAGCGAGCGCCCAGCCGGGGTTCTTCGGGCGTCACGTACTCAAATGATTTCGCACCGAAGACAAACCGCGGAACGTTGCCGGCGGCGTCGATGTACTCGAAGCACACGTCAGCGGGCACCGAGAGCTCGACATTGTGTTCAACTGTGGGCACGCCATGCTCCTAATGTGTGTGTCTGGCCCGCGTCCAACCGGTTCGCGCTTCTTGATGCCACCGCCACGACCAAGGCACCATCGGCCAGGCGCGCCGAATGGTCGCCCGGATGGCACGGTACGCCCGCTCATCGGTGCGGGTCCATCGAATCTCGAATCGGTCCCGCACGACCTCGGGCAACCCACCGAATATCGTCAACCGCATCGGTGGTGCCAACGCCATTCGCGTCGCTCGCATCGGCAGGAGCCGGTCGGTGATCGGATTCAAGCCGGGCAGCGCAGGGAAATACGGCGACGCGCTCATATCGGGTATCGCGTCGCGCTTGATGAAGGCGATCAGATAGTCCGACGCCGGATTCGGTTCGAGCACTTGGGTGCAATAGCGCTCGAACTCCGCCTCGAACGCCTGGCGGTCCGCGGGCAATGGTGCGTCGCTGACACCGTATCGCCGGTACCAGATGCAGCCTTCGGTATAGAGCTGTTCCGAATCGGCCTCGGTCAGCGGGTAGCTGTCCCAATAGGTCGCCACCCGGTCGACCATCCGCTGAAAGGTCGCGTGCGCCCACCAGTATGTTCTCGGATTCAGTGCGTGATATGGCTGTCCGCCGGGCATTTCGCCTTTGATGTCGCGATGGTAATCGCGGACTCCCACCCCGGTGGCGGCACCGTCGGCGTGGTAAACCGTGCCGAGAATTCCTGGCAGGGAACGAAATACCCGGTCCACCGGGTCGTCGAAGAAGTTGGAATGCTCGATCAGTGCATAACCGATCGCCGGATGCATCGTCTGCAGCAGCCCGGCCGCACCACCTTCGAACGCGATGCGCATGTCGCCGGCCCACCGCCACAGCAGCGAGCGCTGATCAAGCTCTGATGTCATCGGGTTGTCAGCCGGGTGAGCGCCCGTACGATCGGTGACGCCGCCGACGCGGCGCGAAGGCCGATCTTCTGCAGCCGCTCGTTGTGCACCAGAGCACCAAGCCCGGCGAGTTGCGCTGCGCCATAAAGCATGTCCCAATCGGTGTCGATATGACTGATCTTGAAGTCATCGGTGAGTGTATAGCGGTCGATGCCGATGAAGTTGAGGCAACGGCCCGTGCCCCGCAACTTCACGTCCAGACCGGGCACGGTGGTCTCACCAGTCATCCGGCCGATTCCTCGCCACGGGATGGTGATGCGCCACTGCCCTTCGAAATAGTCGGCGTACGGCAGCGATCGAACGGTGCCATCCTGCGGATAGAACGCAAAGTCCGGGAACACGTCAAAGCTGGCCTGGCAGTTGTCGATCGTGAACTGCCGACCTTCCTTGTTGACCTGGAATGTCGAACTGTCGATGTAGCTGCACTCGTCGGCGAGGCAGTAGTCGATCTTCTTGATGTCCTGCTCGGCCCATGCGGAGAACCAGACCTGCGCGAAGTCGAACATTCCTTCGGCGGGCAGGCCACGCTCGACCGCCAACGCCTCCTGCTTCGCGACGCGCTCCCAGAACTTGGGCATGAGCGCCTGGTGTTGGGCGTGCTCAGGAGACGGTCCGAGCTCACTGATCTTGGTCATGAAGGTGCTGCCTTTCAATGGTTTTGATGTGATGGGCGAATTCAGCGCGTGTGCAGGCGCACGGGTAGACCGCCCGCGAGGCCGGTCGAGACCCGCACCAGATGGCGCGGCGTCCAACCGTCACGTACCTGGAAAGTGAAGCGCTGCAAGATGGTTCCCAGAACCAGGGTGCCCTCGATGTAGGCCATTCGGGTGCCCATGCACTTGCGCGGCCCGATGCTGAACGGCACGAAAGCGTTCCTGTTGATCTTCTCGGTGAGAAAGCGGTCCGGCCAGAAGTCCACCGGCCTCGTCCAGAATCGCGAATCACGTTGGAGCGCATAGGGTGTGATCACGACCTGCGACCCTTTGGGAATGTGATACCCACCGATCTCGTCGTCCACGGCGGCCGTGCGAATGTTCGCCGGCGCGGCCTGGAACCGCTGCGCCTCATCGAAACAGGCGCGTAGATATGTGAGGTTCGGCAGGTCGTCGTAGGTCAGAGGCTCGCCGCCCAGCGCGTCCACCTCGGCGTAGGCCCGGCCCAGAGCGTTTGGGTTGCGGCACAACAACGCAATGGTCCACGCCAACGCCGCTGCGGTGGTTTCGAATCCGGCGAACACCAGGCCTGCGGCCTCTGATCGCCGCCGCCGGTCTTGCTGTTCCGGACACCCCTCGAACTCCATGCCGATCAAGGTGTCGACCAGGTCGGGCGCAGCGGATATGGGACAGCCCCGTCGTTCGTCCACGAAGCGGTCGAGCATGCCGAAGAGCTCGTCTTTCGCCGCTTCTCCGCTGCGCTGCAAGGGGTTTGGCACCCAGTTGGGTAGGTAGTGAAAGCCGACGCGGCTGATCACATACACGCCGTACTGCCGAGCACCGTCGACCGCGACGTCGATTTCCTCCGGAGTGAGTTCCACCTTGAACATCGAACGCATGAGACCGTCCATCACGACGGCACCCAGTTCGTGCTCGAGGTTGACCTCGCGCCCCTGCGCTGCATATCCGGCCCACGCGTCGACGCGTTCGGCGATTCCCGCCATCATCAGCGGGGTCGCGGCAGCCAGTGCTTTCTCCCCGAAGAATGGATTGAAGGTGGTACGCACCCGCTTCCACTCCGTGCCTTCGAGTAGCGGCAGGGCCGCCGGCTCTCCCGATACCAGCTCGTGCGCGGCCTCGTGCTTGACGTACCGGTCGTGATGCCGCGTGAAGACGTGATCGACGTAGTCCGGGTGGTTGATCAGCGTGACCGTGAACTCCGGCCGGCGAGAGGTGTGCAACCGCACCACATCGCCGTATTTCGCCGCGATCTTGGGCAGCAGTGTGTAGGGCAGGCGCAGCGGATCACCCGCGCACGACGCCGCCAGTTTGACCGCGTCCCATTTGGACAACGCCGGCGGATCGGGCGGCCGCGCTCCCGTGGCCGAGTCGACTGACCCATCTACCGCTGCTGCAACCACTCGAACTCCTATCTGTGACGCACATCGGTCGCACTCGGCGCCGCGCGTGCGCATCAGTGAATCAAAGATCGTTCATTGATTCAATAGCTCATTGATGGGCTACCCTCTGACGCATGGTTGACCTGCCGTCACTCGCGGCCGCGGTGCTGAGCGGCAGTCACGGCGAGGCGAACAGCGCCCGCGACCGGATGCTGGATGCGGCGCGCACCGAATTCGTCAACCACGGCATCGCACGCACTTCCGTCGCCACCATCGCGGCCAGGGCCGGGGTCTCCCGACCGACGCTCTACCGGCAGTGCGGCGACAAGGACCAGATCGTGGCGGCCGTCACGCAGCGGGAAGTGCTCGACTTCTTCACCCGCGGTGTCGCTGCCCTGGCGAGTCAGAAGACGGCCGAAGACAAGATGGTGGAGATCTTCGTCATGGGCATGCGGGAATGCCGTGAGCATCCGCTCGTGCGGGCGCTCAGAGACTTCGAGAACGAGGCGTTCACCAGCCGGCTGTTCAAGCTCGACGAGCCCGACTACCGCAGCATGCTCGGCATGCTCGCGATGTTCCTCGCCGATGGCGACTATCCGCCTGCTGCCATCGAACGCGCACTCGACTTCTCGCTGCGCGTCACCGCGACGATCCTGATCGCGCCGTCAGAACTACTGCCCACCGACGATGACGACAGCACCCGCGAATTCGCGCGCCGCTACTTGATTCCGGTACTGCAGGCCTCGCGCTGAGGGTTTGCGTATCAACGACAACAGGCCAGAAGCTTGCGCTTCTGGCCTGTTGTTTGTGGTGCGCCCGAAGGGATTCGAACCCCTAACCTTCTGATCCGTAGTCAGATGCTCTATCCGTTGAGCTACGGGCGCATTGGGTACAACTATTCAGTTATGTGGCGGAGGCGAGAGGATTTGAACCTCCGGTCCCCTGTAAGGGGGACAACTCATTAGCAGTGAGTCCCATTCGGCCGCTCTGGCACGCCTCCTGAACGATCCGAGGGTACCGGACTCTTGCACCCCGGAACCGCCGAGGGCATACGGTACACAGTCAACGCCCACAAAGGCAAAGCGCGACGCCAGAGCGCCATCTGCCGTCCACCTAGACTGTCCCGGGTGACCGCCCGCCTGCGCCCCGAGATGGCCGCGCTACCCGCCTACACCCCCGGCCGTACGGTTCCCGGCGCCATCAAGATCGCCAGCAACGAGACCGTCGACGGACCGCTGCCGAGTGTCCGCGAAGCCATCGTCAAAGCGATGGACAACATCAACCGCTACCCGGACAACGGCTACGCGGCGCTGCGTGAGCGACTGGCGGCCCATGTCGGGTTCGCGCCCAACCAGATTTCGGTGGGCTGCGGGTCGGTGAGCCTGTGTCAGCAGCTCATCCAGATCACCGCCTCGGTCGGCGACGAGGTGCTGTTCGCGTGGCGCAGCTTCGAGATCTACCCGCTGCAGGTCCGCACCGCCGGCGCGACGCCCGTGCCCGTCCCGCTGACGGACTACACGCACGACCTGGACGCCATGCTGGCCGCGATCACCGACCGCACCCGGCTGATCTTCGTCTGCAACCCCAACAACCCCACCTCGACGGTCGTCGACCCGGTCAAGCTCGCCGAGTTCGTCGCCGAGGTCCCGCCGCACATCCTGGTGGTCCTGGACGAGGCCTACGTCGAGTACATCCGCGACGGCCTGCTGCCGGACAGCCTGGCGCTGGTGCGCAAGCACCCGAACGTCGTCGTCCTGCGCACTTTCTCGAAGGCCTACGGGCTGGCCGGCCTGCGGATCGGCTACGCCGTCGCGCACGAGGACATCGTCACCGCCCTGGGCAAGGTGTACGTGCCGTTCACGGCGACCAGCGTCAGCCAGGCCGCGGCCATCGCCTGTCTGGATGCCGCCGACGAGCTGCTGGCGCGCACCGACGCCGTGGTGGCCGAGCGGGCCCGGGTCAGCGCCGCCCTGCGTGACGTAGGGTTCGAGCTGCCCGACTCGCAGGCCAACTTCGTCTGGCTGCCCCTGAGCCCGGAAGACACCGCCGACTTCGTCGACGCGGCTGCCGACAACAAGCTGCTGGTGCGGCCCTACGGCGGCGAAGGCGTCCGCGTCACCGTCACGGTGCCGTACGAGAACGATCTGTTCCTGGACTTCGCGGTCAAGTGGCGCGGCGGCCGGTGAAGCCGATCAGCTGATCGAGCGCACTCGCGTCAGCCGGTACGTCGACGGGGTCGTCGAACCCGACGGCAGCGCGCGCCGCGGGGCTGATTGCGGATCTGGTCTTGCCCAGGACGTACTCGGCCAGGTCGTCGGGCACGTCCACTTCGCGGCCGACGGCGGTGGCGTAGTCCCAGGCATGGACGAGGAATTCGAGCGGCAGGATGCCGGCGATCTGGGCGGCGGGCATCTCCCCCGGGCCCGCCGGGACGGTGCCCTCCAACCCCCTGCTGCGCCACGCGGCCAGAGCGGGCCGGGCCGCGGCGGTCACCTGATCGATGATCGGTGCCGTGGCGTCCCGCTCGGGGAGTTGCGCGCCGGCGATGCCGCCGATGACCGTGATCGAGTTCATCAGGTGATCGGTGAGGGCCGCCACATCGAACTCGGTGCACGGCGTCTGCCGCGTCGCATCGTCGGGCCCGATACCGGCCAACACCCGCTCGAGCACGTCCAGACTGGCCTCACCGGCCTCGATCACATCGGACGGAATGGTCATGGGCGAGACGCTACGCCCAGGTTGACCGGCTAGCCTGCCGATCATGGGTGAAACCTCGGGAAGCTTCGAATCGCTCTCCATTGAGACCAAGGACCACGTCGCACAGGTGGCATTGATCGGCCCCGGCAAGGGCAACGCCATGGGTCCGGCCTTCTGGGCCGAACTGCCGGTCGCCTTCGCCGCCCTGGATGCCGACCCCGACGTGCGGGCCATCGTGCTCACCGGGTCGGGCCGCAACTTCAGCTACGGACTGGATCTGCCCGCCATGGGCGGCATGCTGGCACCCATGCTCGGGGGCGGGCTGGCCAAGGAACGCGCCGACTTCCACACCGCGCTGCGGGCCATGCAGCACGCCATCACCGCAGTCGCCGACTGTCGCACCCCCACCATCGCCTCGATTCAGGGCTGGTGCATCGGC
Organism: Mycobacterium sp. UNC410CL29Cvi84; assembly: GCF_000686745.1. Taxonomy (NCBI): domain Bacteria; kingdom Bacillati; phylum Actinomycetota; class Actinomycetes; order Mycobacteriales; family Mycobacteriaceae; genus Mycobacterium; species Mycobacterium sp. UNC410CL29Cvi84. Next base: position 306,488 of record NZ_JMLM01000003.1, read on the forward strand.
GGCGGTGTCGACCTGATCTCGGCGGTGGACATCCGCTACGCCAGCGCCGACGCCAAGTTCTCGGTGCGTGAGGTGAAGCTGGCCATCGTCGCCGACGTGGGCTCGCTGGCCCGGTTGCCGCTGATTCTGAACGACGGTCATCTGCGCGAACTGGCATTGACGGGCAAGGACTTCGACGCCGCCCGCGCCGAGAAGATCGGCCTGGTGAACGACGTCTACGCCGATGCCGAGGCCGCACTGGCCGCCGCGCACGAGACCGCACGTGAGATCGCCGCGAACCCGCCGCTGACGGTGCGCGGCGTCAAGGATGTGCTCGATGAGCAACGCACGGAACGGGTTTCGGCCAGCCTGCGGTATGTGGCGGCGTGGAACTCGGCGTTCATCGCGTCGAAGGATCTGAGCGAAGGTATCACCGCGATGTTCGAGAAGCGCGCTCCGGAATTCAAGGGCGAGTAGGGGCCGATCACCTTGAGCCTCAACTACATCGAAGCGATCGTAGTCGGCGCGTTCCAGGGTGTCACCGAGCTGTTCCCGGTGTCGAGCCTGGGCCACTCGATCCTGGTGCCGGCCTTGGTCGGTGGGCAGTGGGCCCAGGATCTGAGCATGACGGCCGAGAAGTCGCCGTACCTCGCGTTCCTGGTGGCCGTGCACGTGGCGACGGCGGTGGCACTGCTGGTGTTCTTCTGGCGGGACTGGGTCGCGGTTATCGGCGGGCTGGTCACGTCGATCAAGAACCGGAAGATCACCACCTCCGCCGAGCGACTGGCGTGGCTGCTGATCCTGTCGACCATCCCGGTCGGTATCGCTGGGCTGGCGCTGGACCATGCGCTGCGTACGTCACTGGGCAAGCCGGTGCCGGCAGCGGCTTTCCTGACGATCAACGGCGTCGTTCTCTTTGTGGGCGAACGACTTCGGCGCCGGACGGCGTCGGCAGTACCCGCCGCCGCGCATTCGGAAGGGCTCAACGACTCCGACGAACGACTGGCGCGTCTGCCCATTCCGGAGGCCATGGGCATCGGCGCGGCCCAGATTCTCGCCCTGCTGCCCGGCATCAGCCGCTCGGGCGCCACCATGGTCGCCGGCGTGCTGCGCGGGTTGTCGCATGAGGACGCCGCACGGTTCTCGTTCCTGCTGGCGACGCCGGTGATCCTGGCCGCTGGGGCGCTGAAGATTCCGGAGCTGTTCGGCCCTGCCGGTGACGGCATCGGCGGACAGGTGCTGGCCGGCAGTGCGGCGGCGTTCGTCGCGGCGTACCTGTCGGTGCGGTTCCTGGTGAAGTACTTCGAGACCCGCACGCTGACGCCGTTCGCGATCTACTGCGTGGTGGCCGGGCTGGGCAGTCTGGCCTGGCTGACGCTGCGCTGAGCGAGGTCCCGCACCTCCACCTCGAGACGAACTTGCCCTGGGGCTGTAACCCGGCTGCCTATCTGTCAGTGGCAGCCAGCCCCATGGCAATTCGTCTCGAGGTGAAAGAAAACCGCAGTGCCCCAACTCAATCGCGCGCGCGTCGCCACCATCGTGGTTGCGGGAGCCGGCCTCGCCTTGCTCGCCGCCTGTTCCCATGTCGACGCCGCGAAACCGACACCCACTCTCGACCCGACCACCTCGCCCGCGCCGGCCAAGCTGACGAGCGCGGACTTCATGGCCGTGTGCCAGGGCGCGACACAGTCACGCGCCACCGATTACCAGCCGGACACGAAGTCCCACAAGACGATTCTCTTCACTCCGCTGGTGCACGGACTCGTTGAGGACACCAGCACTCTGCCGTCGGACTGGACAGTGCAGTTCGATGCGGACCGCAACACCTACGCCGCGATCGACACGGTGGTGTGCGTGGAAACCAAAGACGAGCAGTCCCTCAAGGAATGCACCGGCTACCAGGACAACGGCCACTCGACCGCCAACAAGGTCGACCTGCGCGCCACCACCTACACCGTCACCGTCCGGGTGGCCACGACCGGTAAAGAGCTCGGCACCACCGAGCTGTCCGGTACGGACGACACCTGCCCGATGTTCATGTCCTTCGACGACGACACGCAGACCAAGCAGTACAACGTACCGCCACCCAAGGACGACCTGATCGCCTTCGTGAAGCAGTTCGTCCAGCCCTGAAATCCTCTGCAGCACAATCGGAGTACTCGCATGCCCAAAATCAGTCATGCAGTCATCGTCACTGCCGCGGGAGTCCTCGTCGCTTCGTCAGCGGCCGTGGCAGCATCGGCCCATGCCGTAGGTGGGCCCGGCGGCTTCGGCAACGCGCAGGACACCATCAATACGCTTCAGGCACAAGGGTTCACCGTGCTGATCAACGGCGCCGTCGTGTATCCGTTGTCGGGATGCAAGGTCACCGGCATCGAGGGGCTGCGCAACGACAATGTCGATTCCTCGGGCGCCATCATCGACCGGACGAAGATGACCGTTGTGTGGGTGGACATCTCGTGTAAGGGCGGCTAGCTACAGCCGTGACCCGTGCAGGTTCTTCGCCGTGGGGCTGGTCTCGACGGTGGCGGGGTCGGGGTAGGTGCCGAGCACCCGGTCGGACGTGCCCGACGTCGTGACCGAGAACCAGTAGTGCTCGTTCTTGAAGTGGTGCAGACGATGATTGCGCCACACCGCCTTGTAGAGGCGGTGGCGCGGCTTGTAGTCGGTGTGGACGAGGTAGTGCGTCCACTCGTAGCCCATCAGGATCAGCGACTCGACCACGATGAACGACAGCGTGGCCGACACCGGCGCGCCCACCAGGGCCCCGATGCCCAGGGGCAGCGCCACGATCGCCGCGATCAGCCACGGCAGCGTCGGGGTGGGGATGAACACCAGGTCGATGTCGCGGGGATTCGCGTGGTGCCGTCGATGGTCGCGGGCGACGAGAGTGTCCACGGTGACCGGGCCCAGTTTTCGCGGCCGCCAATGCAGGATGAAGACGTGAATCACCCACTCCACGAACGGGAACAGCAGCGCCAGCACCAGCGGCGCCCACAGGTCGCGTAGCGCCAGACCGCCGACGACGGTCCGCGCTCCGACCGCTCCGACCACGAGCGCCAGGATCATCCACGGCGTCGGATGGCGCCAGAACTCACGGGCCGTCTGGCCGAGGGTCACGCCCCGGGTGCTGGTGGTCGTCACTGCGCCTCCATCTGGTCGAGCAATTCGGTGAGCACCGTGGTGGCGCCACCGAGCACCGTCGACGCGGCTCGGCGCGCTTTCAGCGCGGCGCCCGACGTCACCGCTTCGGCGAGCTTGCGGTACCCGGCTACGGGTTCGGCGGCGGCCACCGCGTCGGCGACCGCGGCGAGCATCGGTTCGTACACCCGGCGCATCCCGTTGAAGATGAGCGTCATCGCGATCGAATCCGCGCCGGTCACAAGGCAGTCCCAGAAGTCGAGGGCGGCCAGCTGTTGCGTCTGGCCGCTCTGCGCGCGCTCGATATCGGCGAGGGCCCGCGCCAGTGGCTCGGCGAGCTTGCTCCCGGACCGCGCTGCCGCCCGTTCCGCGATCCACGGACCGAGGTATTCACGCACCTCCAGGACGCTGCGCACCACCGACGGGTTCACCATGGCCCCGTCGGGCGCGTCCACGAGCAGGTAGGGCAGCAGATCGAGCCCGCCGGTGCGCGTGATGTCGTTGACGACGGCACCGTCGCCTTGTCGGACGTCGAGATGCCCCGACGCGACCAGCCGCTGGATCGCCTCACGCACCACCGGCCGCGATACGCCCAGCACCTCGGCAAGTTTGCGCTCACTCGGCAGGCGTGAGCCCGGCGGCTGGGCGCCGGCGACGAGCTGCTTGAGCAGCTGGTCGTGCACCTCGTCCGCGGCCGAGCGCCGCTTGATCGACGTCAACTCCATGACGACGACACTAACCCGCCAAAGGTAAGAGGTCTAGTGGTATTACCAATATTGGTCATCACGACGTGCCGCGTCGTCTTCGCGGTGATCGATGACGAAGCGCAGCAGGTCCTCGGTCATGGGTAACTCAGCAGGACCATCACCCGACCATCCGGTGATGGCTCGGGAAACGCATCCACCTGAAAGCCGTAGTACTCCAACTGGGTGTCGGTGATGGTGTCGATGACCTTGCCCTGCGCCTTGAGCTTGCCGTCCTTGACGTCGCGCATCACACCGATGAAGTCGGGAACCGACATCGACTCGGCCAGCAGCAGCGCGTCACCGCCGGACGAAAGTTTCACCAGCACACCGGAACCCGCGTAGTTGTCGCCCCCGCGACCCGTCCCCCGGGGCGCCCAGTACACCGGGTCGGAGGCGACTTCGCCGTCGACACGGCGATACTGCCCGACGTTGTCGACACCGTCTTGCACGGAGACCACCGGCAGCGCGGCGATGGTCCGCTGCTCCTGGAACCACATCCAGCCGAGTGGGATACCGATGATGGCGTAGATCATCACCAGCAGCATCAACACCGGCTTCCACGCGATCTCCCACGCCTGCCGCGGCCCCTGTTTCTCCAGCTCCTTGCGGCCGAATCTGAAGACATACCAAGCCAATACGCGCGCCAGTGCCATCGCGGCCAGAATGCACAACCCGACGATGCCGGCCACCCGGAAGTAGAACGTGCTGCCGCCGTGGTCGATGGTCGCCAGCACCATCACCAACGGAATCGGCAGGGTGAGGAGCAGCAGCAGGGCATACGACGGATGGCTCGTCAGGTACTTGTACTCGACGGTCCAGCTCTTGACCCCGACGCCCACGGTGAAGTCACCGATGTCCGCGGTCGAGACCGGTGTCCAACTCCCGTCCACGATCCGGGGCCGGACCAATCCCTTGACGACGAAGAAACCCGCCAGCAGCGATACGGCCAGCGCGCCCCAGAACACGGCGGGCAGCGGCCCGCCGGTGCCCGGTACCCCGAATCCGCCACGGATGTCGATGATCTTGGCGATGAAGAACATCAGCGGAACGACGAAAAACAGCTCTCCGAGCCAGATTTGGATCAGTTGCGGAATGCGTTTGCCGACACGGTCAAACGCCAGTACTCCGCTCCAGATGAACCGCAGTACCCGCATGGACGGACATTAGCTGACAATCGTTGGCGCCGGGCTGATCTCGATGTAGGCCATCGGAATATCGAACGCGGAGCTGCTCTTGTCGAGCGTCCGCTCGAACAGCTTCATGGCCGGCGACCAGTTGGCGGCGATCACTGCGTCGGCGTGCGCATGCTCGGCCTCCGGCAGGATGCGGGCGATGCCGGCCGCCGGTTGCCCCGTCGGCTTACCCCGGAGATTGCACGGCACCACCACCACGCGCGGATCGTTGCGCAGCCGCTTCACCTTGCCCGTCGACGCGTCGGTGCGGACGTACAACTTCCCGTCGGCGACACCGTGATTGATCGGACTGGGCATGGCCTCACCGGACCGCTTGAACGTGACGAGCACGATCTGCCGCGCCCGGTCGAAGCCCGCGAAATCGGCGGCCGTCGGCTCACCGATATCGAAGGCCTCCCGGTGGCGCAGTTTATCCATGCCCCGAAACATCAACTTGCTCATGGCCGAAACCGCGTTACTGGGCATCTTCTCGTCCAATCTGAGCCGTCTTCGCCCAAGCCTAGTCCGGAGGTTGAACTCATCGTGGGCCCAACGGTCGAACCCCGACGCCGACGCAAATAAAGTCTCCGGCGTGACTGCTTCCGTGACTTCCCTCAACGCGATCACCGCTGCCACCCGTGCGGCCGTCTCCGACAATCCCGCCGCGGCCGCCGTGGTGTTCAAGGCCTCGGCGCAGCCGGAAGGCACCGTCGGCAGCGAGATCACGCTCGGCAAGTACCAGGTGCACGTCGACGAGCCGCCCGCCCTCGGCGGGCAGAACACGGCACCCAACCCGGTCGAGTACTACCTGGCATCGCTGCTGTCGTGCCAGGTGGTGACCTACCGGTTCTGGGCCGAGCGGCTCGGCATCCAGGTCGACGCCCTCAGCGCCAGCGCCGAAGGTGACCTCGATGTGCGCGGCTTCTTCGGGCTGGACGACAACGTCCGCCCCGGCTTTCAGCAGATCCGGGTGACCGTCAACGTCTCGGGCCCGGAGACCGCCGAGCGGTACCGCGAACTGCAGGACGCGGTGGATGCGCACTGCCCGGTGCTGGATCTGACGACCGCCACAACCCCGGTGCACACACAGCTGACCATCGGATGACTATCTGAGGGCAGCGCCTGTCGTCGCGCCCAGGCGCGTGGCGTCCGGTGTTGTGCCGGTCCACCCGCGGTAGGCGCGGTAGAAGGAACTGGTGTCCTTGTAGCCGACCAGCAGTGCGATCTGGGCCACGCTGGTATCGCCGGTGGTGAGGTAATGGCGGGCAAGGCTTTCCCGGGTTCGGCTCAGTGCGGCTTGGAAGCTGGTGTCTTCTGCTTGGAGTTGGCGCTGTAGCGTACGCGGACTCACCGCCAGCCGACGGGACACGCTCTCGATGTCGCCGTGGCCAGCCGGCAGGGCTTCGAGAAGCACTGTGCGCACCCGTTCGGTCATCGACGAGGATCGGGGTAGTTCGGACAGCCGGGCATGCAGTTGTGGCGAAAAGTACGACCACATTTGAGCGTTTTCGGTGACGAACGGCAGATCGGCGTCCGCATTGCTGAAGACGACCGCATCGTTTGTCCCGGCTTCGATGTCGACGCCGAGATACCCGCGGATGGTCGCGCTCGGCGGTGGCGGCTGGGTGGCCTGGACCCGCAGCGGTGTCACGGCCCGACGGGTGCCCAGTCGTGCCAGGGCCACCCAGAACAGCAACTCGACCGTGACGAATACCGGTGGCGGAGGTGTCGACGTCTGCCAGGTGTAGCTGACCGTCGTACCGTCACCGGTTCGGTCGACGGTGATTGCGATGGGTCCGATCAAAGGCTTGAACTGTGCGATGCGCTGCGCGGCCGTGATCAGGTTGGGGCTGCACAGGGCCGCGAAGATCGGCGGGTCGAAGCTCTCAGCGCTCAACGCTCCGGCTACCGCCACCGGTAGCGCGTCGCGGTCACTCTCCACCTCGAGGGCGCTCCAGAAGGCGAAATACTGCGCGCTGCTGAGCTCTCCGGTCCCGCGCGAGAAGAAGTCGTCCGGAAGGTGGGCACGGCGCAGGACCGCCTCGACCGACACGTTGAGATCGGTCAACAGTGAGCGCACCGCCGGGGTCAACACGAACATGCGTGAGCTGACGTCCATCCGGGCGAGTGTACGAGAGATTTCAGCGATGCAGATATGGCGTGATCCGCTACCGGATTGACGTGTTCCGCTAATGACGGCCCGGCACGGCCGCGCCTAGTGTTCGACCCGTCACGCAACCGATGGACTGAGTTCATCACTGGGAAGAGGGCTTTCGTGAACAAACACGCTTTCGTCCTCAGCCCACTCGCGTATCCACCACACCAAGATGTATAGGAAACGATGTCGAAGAAGATTCTGATCACCGGAGCCAGTTCGGGATTCGGTCGCGGAGCCGCGATCGAACTCGCCCGCCGCGGACACGAAGTCGTCGCAACCGCCGAGGCGTGGCCGCTGGTTCGCAGCCTTCGGGCCGACGCTGCCGCCGCCGGGGTCACGCTCGAGGTGATCAAGCTCAATCTGCTCGATGAGATCGACGTCGACCACGCGGGCAGCTTCGACCCGGACATACTCGTCCTCAATGCCGGGGTGATGGAGAGCGGATCTGTCATCGACATTCCGCTGCAGCGAGTGCGAGAGTCATTTGAGATCAACGTCTTTGGGCACCTGGCGCTGGCGCAGAAGATCGTGCCGAAGATGGTCGCGCGCAGATCTGGAAAAGTGGTGTGGACCTCATCGATGGGCGGAATCCTGGTCATCCCGTTCGTCGGCGTCTACTGCGCCACCAAGCACGCCATCGAGGGCATCGCCGGCTCGATGCGCGCCGAGCTGGAGCCCTACGGCGTCAAGGTCGCCACGGTCAATCCAGGCGTCTTCGGCACCGGATTCAACGACACCGGGGCTGAAAGCCACGTGCAGTGGTACGACGCCGAGAAGGCCGTCATCCCCATGCCGGACTTCGGTGACAGCCTCGCCGACCAGTACGACCCGCAAGAGATGATCGACGCGATGGTCGAGATCATCCCCGCCGAGGACCACCCGTACCGCACGATGCGTCCACTGGCCACGATCGACGTCGCAAAGCAGTGGCAGGAATCGGAGTGGACCCAGAATGCCTGAGCTCACCCTCGAATACGCGCATCGCCTCATCGCCCGAGGCTCCAATTCCGCGAAATCCAAAGGCATGCAGGCGGTTTTCGCCGTTCTGGACAAGGGTGCGAATCTGGTGGCCTTCTCCCGCATGGACGGCGCCTGGCTGGCATCCAATGAGCTGGCCATCGCCAAGGCACGTACTGCGGTGATGTTCCAGGCACCCACCGACGCCCTCAGCGCACCACTGCAACTCGGGGTGCCGCAGCTGCATTTCGACCACATCCACCACGGGGGGCTGCTTCTGGTCGGCGGCGGCGTACCGCTGTTCGACGGAGCCGGCGAACTGATCGGCGGCCTGGGCGTCTCCGGTGGCACACCGGAGCAGGACGCCGCCCTGGCCGTCACGACCGCAAACGGCGCAGGCGACTGATTGGCAGCCCCGGCTCGGGGGGTCCGGGGCTGCAACACGTTTCGCTACCGCCAAGGGGACCAGGCGGCCATGACGCCGACGTGGCCGACGCAGCGACCATTCGCGTGACAGCTACCGGTTACCGTTGAAACCGGTGTTGTCCGACAACAGATCCCGCAGTGCCTCACTGCCGTCACCGCAGTGCGGGCCGAGCGGGCTACCGGTTATCGGGTTAGTACCACCGCGCTGCGCCAGGCGTCGATGCCGCACCCCAAGACGCTCGCAGTTGTCTAAGCAGCTCGTCGAGCGCTTCCCATAGTTCGCCTTCGGGCGTAAACGTCGGCCAGCGCTGCTTCACCCACGGAATCTTCCATGTCTGGAGCCGCCCCAACAGCACAATAGAACCGCTGCCGGAACATACGAGCATCTGCTATCGCGTTTCAGCCACCGGCTGGGAACTCACCGTCGGCTATCGGAGCGATACCGCTCCATATCGCCAACTCGCCGCCAGCCATGCATACGATGACCAGGCCATCCGGGCCTGTCGCAGTCCAGGCCTCGTACTCCTTGTCAGGCTCAACCACAATCTGAGAACCGTCTTCAAATTCCAGCGAAAGCGACCCGTTATCGCTGATGCGAGATGTGGAAACGCGTTTCCCGACCAGGCTGTACATGGTTTCGAACGCTTCGGGCCGATCGGTGTCTGGTGTCAAGTACAGCGATTTACCTTGGGCGTCCAGGGTAAATGAACCTTCTATCCGTACGAAATGCTCTGCGGTGAAGTAGAGGCGTGCGGTGAAGTCAACGCACAGTTCGCTAAGAGTCAGCCCGCTGAAATCAATGTTGGACATCCCACCCCTTTGGTATCGGATATGAGCCATCTGGGTTACGCGGGATATGAGCTTCAGCTCTGTTCGCGGGCTTCCCGTCGAGCCCGATCGGCTGGTTGTACTGGTTCGTGAATTTTACGTACCCGTCGGGATACCTGGGGTCAGCGCCCGGGTCCATAACGCGGACAGAATTCGAATCCTGCGTCGAGCCGGGCTTTTGGTAGATCATGCCCTTCCCGTTGTTTGTAACTCGGGCATTCCAACCTGGTTGGGTACCGGCGGGGGGCTTACCTCCCGGACGTGCGGCACGCATCCCAGCGCCATCCTCGCCTTCCCCAGGGAGAACGTGGGCTCCTGTTTCCGGGTCCACCCCGTTCGGTGGCGTGCCGCCAGGGTGCATCACCATCGGTGCGTGATGATGGAGAGGATTGGGGTCGTCGAATTCAATGTCGGTCTTGAATAGGTCCCCAGACTGTTTTACAACTCGTGCGGACTCGTGTTCCTTGGCCGGGTCCTGAGCTCCTTGCTGTGCCGTTTGTGCGCCTTGCTGCGTCGCTTGCTGACCGGCTTGTTGGGAGCCGCGTCGGGTGGCCGCCGCCGCAAGGTCGGTGGGATCGACCGGGTTGTTGTCGGGCTCCTTCGTCGGCGTCCCGGGCTTCTGGTTCTGCGGCTGCTGCACCTGTTCGGCGGCATGCTGGTTGGCCGGGTTCGGGGATTGCTGCTGGCCCGGTTGTAGCTGGCTTTGGGACTGCTCCGCTGGCTGCTGTTGCGGGCCCTGCTGAGCCGGGACTTGTTGCACCGGCTGTTCGGGCGCTTGGGCGGGCTGCTGGGCCGAGCCTTGCTGAGGTGCAGGTGCCGAGTACTGAGGCGCGGGCGCCTGTGACGGCAGCGGAGCGTCATAGTCGGGTGGCTGAACACCGTTGGCCGGTGGACCGGGTTGCCCTTGCTGGGGGTAGCCGCCTTGTGCCGGGTAGCCACCTTGGCCCGACGACGGGTTATAGATGGATATGCCGTTGTTTTGGTCGGGACCGGGGTATCCGGAGTTCGCTCCCCCTTGGTATTGCCCTGGCGGGTCAGGCATTTGGGGCGGCTGGAACTGAGAGGGGTTGGGCCCGAACGAGCCTGATCCGCCGCTGCCGCCGCAGTCTGGTGGGCAGTCAGCACGCGCCCGGGGCATCGCGCCGGGTCCACTGTACGAGTCGGGCACGGCCAAACCGAACGCAGTAGCCGAGAACCACAGCAGCGCAACAACTGCGGCACCGGCACGCATCTGGCTCATCGGGGTGGCACCACCGCCAGGGGTGTGCGGGCGATGTGTCCAGGCCCACCACCCGGACAGGGCACCCCACCACCACGTGTTCGCCACAAGCCCGACAGCCAACAGTGCCACGATCGCGGCGAGGGCAGCGGCGGGGTCACCGCCGAGCAGCCACCCCGACACCCGAGGCACGACGTACTCGGACAGCGCCACCACCGCAGCGCCACCGGCCAACAGCATCACGCCCAGACCCGGATGCGACGACCACCATGATGCCCACCGATCACGGTGGTGGAGGCCGCCGTAGACCGAGCCACGGCGGCGGTCGCCCGAACGCGATAGCAGTAGCGCCGCAAGGTTTTTGGCACCACCGAACAACAGGGAGCCGGCCACAACGATCACCGCGACCTGCACCAGCGCCGACATCAGCATCGAGCCAGCGGCGGTGCTCGTGGCGTGGGCCCACCAGGTGGCCGCGTAGCCACGCATCACCCACCAGATGCCCACGGCGCCAACAGCTATCGCGGCCAGCGCCCGCACCAGCGGCGGAACCGCCGACATCGGCGCGACTGCAGCTGCGCTGAGTGGAGCCAACGCTCGCCGGATCAGGGTGATGCCTTTGCCCAGGGCTGTAAACGCGGCCAGCAGCAACACCACCGAACCTACCGATACGACGCCCGGCGAGAGGACGTGCAGACCCCACACCCCAGCCACCAGAAGCGCTGCCCCAGTGATGCCCGCGGCAAAACCGCTCAGAGGCGGTGGTGCGCTCAGTGCGGTCGACAGCGGCTCTGTGACCGATCCAGCGCTATCACGATTGGCACCGGTAATGGCGTTGCTCATGCTTTAGCCCTTCGTCACCGCAGGCAGTTGAGCCGGTCGGGCATCGGCGACCACGAGGTAAGCGTCGGTGGCGTTGGCATCCACCGATCGGGCATCGGCTGCGGATCGGCGACGGCCATACCCGCCGCGGATGCACATCCAGCAACAGATACAGCGAACACCACCGACGTCGCAGCCACACGCCGCGACGAACGTCCAAATACGACCATGCACGAGTCCCCCTGTGAAGACCAGCCTCAAGCCCCCCGGCTCGCTTGGTCTTTCACGTACTACGGCGAACAATCGCATAAGCTGACTGATGCGTCAACCCGTACGCGTACCCAAAAACGAAGCAAATCAGTTAATCGACCTAATGGAGATCGATTAACTCGACTCCTGTGTCACACTCGGTTCATCGCAGACTTCTGGGGAGGAAAATATGCGGACCGTGATGCGGGCTTGTGTGGTGATGTTGGGGGTGGCCGTCTCGGGGATGACCGCGCCGGTGGGGGCCGCGGCGCCCGGCGACCAAGGACCGGGGCTGGTGGCGGTGCAGTGCCAGGTGTGGGCGAGCAACGGCTTCGGGATGGGCGGCATGCCCGGTGTGGGCATGGGTTTCGGTATGAAGCAATGGGCGGGCACCGTCATCGGGCGGGGCCCCGACGAGGGTGCGGCACGCGCTGACGCCGAACGGCAAATGTGGGGTCCGTACGGGATGTCACCTGAGCTGCGCGATTGCGTGCCCGCATAGATTCGACAGCAGGGAGGCTAGCGCCGATTGAGTGTTGTTGCGGCGCAAACTGTTTGAGAGGGCCTGGTCAAGCCGTGGTTGTTTTTCGGTGGACACAATCACGATCCGGGCGTTGCTGTCACGCGGCGAGAAAAGCGCTCTACCGCAACAACGACGCCAGAACGCTGTCCTGATCAGTTTCAACGAGAAAAAATCGAACCCAGCTGACGCTGGGTTCGAAGGTCGAACGTTTGGCGGTGGCGGAGGGATTTGAACCCCCGGTTGGGTTTAACCAACTCTCGCTTTCAAGGCGAGTGCATTAGGCCGCTCTGCCACGCCACCGCCGAACAGCCTAAGGGGTCCGGGCCCGAACAACCTCAGAGGGTCCGTGTGTAGCGTTGCGGCTATGCGCGCCATCGTCGTCGAATCCCCAGGTCAGCTGGCATGGTCCGAGGTCCCGGACGTAACGGCCAAAGCGGGCGAGGTCGTCATCGACGTCGCGGCCGCCGGAGTGAACCGGGCCGACCTGCTGCAAGCCGCGGGCCTCTATCCCCCGCCGCCGGGCGCCAGCGACATTCTCGGGCTGGAGGTTTCCGGCGTCGTCTCCGAGGTCGGTGCAGGCGTCGGGAACTGGGCTGTCGGTGACGAGGTGTGCGCCCTGCTGGCCGGCGGCGGCTACGCCGAGAAGGTGGCCGTGCCCGCGGCCCAGGTCATGCCGATCCCCGCGGGGGTGAGCCTGCAGCATGCGGCCGGTCTGCCGGAGGTCGCCGCCACAGTGTGGTCCAACCTGTCCATGACCGCGCATCTGCGGTCCGGCCAGCTGGTGCTGCTGCACGGCGGCGCCAGCGGCATCGGCACGCATGCGATCCAGGTCACGCACGCACTGGGCGCCCGCGTCGCAGTCACCGCGTCACTCGAAAAGCTGGAGCTGTGCCGTGAACTGGGCGCCGACATCCTGATCAACTACCGCGACGAGGACTTCGTCGAGCGGATCACCGAGGCGGGCGGCGCCGACGTCATCTTCGACATCATGGGTGCGGCGTACCTGGACCGGAACATCGACGCACTCGCACCCGACGGCCGCGTGGTGATCATCGGCATGCAGGGCGGCGTCAAGGGCGAACTGAACATCGCCAAGCTGCTGGGCAAACGGGCCGGCGTCATCGCCACCGCGTTGCGCTCCCGCCCGCTCGACGGGCCGTCCGGCAAGGCTGCGGTGATTTCCGAAGTCGTGCAACATGTTTGGCCCATGATCGCCGACGGCCGGGTGCGGCCGATCATCGGCGCCGAGCTGCCCATCGAGCAGGCGGCGGCAGCCCATCAGCTTCTGCAGGCGGGCGCCGTGTCCGGGAAAGTGCTTCTGCAAGTCAGGGATTGAGCTTGCCGAAATTGACCCCAGGGCAGTTTCGAGGCCGGTTTTCCGCCACCAGGTCACGCACGCGGCGATACCCGCGCTGATTCAGCGGGCACGGCCAAAAGGCCGAAAGCGCAACGCCCTGAACGCAGCATCAATCAAGACAGATAAGTTGGCGCTGTGACGTTCACGTACACCGCGCCGGTCCGCTATCTCGAGGTCGACCAGCAGGGCGTGGTCTTCAACATGTGGTACCTGGCTTACATGGACGAGGCCTTCGGCGCGTTCATCGCGCAGACAGCGTCGTGGCGCGACATCTTCGAGGCGGGCGTCGACGCCCAGGTGGTGCACACCGAACTGGACTGGTCGGGCTCCCTGAAGTGGGGCGACCAGATTCACGTCGACGTCACGGTGCCGGCCCGGGGACGCACGTCGTTCACCGTCGAATTCCTCATCCACGCAGGCGATTCCACGCACCCGCTCGTCACCGCGCGGACCGTCTACGTCTGCATCGCGACCGACGGCTCCGGGAAGGTCGAACCTCCGCAGCTGCTGCTCGACGCGCTGGACTACGCGTAACTAGCCGAGCGACGCAAGCGCCCGGACGAGCTGGTCCACTTCGGCGGTCGTCGTGTAGTGACCGAGACCGACCGTCACGGCGCCGCCGATGTCATTGACGCCGATGGCCTCCAGCACCCGGGAGTTGCCGTCCGACACGGCCAGCACGCCGTTGTCGGCGAGCCGGCTGATCACGGTGTCGGCCGGCACACCCTGGACCGCGAAGCTCAGCACCGGAATGGCGGCCTCGGGTGCGCCGAGCACCATGACCAACGGCAACGACCGCAGCGAGTTGCGCAGGTACCCGAACACCCGGCCGAGATAGGCCTCCGCCGACTGCATGGAGCGCGCGAGCCGTTCGCGGCGCGTGCCGGTGGCCGCGTCGTCGAGGTTGGCCAGGTACTCGATGCTGGCGACGACGCCACCGAGCAGCCCGAACTGGTGCGCGCCGACCTCCAGGCGCGCGGCGCCCGTGGCGTTCGGATCCAGTGAAACCGTCGCCAAGGTGTCGATCATCGCGGGATCGCGGAACACCAGCGCACCGATCGGCGGGCCACCCCACGCGATCGCGTTGAGCGCCACCACATCGGCGTCGACGTCATTGATGTCCAGCAGGCGGTAGGGCGCGGCCACCGAGTGGTCGACGACGACCATGCCGCCGTTCTCGCGCGCCATCTTGGTCACGGGCCGCAGATCGGTGACGGTGCCGAGCTTCGACGACGCCGAGGTGATCGCGATCAACCGGGTCGGCCGGGTGATGAGCGTCTCCCACTGCCAGCTGGGCAGTTCGCCGGTCTCGATGTCGACCTCGGCCCACTTCACCTTGGCGCCATAGCGATTCGCGGCCCGCAGCCACGGGGCGATGTTGGCCTCGTCGTCCAGGCGGGTGACGACCACTTCGTAACCCAGGCCCGACCGCGACGCGGATGCCTCGGCCAGCGAGTTCAGGAGGACAGCGCGGTCCGCGCCGAACACCACGCCGCGCGGGTCACCACCGACGAGATCGGCGACCGCCTGTCGCGCGGCGGTCAGGACCGCGGCGCTGCGCTGCGCGGCCGGGTGCGGCCCGGCGGCCGACGACATGGATCCGCGGAAGGCGGTCGAAACAGTGGTCGCTACCGAGTCCGGCAGCAGCATGCCGGTCGGCGCGTCGAAGTGCACCCAGCCGCCGCCCAGTGACGGGTGCAGACCGCGCACCCGGGCGACGTCGTATGCCATGCCATGCCAACCTTCGAGCGATTCAGGCCTGCCAGCCAATTTTTTCCGGCGGGCGCGCCCCGCTGCACGCCGGCGAAAGCCGGGCCACCCGAACAGCCATACTAGTGCAGTGAGCTTGGCGTCCGGCGTCCTTGTCGCCCTGTTGATCATGGTGGTCCCTGGAGCAATCACCGCACGTGTAGCACAGCTAACCTGGCCCGTTGCCATCGCAGTCGGCCCCGCAGTGACCTACGGCATCGTCGCATTGGCCGTCGTCCCACTCGGTGCCGTCGGCGTTCCGTGGAACGGCTGGACGGCTTTGCTGTCATTCGTCATCGTGGTCGCAGTGGTGGCCGGACTTCGTCGTGCGCTGCGACGCTATCGGGACACCGCGGCCGAGGCCCTCGCGATCACCCGCGGCCCGGCCCTGTTCGTCGCGGCGGGCATCATCGTCGGCGCGACGGCAATCGCAATTTCAGCAATCCTCGGCATGCCACATTGGCAATCCATTCCGAGCACCTGGGACTCCGTCTGGCACGGCAACACCATCCGCTGGATTCTCGACGTCGGTCAGGCCTCGCCCACCCATATGGGTGAGCTTCGTAACGTCGAGACGCACGCGTTGCTGTACTACCCGTCGACCTTCCACGCCCTGGCCGCCGTCTTCTGCCAACTCACCGGCGCCGCCCCCGCGACGGCCTACACCCTGCACTCCCTGGCGGCCTCGATCTGGCTGTTCCCCGTCAGCGCGGCGAGCCTGACGTGGGCCATGGTCCGGCCCCACGCCTGCCAGCGCTGGAGCGCCGGAGCCGCCGCCGCGGCGGGCGCGCTGGCGGCGTCGTTCACCTCGGTTCCCTACGTCGAATTCGACGTCGCCGCCGTCCCCAACCTGGTGGCCTACGGTCTCGCCGGGCCGACGACCGTGCTGATCATGTCGTGCTTGCGGCACCGCGACCGGATCCCGGTGGCCGTCATCGCCCTGATCGGCGTGTTCTCCACCCACATCACGGGCGGCGTCGTCGTCGTCACGTTTGTCGGTGCCTGGTGGCTGTGCGACACCCTGCGGCATCCGGTGCGCGGCCGGCTCGCCGACTTCCTGACCCTGCTCACCGTCGCCGTGCCGTCGCTGCTGCTGTTGCTTCCCCAGTTCATCGGGGTGCTGGCGCAGGCCGACATCATCGTCGGGCACGCCTTCGTCACGCACCAGACCCGGCTCCGGGTGCTGTTCAACGCCATCGTGCAGCACACGCGCCACCTCAACGACTACCCGATTCAGAACATGCTGATCGCGCTCGGCGGCATCGGCGGTCTGATCCTGCTGCTCAAACGCGTCTGGTGGCCGGCGTTCGTGTGGGTGGTGCTGATGGTCGCGATCGTGCATTCCGGTGCGCCGTTCGGCGGCCCGATCGGCGCCCTCATCGGGTCGTACGCCGACCTCTACTACAGCGACCCGCGCCGGCTGTCTGCCGTCGTGACCCTGCTGATCACGCCGTTCGCCGGCATCGCGCTGTTCGCGATCATCAAGTTCGCCGTCGACTGGCTGCGGAAGCGGGCACCCCGCACCGAACGGTTCTGGGCCGTGGTGGCGGTGGCCCTGCTCGCCTTCTCGACCGTCGGCCTGGCCTGGCACTACTTCCCGCGGCACCGCTACCTGATCGGCCAGAAGTACGACCGGATCATGGTCAACGACAAGAATCTCGAGGCCTTCGCCTACCTGGCGACACTGCCCGGCGCCAAGGACACCTTGATCGGCAACGCGAACACCGACGGCACGTCGTGGATGTACGCGGTGGCCGGGCTGCACCCGCTGTGGACCCACTACGACTACCCGCAGCAGCAGGGCCCGGGCTACCACCGCTTCATCTTCTGGGCCTACGCCGACGACGCCGACACCGATCGGCGCGTCGCGGAGGCCGTGCACGCCCTGAACATCCGGTACGTGATCACCAGCTCGACCATCGTCAAGGGGTTCGTCATGCCCGACGGACTAGTGTCGCTGGATAAGTCGAAGTCGTGGGCGAAGATCTACGACAACGGACGGTCCCGTATCTACGAGTGGCGCGGCGACACCGCCGCACCGGCGAACAGATAGGAACACTGCAGGCATGACGCTGAAACCAGAAGACGACGACGACAACATCGAGGTCATCGGCGGGGACCTGGCGTTGGGCGGGGAACCGGGACAGGACCCCGACCACGGCGACGAAGGCAAGTCGCTGACCGACCTGGTCGAGCAGCCGGCCAAGGTCATGCGCATCGGCACCATGATCAAGCAGCTGCTGGAAGAAGTGCGCTCCGCGCCGCTGGACGAGGCCAGCCGGAACCGCCTGCGCGACATCCACCGGTCGAGCATCCAGGAGCTCGAAGACGGCCTGGCCCCGGAGCTGACCGAGGAGCTGGAGCGGCTGTCGCTGCCGTTCTCCGAGGACAAGGTGCCGTCGGCCGCCGAGCTCCGCATCGCGCAGGCCCAGCTGGTCGGCTGGCTCGAAGGCCTGTTCCACGGCATCCAGACTGCCCTGTTCGCGCAGCAGATGGCCGCCCGCGCGCAGCTCGAGCAGATGCGCCAGGGCGCCCTGCCGCCCGGCGCCGACGGTGGCCGCGGCCCGTTCCAGTCCGGCACCGGTCAGTACCTGTAGACCGTGTCCGAACCGCATATCTCCACGCAGAACGCGTGGGTCGAATTCCCGATCTTCGACGCCAAGTCCCGTTCATTGAAGAAGGCCTTCCTGGGCAAGGCCGGTGGCGGGATCAACCGCAACGAATCGAATGTCGTTGTGATCGAAGCGCTTCGGGACATCACGATGTCGCTCAAGATGGGTGACCGGGTGGGACTCGTCGGGCACAACGGCGCCGGCAAGTCGACGCTGCTGCGTCTACTGTCGGGCATCTACGAACCGACGCGCGGTTCGGCGACCGTCCGCGGCCGCGTGGCCCCGGTCTTCGACCTGGGTGTCGGCATGGATCCGGAGATCTCCGGTTTCGAGAACATCATCATCCGTGGCCTGTTCCTCGGGCAGACCCGCAAGCAGATGCTGGCCAAAGTCGACGAGATCGCCGAGTTCACCGAACTCGGCGAGTACCTGTCGATGCCGCTGCGCACGTACTCCACGGGTATGCGCGTGCGCCTGGCCATGGGCGTGGTCACCAGCATCGACCCCGAGATCCTGCTGCTCGACGAGGGCATCGGCGCCGTCGACGCGGAGTTCCTGAAGAAGGCGCGCACCCGGCTGCAAGCCCTGGTGGAACGCTCCGGAATCTTGGTTTTCGCAAGCCATTCCAACGAATTCCTGGCCCGGCTGTGTCAGACCGCGATGTGGGTCGACCACGGCACCATCCGCATGACCGGCGGCATCGAGGACGTCGTGCGCGCCTATGAGGGCGAGGACGCGGCCCGGCACGTGCGCGAGGTGCTCGAAGAGAACGAGCGCGAGCGCCAGGCGTGACCGACATGTTGTGCGCGGTGATCGTCACCCACCGGCGGCCGGAGTTGTTGGCGAAATCCCTTGCCGTGGTGTGCTCCCAGACGCGACTGCCCGACCACGTCGTCGTCGTCGACAATGACAACGACCCGGCGGTGCGGGCTCTCGTGGAGTCCCAGCCGGTCGCGACGACGTACCTCGGTTCGGCCCGGAACCTGGGCGGCGCAGGCGGTTTCGCGCTGGGCATCCTGCATGCCCTGGCCTTGGGCGCCGAGTGGGTGTGGCTCGCCGACGACGACGGACGCCCCGCCGATTCGTCGGTGCTCGCAACACTGCTGGACTGCGCGGACAAGCACGGCCTGGCCGAGGTGTCGCCCATGGTGTGCGACCTGAATGAGCCTGCCCGCCTGGCCTTTCCGCTGCGCCGTGGGTTGGTGTGGCGGCGGTATGTGTCCGAGTTGCAGGTCGACGCCGGATCTGGCCCTGGCGCCGGGGACGATTTATTACCCGGCATCGCATCGTTGTTCAACGGCGCGCTGTTCCGGGCCGCGACGCTGGAAGCCGTTGGCGTGCCGGACATCCGGCTGTTCGTCCGCGGCGACGAAGTCGAGGTGCACCGCCGGCTCGTCCGCTCCGGTCTGCCGTTCGGCACCTGCCTGAACGCGGTGTACCTGCACCCGCAGGGGTCCGACGAATTCAAGCCGATCCTCGGCGGCCGCATGCACACGCAGTACCCCGACGACGCCACCAAGCGCTATTTCACGTACCGCAACCGCGGATACCTGCAATCCCAGCCCGGTCTGCGCAAGCTGGTTCCCCAGGAGTGGGTGCGGTTCGGGTGGTACTTCCTGATCACCCGTCGCGATCCGGCCGGGTTGCGTGAGTGGATGCGGTTGCGCCGCTTGGGACGAGACGAGAAGTTCAGCAGGCCCGGTTCGGGCGGACCCACGACAGGAGGACAGCGATGACGTTCACCGACGCGGCCGCGCAGTCCAAGACGCTGCGCCGCGCCTGGGGCGATCTGGTGACCGGCTTCGGCAAGCGCGAGCTCTGGCTGCACCTGGGCTGGCAGGACATCAAGCAGCGCTACCGCCGCTCGGTGCTGGGTCCCATCTGGATCACCATCGCGACCGGCACCATGGCCGTGGCGCTCGGCGGCCTGTACTCCCAGCTGTTTCATCTGCCGCTGGCCGAGCATCTGCCCTACGTGACGCTGGGCCTGATCATCTGGAATCTGATCAACGCGTCGATCCTCGAAGGCGCCGACGTGTTCATCGCCAATGAGGGCCTCATCAAACAACTTCCGACGCCGCTGTCGGTGCACGTCTACCGGTTGGTGTGGCGGCAGGTGCTGCTGTTCGCGCACAACATCATCATCTTCGTGATCATCGCGATCATCTTCCCCAAGCCGTGGTCGTGGGCCGACCTGTCCGTGATCCCGGCCTTGGCGCTGATCGTGGCCAACTGCGTCTGGGTCGCGTTGTGTTTCGGCATCCTGGCCACGCGCTACCGGGACATCAGCCCGCTGCTCGCGAGCCTGGTGCAGCTGCTGTTCTACATCACGCCAATCATCTGGAACGACCAGACGCTGCGTCTCCAGGGCGCGGGCACCTGGTCGAAAATCATTGAGCTGAACCCACTTCTGCACTACGTGGACATCGTCCGCGCGCCGCTGCTGGGCGAGCCCCAGGAGCTGAGGCACTGGCTCGTGGTCATCACGCTGACCATTGTGGGCTGGGTCGTTGCGGCGATCGCGATGCGCCAGTACCGGGCCCGCGTGCCGTACTGGGTGTAGTCCAGAACTCGAAGGCTGTTGCACGCGACGTGGGGTTTCGGCGGCGCAATGTCGGGTAGGTCACTGCGCCGGGCTTAGCTCGTAGTCTGCGGGGCTCCGGCCGGTCACCTCAGCGTCACCTCGGGTTCGGTGGCGCGGAGTTCAATTGGGGCGACCGGCTTTCCGCGTTCCAACAGGAGCAACCATGACCATCACCGAAACCCCCACCACCAACGAAACCGCGAACGGGCAGGTCATCGAGGCCGAGCTCGTCGCGACCGCTGAGGCCGCCGCCGAAGAGGCGACCAACACCGGCCTCGCCATCCGCGAGGTGCTGAGCGGCGTGCTCGAGCGTCAGCTCGACGCCGGCCACAGCCTCACCCGCCAGCTGGTCAGCGCGACCTCCGCCGCCACCGAAGCGGTCGTCGAGTCGCCGGCCAAGGTCATCTCCTCCATCCGCGACGGCGCCACCCTGCCGGACGCGGTGAGCGAGACCGGCTCGGCCGTTCAGGACGTGCTGGCCGAGTCGGGCCGCGACATCCGCAGCGCCGTTGGCGAATACGTCGGCCGCAACGCCGTCGGACCCAACGCCATCATCGCCGGTGCATCTCAGGTGGCCGGCTCGCTGGTCCGCGCCCAGGGCGCCCTGACGGCGACCGCCGTGGACGGTCTGTTCACCGTCGCCGGCACCGCGGCCCAGGGTGTCGAGGATGTGCGCGAGGTCGCCACCCGCGAGTGGGGCGAGCTGCGCACCACCGCGACGTCGGCCCGCGAGGCCATCGAGGCGCAGGTTTCGGCCTCGCGCGAAAGCATCCGGGACGCTTTCGACACCACTGCTTGATCGACCGCGACGCTCGGGATCGGTCGGAGTACGGGCCGATCCCGAGCACCAGCGCGTCCAGGCTCAGGGCACCAACTGGCTGTTACTCACCGCCGGCCTTGGCCGAATGGCGATCGCTCTTGCCCGCACCCTGTGACTTGCCGGCCGAATCGCTCGAGTGACCGCTGTTGGCACCGGAGCCCGACGCGGCGTTGTCCGCGCCCTTCGCCTTCGCGTGGTCCCGCTTGGTTTTCGGGGTGCTCTTGCGAGTCGGGGTCGTCGTCCCGTCATCGGCACTCTTGGTCCCGTCTGCGGTGGACGCCCCGGTAGCGCCGTCCGCACTGCTCGACGACTTGGCACCGCGCGTCGGGCGATCCTGTTTCGCCGCGGGCGCGGCTGAGTCGGTCGCATCAGCCGCCGGAGCCGATGCCTCGCCCTTGTCGGACGCGGCGGGCTTGGTCGCGGACGTGGAGTCGGCGCCGGCGTCGGTCGCGGGTGCCGCAGCGTTGTCGTCAGCGGCCACCGCGGACTTGTCGGCCCCGGTCTTGTCGGCTGCGGTCTTGTCCGCACCGGTCTTCTCGGAGGCCGTCTTGTCCGGCGACGCAGTCGGAGCCACCGCGAGCGGACTCGCCGCCGCTGCCGGCTTGGCGGTCAGCGCCACCTTCGCGTCAATCGAGACGGAGACCGTCGCCGACGCCGGCGACGGAACACTGACTGCGGCGGCGGGCGGCGGAGTCACCGGCTTGATCGCGGTTGCGATGATGCCCAACGCATTCCGCAGGCCTTGCACGATGCCGTTCGGCCCGAGAATCCCCGCACCGTCGCCGTTGTAACCGTTGAGCAAGGCACCGGTGATGGACCCGGGCATCGCAACGATCGCGTTCACGACAGCACCCAGATTCTTCGCGCTGAACGCGTTGACCACGTTCTGCAGTCCGTCGCCGGTGGCGGTCACGACGTCACTCATCACCGCGAGCAACGGCAATCCGGCCGTCAGAACCCAACCCATACCGGTCGGTGAGGTGATGGCGGTGTCGATCACGTTCAGCATGTTCTGCACCGGCTTGCGGAATGCCGCTTGCACATCGGTGAGGATGCTGGTGGTCAGGATCGGCAGGACAAAGGGCGTGAGCACCGCGCTGTACAACGTCTGCACCGCGTCAGCGACATGCCCGGCGGCGAGCTGCTGGAAGGCCTGCTTCAAGGATTCCGGCGTAGAGCCCAACTGCTGACCGACCGCAACCAAGTAATCCCGCACGGATCCACCGACGGCGACGGCACTGGCGATCTGGTTCCGTACCACCTGGCCGAGGACGGGGGCCGGGTCTGCGATCACGTCGGTGACGATGCCCTTGGTGTTCTGCAGCGCCTCGGTGATGATCTGCCCCCACTGGGTGATCGGGTTCACCTGCGCAGCAAGTTGCACGGCACTTGCGTGCAGTGCCGGCAGGTGCAGATCCGGCACCGGCTGATGGGTTACCGGAGCCAGGGCGATGACCCCGGCGCCAATCAGTGCGACGCCCGTCGTGAGGCTGGAGCGAACTGCGATTTGCATGGTGCTTCCCCGAAGGTAGATGTGATATTGACCACAGCACCATAAATCCATATTGCCGCGCAGTTGCCAGAAATCGGCGAGTGGAACGTGTTTCATTTTTTGCGAAATGGCCACCCGGAGCGCCCATTTACGTGCAGGTTATTAGCTGGTCAGGCGCGGTGAAGGCCACAGTCGACACGCGTTAGATGTAGTAATAATTGACTATTTCGTCAGATATTTTGGACCGGGGCGGGCCCGAGGACGATTGCCACACAAATGGAAATATTGCTCAAGCTACTGGTCGCGGCACCGTTCACAGGCGACGCAGATTCGCCCCACCCGACCGAGGCGCGGTCCGAGCCCGCACGGCGCACAACGGCCGCTTTTGATCGCGTCACCCCTGCCTAAACCTGCGCCCGGGAGTTGCTGCGGGATCAGCGGCGAACTGAACCCCGATCAGCGGCGCGAGAGGTCCGGTCACGCACCGAGGGCTGATCTGATGGCGGCCTCATCGCCGTCCACGTCGACGAGCCCGAGCGCACGCGCGTCACCGAGGCTGAGTGCGCCCGCGGCGAGACCGAGGATGCAGGCGGGGATGGCGGTGACCGAGGCATCGAGCTTGTGGCCGTCGCGCGGGCCGACCTCGAAGCCCGAGCGCGTCGCACGCAGTTGGAGCGTCTGGTCGCCGATCACGAGGCCGATCGTCACGGCGGAGCGGACCTTCACCCGGCCGTCGAGCAGGGCCGGCACGGCGAGGGTCAGCCACTCCGGCCGGAAGGCGTCACCGCCGGCGGGACCGCTGATCATCAGCGGCGTGGACCAGCGGAGCAGGCTCTCGATCGGCTGGCGCAGCTGCGCGCCCCACGGGGTCAGGATGTACTCGACCGCACTCCCCTCGCCGGCCAGCCGTCGCTCGACGACGCCCGCGGCCTCGAGGTCCCGGAGCCGGTCGGCGAGCATGTTGGTTGCGATCCCCGGAAGATGGTCGATCAGGTCGCGATAGCGGGCGGGTGCGATCAAGAGCTCGCGGACGATCAGCAGATTCCATCTGTCGCCGACGATTTCGAGCGAACGGGCGAGCCCACAGTATTGGTCGTAGCTCCGCATCGCCCATCCTTCTGCTTGAGTTTCTCAAGTGACTGTGAGATGTTCAAGCATACCGGGAAAGCCGATCCGACAGGGGTTGCCATGACCAACACCGCTCAGACCACACGGCCCGCCTGGGTCGACGACGAACTGTTCCCGTTCGAGAGTCACTTCATCGAGATCGACGGCCACACCGTGCACTACGTGGACGAGGGATCCGGCCCCACACTGTTGATGCTGCACGGCAATCCGACCTGGTCATTCCTCTTCCGCGACGTGATCAGCTTGCTGCGCAAAGACTTTCGGTGCATCGCCCTCGACTACCCCGGCTTCGGGCTGTCGACGCCGAGGCCCGGCTATCGCTACCTGCCCGAGGAACACGCGGATGTCACCACCGCGTTCGTCGACGCCCTCGATCTGAAGGACGTCACGCTGGTCGGACAGGATTGGGGCGGCATGATCGGCCTTGCGGTGGCACAGCGGCGGTCAGGGGTCTTCCATCGGCTCGTGCTTGCGAATACTTGGGCCTGGCCGGTCAACGGAGAGCTGCACTTCGAAGCATTCGGCCGCATCATGGGCGGGCCACCGACGCGATTCCTGGTGCGCCAGTTCAATCTGCTTGTCAACGCGTTCATCCCCACCGGCCACCGGAGGCGGAAGCTCACCAACGCCGAGATGGACCACTACCGGCGGGCGCTGGACACCGCGGACCGGCGCCAGGCGTCGGCCGTACTTCCGGGCCGCGTGCTGGCGAGCCGGGACTTCTTCGCTGAGGTCGAGCGCGGACTGCCCGACCTCGCCCACCTGCCGACCCTGATCATCTGGGGCGACGCCGACATCGCCTTCCGCGCCCAGGAGCGCGAGCGGCTGGAAGCGACGTTCCCCGACCACACGACCGTCATCGTCGAGGGCGCCGGAACCTATGTCGAGTCCGACGCCCCCGAGGAATTCGCTTCTGCGATCCGCACATTCAGCGACGGCGCGGGACAGCCTTCCGCGTAGCGGCGTTCAGCCGGTTCCACGAGTTGATGACGGCGGCCATGCCGACGACGTGCGCGAGCTCGCGCTCGGTGAACACGGCGGCCGCCTGGGCGTAAACGTCATCCGGAACCGGGCCGCGGCTGAGATCGGTGATGGCCTCGGTGATGGCCAGCGCGGCCCGCTCGCGCTCGGTGAACAGGTCGCCGGCTTCCTCCCACGCCGCGACCAGGGCCAGGCGCTGCTCGGTCTCGCCGAAACGACGCGCGTCGTGGACGTGCATGTCGAGGCAGAAGGCGCAGTGGTTGATCTGTGAGGCGCGAATCTTGATGAGCTCGCCGATGGTCGAATCGAGCTCCTTGGACGCGGCGTTGCTGAAGGCCATCATCCCGGCGTACAGCTCGGGAGCGGCGTCGTAGATGTCGATGCGCTTGGTGTGGGCGGTGGTGGTGGGTGCATTCAGTGTCTCGGTCATGGCATCCACGCTAGCCACCAAAATCCCGTAAACATGGTTCAATTTCTACGTGGTTTCATGGGCCAATTCTGAGGCGAACAGCGCTGGACTGGACCTGCACCTGGACCTCGGTCAGACCGTCCAGCCGGGCCGACGGGGTACCCGTGACCAGCTGATCCGGGCGCTGCGGGACGCGGTCCGGTCAGGCCGGTTATCCGCCGGGACCACATTGCCGCCCTCCCGATCACTGGCGGCCGACCTCGGATTGGCCCGCAACACCGTCGCGGAGGCCTACGCCGAACTGGTCGCCGAGGGCTGGCTGGGCTCCCGCCAGGGCGCGGGCACCTGGGTCATCGGCGCGCACACCGAATCGGCGCCGGCCACCCAGCGCGCCCAACCGGGCACCCCTACCCACAACCTCATGCCCGGTTCGGGAAACGTCGCGGCCTTCCCACGGCAGGCCTGGCTGGCGTCGGCCCGACGCGCCCTGACCAACGCCCCGACCGAAGCGCTCCGAACGGGCGACGCCCGTGGCCGCCACGAACTGCGCACCGCACTCGCCACCTATCTGGCCCGAGCCCGCGGCGTGCGCACCACGGCCGAATCGATCGTCGTCTGCGCCGGGACCCGGCACGCCGTCGAATTGCTGTCGAAAGTGTTCGCGCCCAACACCATTGCGGTCGAGAACTACGGCCTGTTCCTGTTCCGGGACGCCATCGCCGCCAGCGGGGCCGCCACCGTGCCCATCCGGATCGATGATCACGGCGCCGTCGTCGGCGACCTCGAAAAGACCAGCGCCGCAGCGGTTCTGCTCACACCGGCGCATCACTTCCCGCACGGCGTGCCACTGCATCCCACGCGGCGCACCGGCGCCCTCGAGTGGGCCGTCCGCACGAAAAGCTATGTCCTGGAAGACGACTATGACGGCGAGTTCCGCTACGACCGGCAACCGATCGGCTCGATGCAGGGCCTGGATCCCGACCGGGTGACCTATCTCGGCTCGGCCAGCAAGAGCCTGTCACCGGTGCTGCGGTTGGGCTGGATGGTGTTGCCCGACAACCTGATCGACCCGGTGTTGGCTGCGGCGGGCGGGCAACAGTTCTACGTCAACGCCATCGATCAGCTGACCATGGCCGACTTCATCGAATCCGGCCAGTACGACAAGCACATTCGCCGGATGCGCAACAGCTACCGCCGGCGGCGAGATGCGCTGGCGGCCAAGCTGTCCGGGCTGGATGTCGAGATCAGCGGACTGTCCGCCGGGCTGCATGCACTGATCCGGCTGCCGGACGGGACCGAACACGAGGTCATGCGCCGCGCGGCCGACGCCGGGCTCGCGCTGTCCGGGCTGGCGCTGCTACGCCACCCGGATGCGGCGCCGGACACCCCGCACCAGGACGGCGTGGTGGTGAGTTTCGGTACGCCCGCCGATCACGAGTTCACCGCGGCGCTCGACGCATTGCACGACGTGTTGACGGCCGTCAGCCGCTGAGCGCCGCCAGCTCCGCCTTCAGATTGGTCCGAGCCGCGTCCTCCCACAGCCGCCGTCCCTCATCCGTTCGATACAGCGACGGCCCGGCCAGCATCGCCGCGATCATCCGGCCACGCCACAGGGCGAAATCCGCATCGCTGACGTGGCGATACTCGGCCCGCACCCGGGCGGTGTTGTCTTGGTAGTCGGCCGGCGGCACTGCCAGCACCGCCAGGTCGGCATCGGACAGCACCTGGCCGTTGTGATCGTCGGCAGCGGGATCGTGCGTGATGGTCACCCGCACCAAGCGGCCCACCTCCGCCACGAACGCCGGGGCCACACCCAGATCGGTGAGGTCCGCCTCCGCGAGCAGCGCGCTGTTCTCCTCGTCGTCGGACTGCCCCGCGTACACCGCGTCGTGGTACCAGGCCGCCAGGCGGACCGCATCGGGATCGTCCGCGAACTCCTCCAGGGCGTCCACTCCGGACAGGATGCCGCGCAGGTGACTCAGGTCGTGGTAACTGCGGTGCGGCTCGGCCCACCGGCCCAGCAGCGCCGCCCCGACGTCGTCGACCCGCGGCGACGACGAATGCCGCGCCAGCAGTGTGTGCCATGCCTGGAGCAAATCGGTCACGTGTCCATGGTGCACGTAAGCTGCCCGGGTGGCCGAGCCAGTGGAGATCCCCGCCGAACACGACGCCGAACACAGCGCCGAGAAGGCCGTCGAGGCGTCTCTGGGACTGGTGACGCAGGCGTGGCGCTTCGTGGTGACCGGCGGTCTGTCCGCGGTCGTCGACTACGGCCTGTACGCACTGCTCAGTGCCGTTTTCGTGGCCAACGGCATGCCCGACGCCCGCGCCACGCTGATCGCGAAGACGCTCAGCTTCATCGCCGGCACGACGACGGCCTATCTGATCAACCGGCGCTGGACCTTCCAGGCGGAACCGAGCCGGGCGCGCTTCATCGCGGTTGTGATCTTGTACGCAGTCACCTTCGGCCTGCAGGTCGGCATCAATCAGCTGTTCTATCTGCAATTCGCCGGCGAGTCCTGGCGGCGACCTGTGGCGTTCGTCATCGCCCAGGGCACGGCGACTGTCATCAACTTCGTGGTGCAGCGAGCCGTGATTTTCCGGCTGAAGTGACGTTGGCCGGTACCCTTTGACCGTTATGTCTACCCAGCCTGACGCCACGCTGCCCCTGACGCGCCGCGCCCTCACCGGGTTCGGCCGCACGGCACCGTCCGTGGCAAACGTGCTGTCCACACCCGATGTGTCAGTGATCGCCGAGGCGGTCAAGCGGGTCGCGGACGCAAACTCTTCCAGCCCCGCCCACCTGCGGCGAGGCATCCTCGGCCGCGGTCTCGGCCGGTCCTACGGCGACCAGGCGTGCAACGGCGGCGGCATCGTCGTCGACATGACGGCGCTGAACCGGATCCATTCGATCAGCTCCGAGACCGCCATCGCCGACGTCGACGCCGGGGTCAGCCTCGATCAGCTGATGAAGGCCGCGCTGCCGTTCGGGCTGTGGGTTCCGGTGCTGCCGGGCACCCGGCAGGTCACCGTCGGCGGCGCGATCGCGTCCGACATCCACGGCAAGAACCACCACAGCGCGGGCAGCTTCGGCAACCACGTGCTGTCGCTGGACCTGCTGATGGCCGACGGCGAGGTGCACACCATCACCCCCGACGGACCGGACAGCGAGCTGTTCTGGGCCACCGTCGCCGGCAACGGGCTGACGGGCATCGTGATCCGGGCGCGCATCAAGATGACCCGCACCGAGAGCGCCTACTTCATCGCCGACGGCATCGCCACGCACGATCTGGAAGAGACCGTGGCCGTGCACCAGGACGGCAGCGAGGACAACTACACGTACTCCAGCGCCTGGTTCGACCTCATCAGCCCGGAGCCCAAGCTCGGCCGCGCCGCCGTGAGCCGCGGCAGCCTGGCCAAGGTGGACCAGCTGCCCGCCAAGCTGGCCAAGGATCCGCTGAAGTTCACCGCGCCCCAGCTGCCGGCGATCCCGAACCTGTTCCCGGTCAGCTTCATGAACAAGCTCTCGCTCTCCATGATCGGCGAGGCGTTCTACCGCATGAGCGGCAACTACCAGGGCAAGATCGTCAACCTGACGCAGTTCTACCACATGCTCGACATCACCTCCGGTTGGCAATATGCCTATGGCCCAGCGGGTTTCGCGCAGCACCAGTTCCTGGTTCCGCCCGACGCACTCGAAGAGTTCAAGGGCATCATCCGCTGGATGCACACGCAGAAGCAGTACTCGGCGCTGAACGTCTTCAAGCTGTTCGGCCCGGGCAACAAGGCGCCGCTGAGCTTCCCGATGCAGGGCTGGAACGTCGCCCTCGACTTCCCGAACCGCCCGGGGGTCAACGAGTTCCTCAACGAACTCGACAAGCGCGCAATGGAATTCGGCGGTCGCGTGTACACCGCCAAGGACTCCCGCGTCAGCGCCGAGAGCTTCCACAAGATGTACCCGCGGATCGACGAGTGGATCGCCACCCGCCGCAAAGCCGACCCGAACGGCGTGTTCGCCTCCGACATGGCCCGCCGCCTCGAACTTCTCTAGGAGACTCAGTGATTGACGCAACCGGCAACCCGCAGACGATTCTGCTGTTCGGCGGTACCTCGGAGATCGGCCTGGCCATCGTCGAGCGCTACCTCAAGAACGCCAAGGCCCGCGTGATCCTCGCCGACCTGCCGAACGCCCCCAAGCGCGACGCCGCCATCGCGCAGATCGAGGCGGCCGGCGCCAAGGAGGTCGTGTACCTGGATTTTGATGCCTTGGACACGAAAAGTCACCCGGCCGTCATCGAATCCGCTTGGGAGCAGGGCGATGTCGACGTCGCGATCGTCGCCTTCGGCATCCTGGGTGACGCCGAGGAACTGTGGCAGAACCAGTCCAAGGCCGTGCTGACCGCCCAGATCAACTACACCGCAGCGGTTTCCGTCGGCGTGCTGGTCGGCGACAAGATGAAGGCGCAGGGCTTCGGGCAGATCATCGCCATGTCGTCGGTCGCCGGCGAGCGGGTCCGCCGCTCCAACTTCGTGTACGGCTCCACCAAGGCCGGCCTCGACGGCTTCTACCTGGGCCTCGGAGAGGCACTGCGGGAGTTCGGGGTTCGGGTTCTGGTCATCCGCCCCGGCCAGGTCCGCACGACCACGACGCTGGAGCACTGGAAGGCCACTGGCGCCAAGGAGGCGCCGTTCACGGTCGACAAGGAAGACGTCGCCAACCAGGCCGTCGCTGCCGCCGCCAAGGGTAAGGAGCTCATCTGGGCGCCCAATCCGGTGCGCTACCTGATGGCCGTCATCCGGCACATCCCGCGGTCGATCTTCCGCAAACTCCCGCTCTGATGCGCAGCGCGCTGGCCGCGAGCGCCAGGGTGAGCGGCCAGATGCTGGCCGCCATGGCGCTGGCGGTGATCATCGCGGTCGTTGCGCTGCAAGCGATTGCCCGCGTGCAGTGGCCGGCGTTCAACTCGTCGAACCAGTTGCATGCCCTGACCACCGCCGGCCAGTGCGCCGTGCTGATCGGGCTGCTGCTCGCGGGGTGGGCGTGGCGTCGCGGCTGGCGCAAGAGCGCCAAGGTCGCGGCCACGTCGCTACTGGCGGCGTTCTCGGTCGTCACCCTCGGCATGCCGCTGGGCGCGACCAAGCTGTACCTGTTCGGCATCTCGGTCGACCAGCAGTTCCGCACCGAGTACCTGACGCGCCTCACGGATACCGCTGTCCCCCATGACATGACGTACCTGGGGCTGCCGCCGTACTACCCGTCGGGCTGGTTCTGGCTCGGCGGCCGGGCGGCCGCGCTGACCGGCACGCCAGCGTGGGAGATGTTCAAGCCGTGGGCGATTGTCACGATCACCGCGGCGATCGTGGCGGCATTCGTGTTGTGGACGGCCATGATTCGCTTCGAGTACGCCCTGGCGGTGACGACCGCGACCGCGGCCGTCACGCTGGCGTACTCCTCGACCGAGCCCTATTCGGCTGTCCTCGTCGTCCTGCTGCCGCCGGTGTTCGTGCTGGCGTGGTCGGGGCTCAAAGCCACCGGCCGCGGCTGGGCCGCGATCCTCGGAACCGGGATTTTCCTCGGCATCGCCGCGCTGTTCTACACCTTGTTGTTCGGCTACGCAGCGTTCACGCTCACGCTGATGGCGCTGCTGCTCGCCGTGTCCCGGCGCCAAATCCAGCCGCTGATCCGGGTGGCCGTCATCGCCGTCATCTCCGGCGTCATTGCCGCCATCCACTGGGCGCCGTACTACCTCGCCGTGCTCAAAGGCCACCCCGCCGACAAGGGCACCGCGCAGCATTACCTACCGATGGCCGGTGCGCAGCTGACCTTCCCGATGCTCGACGCCACCCTGCTGGGTGTCATGTGCCTCGTCGGCACGCTGTGGCTGGTGGTCAAGGGCCGCAGCTCGACGCGCGCCGCCGCCCTCGGGATGGCAGTCGTATCGGTGTACGCGTGGTCGCTGCTGTCCATGCTGGCCACCCTCGCCCGCACCACGCTGCTGTCGTTCCGGCTGCAGCCCACCCTGCTCGTGCTGCTCGTCGCGGCCGGCACCTTCGGCTTCCTGGAGGCCGCCCGTGCGCTGGCGAACCGGTATGCACAGCCCACCACCAACCGGATCATCGCGGTGGCCGCGGTCATCGGTGCGATCGGCGCGGTGTCGTTCAGCCAGGCGATCCCCGACATCCTGCGGGCCGACATCGCCGTCGCGTACACCGACACCGACGGCTACGGCCAGCGCGCCGACCGTCGTCCCCCCGGCTCGGAACGCTTCTATCAGGAAGTCGACCGCAAGATCACCGCGGCGACGGGCAAGCCCCGCAACGAGACCGTCGTGATGACCGCGGACTACAGCTTCCTGTCCTACTACCCCTACTACGGGTTCCAGGGCCTGACGTCGCACTACGCGAACCCGCTGGCGCAGTTCAAGGAACGCTCCGACGCCATCGAGAGCTGGGCGACCATGACCAACCCCGACGCCTTCGCCAAGGCCCTCGACACGCTGCCCTGGCCGGCGCCGACGGTGTTCCTGATGCGCCACGGCGGCACCGGCACCTACACGCTGCGACTGGCCGAGGACGTCTACCCCAACCAGCCCAACGTGCGGCGCTACCAGGTGGCACTCGACGAGCGGCTGTTCGACAGCAAGCACTGGCAGGTCACCGATATCGGCCCGTTTGTGCTGGCCATCCGTAGCGGCCACTAACATCTAGGCCCGTGGCCGGGGAACCTGAGGTAGAGCGCAATCACCGCACAGCGCGGTGGATCGCGATCGTCGCCGGACTGCTCGGCGCGTTTTTGGCGATGGCGACGCCGCTGTTGCCGGTCAACCAGACCACGGCGCAGCTGAACTGGCCGCAGGCGGGCGTCCTCAAGAGTGTCGACGCGCCGCTGATCGGCTACGTCGCCACCGACCTGAACATCACCATCCCGTGTTCGGCGGCGGCCGGCCTCACCGGCCCTGCCACCACACTGCTGTCCACCGTGCCCAAGCAGGCGCCCAAGGCCGTCGACCGTGGCCTGCTGATCGAGCGTGTCGGCGGCGACCTGCTGGTGATCGTCCGCAACACCCCGGTGGTCAGCGCGCCGCTGACCCAGGTGCTCAGCCCCGCGTGCAAGGAACTGAAGTTCACCGCGCACGCCGACAAGGTCACCGGCGAGATCGTCGGCCTCGTGCAGGGACCGAAGGACAAGAACCCCGGCAAGCCGCTGCGCGGCGAGCTCAGCGGCTATGACTTCCGCCCGCAGATCGTCGGCGTCTTCACCGACCTGTCCGGCGCGGCCCCGCCGGGGCTGACGTTCTCGGCGACCGTCGACTCGCGCTACAGCACGTCCCCGACCCTGCTGAAGATGCTCGCGATGATCTTCGGTGTGGTGCTGACCGTCGTCGCACTCAGTGCCCTGCACGTGCTGGACCGCGCCGACGGCGTCCCGCACAAGCGGTTCCTGCCGTCGCGGTGGTGGTCGGTGAAGCCGCTGGACGGCGTCGTGATCACGACGCTGGTGTGGTGGCACTTCGTCGGCGCCAACACCTCCGACGACGGTTACATCCTGACCATGGCCCGCGTCTCCGAGCACGCCGGCTACATGGCCAACTACTACCGCTGGTTCGGCACCCCCGAGGCGCCGTTCGGCTGGTACTACGACCTGCTGGCACTGTGGGCGCACGTCTCCACGTCGAGCATCTGGATGCGCCTGCCCACGCTCCTGATGGCGCTGGCGTGCTGGTGGGTGATCAGCCGCGAGGTGCTCCCCCGGCTCGGCCACGCCGTCAAGAACAGCCGTGCCGCCGCTTGGACGGCCGCCGGCATGTTCCTGGCGTTCTGGCTGCCGCTCAACAACGGCATCCGGCCGGAGCCCATCATCGCGCTCGGCATCCTCCTGACCTGGTGCTCGGTGGAACGCGGCGTCGCCACCAGCCGGCTGCTGCCGGTGGCCATCGCCATCATCATCGGTGCGCTGACGTTGTTCTCCGGCCCGACTGGTATCGCCGCGATCGGCGCTCTGCTGGTCGCCGTCGGCCCGCTGAAAACGATTGTGGCGCGGCATACTTCGCGCTTCGGTTATCTGGCTCTGCTGGCACCGATCCTCGCCGCGGGCACAGTGACGGCGATCCTGATCTTCCGCGACCAGACGCTGGCCGCCGAGCTCGACGCCAGCTCCTTCAAGACCACCGTCGGCCCCGCACTGAGCTGGTTCGACGAGCACATCCGCTACGAGCGACTGTTCACCACCAGCCCCGACGGCTCCGTGGCCCGTCGGTTCGCGGTGCTCACGCTGCTGCTTGCCCTGGCGGTGTCCCTCGCAATGTCGTTGCGCAAGGGGCGAATTCCGGGCACTGCTGCCGGGCCGGCCCGGCGCATCGTCGGCATCACGATCATCTCGTTCCTGGCCATGATGTTCACGCCCACCAAGTGGACGCACCACTTCGGGGTGTTCGCCGGGCTGGCCGGTTCGCTGGGCGCGCTGGCCGCCATCGCGGTCGGCACCGTCGCGATGCGCTCCCGCCGCAACCGCGCGATGTTCGCCGCGACGGTTCTGTTCGTGTTGGCACTGTCGTTCGCCACCGTGAACGGCTGGTGGTACGTCTCCAACTTCGGTGTGCCGTGGTCGAACCAGTTCCCCGAGTGGCACTTCGGCTTCACCACCTTCCTGTTCGGCCTGTCGTTCCTGACGCTCCTGTGGGCGGCATGGCTGCACTTCTACGACCACGACCCCGAGCGTCCGGTCAGTCGCCGGATTCCTCAGGCGCCCTTGGCAATTGCGTCGTGGATCGTGGTGTTCTTCGAGGTGCTGTCACTGACCCTCGGTATGACGCAGCAGTGGCCGGCCTGGTCGGTGGGCCGCTCGAACCTGCAGGCGCTGACCGGTAAGACCTGCGGCCTGGCCGACGACGTCATGGTCGAACAGGACACCAACGCCGGCAAGCTCGTGCCGCAGTCCGGGACAGTCGGCGACGCCCTCGGCGCGGGCAGCGCAGAAGGCTTCACCCCCAACGGAATTCCCGCCGACGTCTCCGCGGACCCCGTCATGGAACCGCCCGGCGGCACCAACTTCGCCGACAACGACGGCGGCCCCGTCAGCGGCGCGGAGCCGGGCACCGAAGGCGGCACCACCTTTGCCGCGGGAGTGAACGGATCGAAGGCCCGCCTGCCCTACAACCTCGATCCGGCCACCACCCCGGTGCTCGGCAGCTGGCGCCCCGGCGTTCAGATCCCGGCGCGGATGCGCTCGGGCTGGTACAAACTGCCGCCGCGCGATCAGGCCGGACCGCTGCTCGTCGTCGCCGCCGCGGGCCGCTTCAACCAGGGCGAGGTCCGCGTCGAGTACGCCAACGACGCCCAGGCCGCGGCCGGCAAGATCGCCGGGGCCGTGGGCTTCGCCGACGTCGGTGCCGCACCCGCCTGGCGCAACCTGCGCGCCCCGATGGCCGCCATCCCGCCAGATGCCACCCTGATCCGCATCGTCGCCACCGACGACGATCTCGCGCCGCAGCACTGGATCGCCCTGACCCCGCCGCGCATCCCGAAGCTGCGCACGCTGCAGGACGTCGTCGGCTCGAAGGATCCGGTGATGCTGGACTGGCTCGTCGGTCTGGCGTTCCCGTGCCAGCGCCCGTTCGGCCACAACAACGGCGTCACCGAGGTGCCCAAGTGGCGCATCCTGCCGGACCGCTTCGGCGCCGAGGCCAACTCGCCCGTCATGGACTACCTCGGCGGCGGGCCGCTCGGCATCACCGAGCTGCTGTTCAAGGCCACCCCGGTGCCGACGTATCTGAAGGACGACTGGTTCCGGGACTGGGGCTCGCTGCAGCAGTTCACGCAGTACTACCCGGATGCGCAGCCGGCCCAGATCGACCTCGGGAAGGCCACGCGCAGCGGGCTGTGGGCCCCGGCGCCGTTACGGCACTCCTAGAAATTCAGCCGTGGGCTTCCAGGATGAGCCGGGCCAGTTCGGCTTTCAGCGCGGCGAATTCGGCCGTGCCCAGCACATCCACCGTCCGGGCGGCGCCGGGAACATCACCCGGTAGCCGCACCGGCCGGTCAGCGATCACCCGTCCGGGCCGCGCGCTCATCACCACCACGCGCGTCGCCAGGAACACGGCCTCTTCCACTGAATGCGTAACGAACAGCACGGTCTTGCGGTCCCGCTCCCAGATCGACAGCAACTCCACCTGAAGCCGCTGCCGGGTGAACGGGTCCAACGCGCTGAACGGTTCATCCATCAGCACGATGCCGGGGTCGCCGACCAGTACTCGTGCGATCTGCGCCCGCTGCTGCATGCCGCCGGACAGTTCGTATGGCCGTTTGTCGGCGAAATCGGCCAGCCCGACCAGTTCCAGCACCGACGCGGACCGCTCCCGCCGCTCCGCGCTGGGTACCCCTCGCGCGCGCAGACCGAACTCGACGTTCCCGGCCACCGTCAGCCACGGATACAGCGTCGGCGACTGGAACACCACCCCGCGATCCGGGTTGGGGCCGTCGATGGGGTGTCCACCCACCCGGGCGGTTCCCGTCGTCGGTGTGACAAATCCGGCCAGCGTCTGCAACAGCGTGGACTTGCCGCAGCCCGACGGTCCGACCACCGCGACAAACTCCCCCGGTTCGATGCTCAGCGTTGTCTCCGACAGCGCGATCACCTCACCGTCGGAGGAGGGGTAGACCTTGGTGATGGCGTCAAGTTCGATGCCCTCGGCCTCGGGTGCTGCCGTCGCTTCCGGTGCCACCGTCGTTTCCGATGTCATTGCGCCACTTCCTTTATCGCGTTGGGATACAGCGCCTGGCGATACCGCTCGGCCGGCGATACCCGCTCGACGTCGCCGTTGTTCCGGTTCAGGAATGTCGCGGTGCCGAGCAACGCTGCCGACAGCCCGCCACCGAAGTACTTCGCGTCGAGCTGCTGCCGCGCCGTCGGGTAGATGTAGCCGCCGAGTTGCGTCACCACCTGGTCGGGCGGCACCGCGAGCTGTGCAGCGATATGCCTGGCGGCGCGCTGCGGGTCCGACGCGATGAGCTCGGTGGCCCAGTTCTGCGCCGCGGTCCAGTACTTCAGGAACGGGCCGTTCGCGTTGACGAATTCACTACGCGCGCCTTCCAGGTCAAAGGTCGGCGAGCCGTCAGCCGCGGTTTGCGCCGAGTCGGCGATCACATGCCCCTTGGCGGCCAGTTTGGACAGCACCGGATCCCACACCCATGCCGCATCGATGCCGTTCCCCCATGCCGCCAGCATGGCGTCGGGCTGGGTGTTGATCAGCCGCACGTCGCCGGTGATCTTGGCACGGTCCAGCGCGGTCAGCAGGGACAGGTGCGACGTCGATGCGAATGGCACCGCGATCGACT
This sequence comes from Mycobacterium sp. UNC410CL29Cvi84, assembly GCF_000686745.1. Classification (NCBI taxonomy): domain Bacteria; kingdom Bacillati; phylum Actinomycetota; class Actinomycetes; order Mycobacteriales; family Mycobacteriaceae; genus Mycobacterium; species Mycobacterium sp. UNC410CL29Cvi84. The sequence goes on from NZ_JMLM01000003.1 coordinate 343,174, forward strand.
TACCCTTCAGGCCCTGGATATCGGTGATCGCCGGGTCATGCACCACCAGCGATTCAGCTTTACCGATGACGTCGTGGATCCACACCACCCGCATATCGATGTCGAGCGGCTGCGACAGCGCGCGGGCCGCCGGCGCCGAGCCGAGCAGCGCGATGTCCAGCGAGCGGGCCCGGAACGCCTGCAGCACGTCGCCTCCGGAGGCGAACTTGCTCCACGTGATATTCGCCTTCGGCAGGCACGTGGCAAGCAGCGAGGTGTCCTTGACGATGAGGTCCCCGTTCGGGATCTCTTGATAGCCGATCCGCACCGTGCTGGTGATGTCCGGGTTGGGCGGCAGCGGGCACTCCACCTTCTCTGCCAGCGACCGGACCTGTTCGCCGCGGCCGGATTCCACGCAACCCGCGGTTGCCAGGACGACCAGCGCGGTAACCGCTATTGCTGCAACGCTTTTCATGCCTTCCCCTGCCAGGGTGTCGCAAGCTCGCCGAGATACTTGATGGCCGCGTCGAGCGCCAGGGCAGTGATGCCGATGACGATGATGCAGGCGATGGTCAACGGTGTGTTGGTCTGTTGGCCCGCGTAGAACGCGAGGCCGCCGATACCCGGGATGCCGTTGTTCAGCTCCGCCGCGACCACCGTGGTCCAGGCGAAGCCCACCGCCAGCCGGATGCCATTGACCACCGACGGCAGCGATGCCGGGAAGATCACATGCCACACCGTGTGCCAGCGAGTCGCCCCGAGCGAACTGGCGGCATTGACCCACCCCGACGGAACCGACTGCACACCACCCAGCGTCGAAACCGTGATCGCGGGAAATGCGGCCAGGAACAGCAGCCAGATCTTGGACGTGTCGCCGATGCCGAACCACACGATCAGCAGACCGATGTAACCCAGCGGTGGCAGCGCCCGCAGAAAGTTCAGGTACGGCTCCAGCGCGATCGTTATCGGCCGCACCGTGCCCATCAGAAAGCCCAGCGGCGGACCGACCAGAATCGCAACACCCACCCCGGCCAGGATCCGTTGCAAGCTGGCGATCAGGTGCTCCCACAGGAAGTAGTTCTGTTCGCCCAGCACCTCACGCGGCACGCCCGGCGCAATCTGGTGCCAGGAATTCGCCCGGACGAAGGCATCCCACACCGCACCCGGGCTGGGCAGGAACAGCGGGTCGATCAGCTTGGCGGCGGTGACGGCCCACCACGCCAGCAGGAAGGCGCCGAGCGCGACGGCCCGGATCAGCAGCGCTCGCACCAGCGGCGGGTAACTCTGCGGCAATCGCGGCAGCGGCAACGAGCCGGAGACGGGCTTGTCGGTTTCGGGTGGATCAACGGTGGTTGTCATGAACTGGCCTGAGTCGGAGGGGTAGGAAGGCGCCGCCAGTGAAACGACACACCGCTCGCACGCATGGCGTCCATCCGACAGACGGCGCGTCCAGACCACAAGGATTAAACGCAGCGTAAGTAAGAGTCAGGGTCACATTCCGGCCAACTACCTCGACATTCCCCGTCAGTGGCCCAGGCCACATATAACTGTCGCCTAGTCTTGAGCCTCGTGCCTGCCAGGACTGCCCGTCTCGTCGCGATCATCGCGGGCCTTGCCGGTCTGCTGCTCTGCGCGCTGACCCCACTGCTGCCCGTCAAGCAGACGACCGCGACCATCTTGTGGCCCCAGGCCCCCGGTGCCAGCGGAAACGTCTCTGACCTCACCGCCCCGCTCGTGTCGGGCGCGCCGCTGGCGCTGGATGTCTCCATCCCGTGCTCGGCCATCGCCACCCTGCCGGCGGCCGGTGGTCTGGTGTTCTCGACGATCCCGCCCGACGGCATCGACGCCAGCCGCAACGGCCTGTTCGTGCGGGCCAACGCCACCGATGTCGTCGTCGCTTTCCGCGACACCGTCGCCGCGGTCGCCAAGCGCGCCGACATCGGCAAGTGCAGCAATCTGCACCTCTGGGCGACCAACGGCGGTGTCGGCGCCGACTTCATCGGCCTGCCCGGAGCCGCCGGCACCGGCAGCGTGGAGAAGAAGCCCCAGGTGGCCGGCATCTTCACCGGCCTCAAGGTGCCCGCACAGCCCGGCTTGTCCGCGCGCGTCGACGTCGACACCCGGTTCATCGTGGTCCCGACGTTCGTGAAGTCGGCCGCCATGGCGCTCGGCGTGCTGCTGACGCTGGTCTCGATCGCCGCGCTGGCACTGCTGGACCGCCTGGACGGCCGCCGCGTGCACGACGGCTGGCAGCGCTTCTGGAAGGTCAGCCGCTGGCACTGGCTCGCGGACATCGCGGTGTTCGCCGGCCTCGCCGGCTGGCACCTGATCGGCGCCATCTCCTCCGACGACGGCTACAACCTGACCATCGCGCGGGTCTCCAGCCAGGCCGGTTACGTCGCCAACTACTACAGGTACTTCGGCACCTCCGAGGCGCCGTTCGACTGGTACCAGTCGGTGCTCGCGCATATGGCCGGCATCAGCACCGCCGGCGTGTGGATGCGGCTGCCCGCGCTGCTGGCCGGCATCGCGACCTGGACGCTGCTGTCCCGCTGGGTGCTGCCGCGGCTCGGCCCCGGCGCCCGCGGGGTGTCGTCCAACGTCATCGCGGTATGGACGTCTGCTGCAACATTCCTCGCGGCCTGGTACCCGTTCAACAACGGCCTGCGCCCCGAGCCGCTGATCGCCTTCGGCGTGATCGCGACCTGGGTGCTCATCGAATACGCCATCGCCACCCGACGTCTGGCGCCCGCGGCCGTCGCGATCATCGTTGCGGCATTCACCGCGACGACGGCGCCGCAGGGCCTGATCGCGCTGGCCCCGCTGCTCGTCGGCGCCCGAGCCCTGGTCCGCACGGTCCGCAGCCGCCGGGCCGGGACGGGCCTGCTGGCCCCCATCGCGACGCTGGGCGCGTCGGCGTCGCTGATCCTGACGGTGATCTTCCGAAATCAGACGCTCGCGACCGTGGCCGAATCGGCGCGCATCAAGTACACCGTCGGCCCGACTATCTCCTGGTACCAGGAATTCCTGCGCTACTACTTCCTCACCGTCGAGGACAGCGTCGACAGCTCCATGACCCGCCGGTTCTCGGTGCTGATCCTGCTGCTGTGCCTGTTCGCCACGCTGGCCCTGCTGCTGCGCAAGGGTCGCGTCCCCGGCCTGGCCAGCGGGCCGGTGTGGCGCCTGCTCGGCAGCACCATGCTCGGTCTGCTGCTCCTGCACTTCACCCCGACCAAGTGGGCAGTCCAGTTCGGTGCATTCGCGGGCCTCTCGGGCGCGTTCGGCGCGATCATCGCCTTCGCGTTCGCGACCGTCGGGCTGCACAGCCGACGGAACCTCGCGCTGTACGTGACGGCGCTGCTGTTCGTGCTCGCCTGGGCGACGTCCGGCATCAACGGCTGGTTCTACACCGGGAACTACGGCGTCCCGTGGTTCGACCGGCAACCCGTCCTGGCCGGCCACCCCGTCACCTCGATGTTCCTGGTCCTGGCGATCATCTCCGCGCTGCTCGCCGGCTGGCTGCACTTCCGCATCGACTACGCCGGGCACACCGAGGTCGCCGAGACCCGCCGCAACCGGGCGCTGGCGTCGACGCCGCTGCTGATCGTCGCGGTGATCATGGTCGTGCTCGAGGTCGGCTCGATGGCCAAGGGCTTCGTGCAGCGCTACCCGCAGTACACGACCGCACGGGCCAACCTCGACGCGCTCGGGTTGTCCGACAAGAGCTGCGCCATGGCCAACGACGTGCTGGTCGAAGCCGACACCAATGCCGGCACGCTGCAACCCGTCCCCGGCCAGACCTGGGGCAAGTACGGACCGCTGGGCGGCGAGAACCCGGTCGGCTTCACGCCGAACGGGATCAGTGACTCGCTCGCGCCGCCGCACCCGGTCGTCGCGAACCCCGGCACCGTCAACTCCGACGGGTCGCCCAACAAGCCCAACGTCGGCGTCGCCTTCGCGGCCGGCACCGGCGGCGGCTACGGCCCGACGGGCGTCAACGGCTCCAACGTGTTCCTGCCGTTCGGCCTGGACCCGGCCCGCACCCCGGTGATGGGCAGCTTCAAAGAGAACGGCGTCGCCGCCAAGGCCACCTCCGCCTGGTACCAGCTGCCGCCGCGCAGCGCGGACCGGCCGCTCGTCACCGTCGCCGCTGCCGGCGCCATCTGGTACTACGACGAAGAGCACGAGTTCCACTACGGCCAGTCGCTCAAGCTGCAGTGGGGCGTGCACCGGCCGGACGGCAGCTACCAGGCCCTCGCCGAGGTGCAGCCGATCGACACCTTCGCCCAATATGCCTGGCGCAACCTGCGATTCCCGCTCGCGTGGGCACCGCCGGAGGCCAACGTCGCCCGCATCGTCGCCGATGATCCGAACCTTTCGGAAGACCAGTGGTTCGGGTTCACGCCGCCGCGGGTGCCGACGCTGCAGACCGCGCAGCAGTTCCTGGGGTCGCAGACGCCGATCCTGATGGACATCGCCACCGCCGCGAACTTCCCCTGCCAGCGCCCGTTCTCCGAGCATCTCGGTGTGGCGGAGCTGCCGCAGTACCGCATCCTGCCCAACACCAAGCAGGTCGTGGTGTCGTCCAACATGTGGCAGTCCGCGCAGAAGGGTGGACCGTTCCTGTTCATCCAGGCGCTGCTGCGGACGTCGACCATCCCGACGTACCTGCGCAACGACTGGTACCGAGATTGGGGCTCGATCGAACGGTACGACCCGGTGGTGCCGCCGTCAGTGGCGCCGCCCGCAGCGATTGACCAAGGCACCATGACCGTCAACGGCTGGAGCCGCCGCGGCCCGATCAGGGCCCTGCCATGAAGCCCGATCAGGGTCTTCCTATGACCGGGACGGGAATGAACGCACAGCAAGTCAAGGTCACCCGGTGGGTGGCCATCGTCGCGGGCCTGGTCGGCTTCGTGCTGTCGGCACTGACGCCGCTGCTGCCGGTGGTGCAGACGACCGCGCAGCTGAACTGGCCGCAGCAGGGCCAGTTCGGCAACGTGACGGCGCCGCTGATCTCGCAGACGCCGGTCACGATGAAGGCGACGATCCCGTGCGACGTACTCCGGACGCTGCCACCCTCGGGCGGGCTGGTGTTCGGCACCGTGCCCAAGGACGGCAAGCAGGCCGCGCTGAACGGCCTGCTGGTCAACGTGTCCAGCAGCCGCGTCGACATCACCGACCGCAACGTGGTGATCGCCAGCGTCCCACGGCTGAAAGCCATTGGTAATCCCGGTTGTTCGCGTATCGAGATCATCTCCGACAAGAACGGGACGTTCGCGACGTTCGTCGGGCTGACCGGTACCGACGGCAAGGAACTGCGCACCGGATTCGCCGACCCGAACCTGCGGCCCACCGTCGTCGGTATCTTCACCGATCTGAAGGGCGCGGCTCCGCAGGGACTTTCGGTGTCGGCGACCATCGACACCCGGTTCATCAACCGGCCAACCGTCATCAAGTACACCGCCATGTTCGGCGGCATCGCGGCGACCATCGTTGCGCTGCTGGCCCTTTGGCGGCTGGACCGGATGGACGGGCGCCGCATGCAGCGGCTCATCCCCAGCCGCTGGCGGACCTTCAACGTCGTCGACGGCGTCGTGGTCGGCGGGTTCCTGCTCTGGCATGTGTTGGGCGCCGGTTCATCTGACGACGGCTACATCCTGGGCATGGCGCGCGTCGCGCCGCACGCCCAGTACATGATCAACTACTTCCGTTGGTTCGGCAGCCCCGAGGATCCGTTCGGCTGGTACTACAACGTGCTGGCCCTGATGACGCACGTCAGCGACGCCAGCATCTGGATCCGCTTGCCGGACTTGATCTGTGCGCTGATCTGCTGGCTGCTGCTGTCGCGCGAGGTGCTGCCCCGTCTCGGACCCGCAGTGGCCGGCAGCAAGTCCGCCATGTGGGCCGCGGGCCTGGTCCTGATGGCCGCCTGGATGCCGTTCGACAACGGCCTGCGCCCCGAAGGCCAGATCGCCACCGGCGCCCTGATCACCTACGTCCTGATCGAACGCGCCATCGGCACCAGCCGGCTGACCCCGGCGGCGCTCGCCATCATCAGTGCGGCGTTCACCCTGGGGATCCAGCCGACCGGCCTGATCGCCGTGGCAGCGCTGCTCGCCGGTGGTCGCCCGATCCTGCGCATCCTGGTGAAGCGGCGCCGCGAGGTGGGCACCTGGCCGTTGGTGCTCCCGCTGCTGGCCGCCGGTTTCGTCGTCCTCACCGTGGTGTTCGTCAACCAGACCGCAGCAGGTGTGTTGGAGGCCACCAGGATTCGCACCGCGATCGGCCCGAGCCAGGCCTGGTACACCGAGAACCTCCGGTACTACTACCTGTTCCTGCCGACGGTCGACGGCTCGATGACCCGGCGCTTCGGCTTCCTGCTGACGGCGCTGAGCCTGTTCACGTCGATGTTCATGATCCTGCGGCGCAAGCGGGTTCCGGGCATCGCCCGCGGGCCGGTGTGGCGCCTGATGGGCATCATCTTCGCCACCATGTTCTGCCTCATGTTCACCCCGACCAAGTGGGTGCACCACTTCGGTCTGTTCGCCGCCGTGGGCGCCGCGATGGCAGCGGTGGCCACCGTGCTCGTGTCGCGGTCGGTACTGAAGTCGGCGCGCAACCGCATGGCCGTCACCTCGGCGGTGCTGTTCCTGCTGGCACTGGTTTCGGCCACCACCAACGGCTGGTGGTACGTGTCCAGTTACGGCGTGCCGTTCAACAACGACATGGTCGCCGTCGGCGGAATCAAGCTCAGCACGATCTTTTTGACGCTGTTCTTCATCACCGCGGTGTGGGCGTTCTGGCTGCACTTCAACAGCGACCGACCCGAAGGCCGCCTCACCCGGCTGGTCACAGCGGCCCCGATTCCCCTGGCCGCCGCGTTCATGGTCGTGGTGTGCGTGGCATCCATGGCGATCGGTGCGGTGCGCGAATACCCGACGTACTCGAACCTGGCGAGCAACCTGCGGGCGCTCAAGGGCGGCTGCGGACTGGCCGACAACGTGCTCGTCGAGCCCGATTCGAACGCCGGCTTCCTGGTGCCGCAGGCCGGCGACTACGGCCCGCTGGGCGCGCTGGGCGGCGTCGAGCCGGTCGGCTTCACGCCCAACGGAGTCCCGGATCGCATTGTCGCCGAGGCGATTCGGCTCGACTTCCCGGTGTCGGGCACCGACGCGGACTGGGACGCCGCGGCGAAGCTCAAGACGCCGGGAATCAACGGGTCGACGGTGCCGTTGCCCTACGGCCTCGACCCCGCGCGGGTGCCGGTCGCCGGGACGTACACCACCGGCCCGCACTCGCAGGCCAAGCTGACGTCGGCCTGGTACGGGCTGCCCGCCGCTGATGCCGCGCATCCGCTGGTCGTCGTCACGGCCGCCGGGACCATCACCGGCTACAGCTCGCTCAAGGGCCGCACCGAGGGCCAGACCGTCGAGCTGGAATACGGCCGCACCGGCCCGGACGGTCGCCCCGTCGCGGGCGGACGCGTCGTGCCCTACGACATCGGCCCCACGCCGTCGTGGCGCAACCTGCGCTTCGACCGTCGCGAGATTCCGGCCGACGCCACCTACGTTCGCGTTGTGGCGGTGAACCTTTCGCTCAACGAGGGTGACTGGATCGCCGTCACCCCGCCGCGCGTGCCGGAGGTCAAGACCATCCAGGAATTCGTCGGCAAGACGCAGCCGGTGCTGATGGACTGGGCCGTCGGCCTGGCGTTCCCGTGCCAGCAGCCGATGCTGGTGCGCAACGGTGTGACCGAGGTGCCGAAGTTCCGCATCACGCCGGACTACACCGCCAAGAAGCAGGACACCGACACCTGGCAGGACGGCATCAACGGCGGCCTGCTGGGCATCACCGACGTACTGCTGAAGGCCCACGTGATGTCGACATACCTGTCCGACGACTGGGGCCGGGACTGGGGCTCGCTGCGCCAGTTCACGACCGTCGTGGATGCGACGACGGCCGAGCTGGACCTGGGCACCGCTGTCCACAGCGGGCTGTGGTCGCCGGGGAAGATGCGGATCAAGCCCTAGCTCACCGCACCGAATGGCCTGGGACACCAGGCCATTCGGCGTTCCGGGTCATTTCCCGCGCCACCAGTGGGTGTCAGGCTCACCGGCCTTGTCGACCGACTTGAGCGTGAACGCCGTCGGCGTCACCGACACTGGTTGCAGCACCCACTCCGACGGCGGCTCGATGGGTTTGTCCGACCTGCCCGCCACGAAGCCCACCGTCCACCGCATCCGCAACAAGCACGGACCACCGGGCACGCGCGGCTGGTAGCTCCAGGTTCCCCGCCGGCCGACCGCCCGTTCCTGTACGACGGCCGAGCCGTCCCTACCGAAGCCGACGACGCCGCTGCTGCCCGTCATCCAGCTGCCGATGAACTGCTCCACTGTCACCGGCGCATTGGCGCACGCTGGGCTGACATCGAGCTGTGCGGGCGGTTGCACGAACTCAGCGGTGACCGGGGTTCCGTCGATGGACCCGATGCCGCAGCCGACCAGGCCGACCGTCACGGCCGCGCAGATCACTGCGGGGCCTGCGCGTCTGTTCACCGTCTCCACGCTAGGGCAGGCGCCATGACGAAGGCGACAGCAAGCGCCCTTGACAGATTCCCAATAAAACACAATCATTAGCAATCAAATCCAAGTGGTGCAGATCACAGACCGAGGGAGGTGTCGTGGCATTCACAGGACCCGCTTCCCGCGATGCTGCGGGCGCTCTCTACGCCGACCAGCGCAAACAGCAACTACTCGAGATGCTTCGCCGCGATGGTCGAATCGACGCCGCCCGGACGGCGGCTGACCTCGGCGTGACGGGCGAAACCATCCGCAAGGACCTCATCCTCCTGGAGCGCCAAGGCTTGTTGCGGCGGGTGCACGGTGGCGCAGTGCGCGTCGACTACCTCTCCTACGAGCCTGCCGTCGAGACCCGGACCGAGTTCCTCTCCGAAAAGGCCCGCATCGCCAAGGCCGCGCTGGCACATCTTCCGGAACGTGGGTCGGTTCTGATCGACGCCGGGTCCACCACCGCGCAGCTGGTCGAGCAGTTTCCCGGCGACCGCGAACTCACCGTGTACACCAACTCGTTGACGCAGGCACTGACCCTGCTCAACCGACCACTGCTGACGGTCTACACTCTGGGCGGCCGGGTCCGGTCGAAAACCTTTGCCGAAGTGGATGATTGGGCTGTCCGCGCGCTCGCCGAGATCAACGTCGACGTCGCCTTCCTGGGCGCCAACGGTGTCAGCATCGACCGCGGGCTCACCACCCCCGCCCCGTCCGAAGCCGCCGTGAAGCGGCGCATGCTCGCGTGCGCGCACCGTCGCATCCTGCTCGCCGACCACAGCAAGTTCGGGGCCATCAGCGGCGCCCAGTACGGCCGGCTGGATGACATCCATCTGCTGATCACCGACACCGGCGTCGACAACCGGCAACTCTCCGAGCTCGCCGCCGCCGGAGTGACCGTGGAGCAGGCGTGATATCTGCCGATAGCGCAACAACTTTCGCCCATCCATAAGTTCACCAGCCGTCGCCCGCTGCCCAGAAGGAGAATCCACATGGCCGATCCGAAAATCCTCGGTCTGGTCCTGGCCGGAGGCGAGGGCAAGCGACTGTCCCCACTGACACTCGACCGGGCCAAGCCCGCGGTGCCGTTCGCCGGGCTGTACCGATTGGTCGACTTCGCCTTGTCGAATCTGGTGAACGCCGGAGTGCTGCGGATCGCGGTCCTCACGCAGTACAAGAGCCACAGCCTCGATCGCCACATCACCACGACGTGGCGGATGAGCAGCCTGCTCGGCAACTACGTCACCCCGGTGCCCGCCCAGCAGCGACTGGGGCCGCAGTGGTACACCGGCTCAGCCAACGCCATCCACCAGTCGCTGAACCTCATTCACGACGAAAAGCCCGATCTCGTTGTGGTTTTCGGCGCCGATCACGTGTACCGCATGGACCCGCGGCAGATGATCCAGCAGCACATCGACGGAGGCGCCGGCGCCACCGTCGCCGGAATCCGGGTGCCGCGTGGCGAGGCGAGCGCCTTCGGCGTGATCAAGACCGCAGCCGACGGACGCCAGGTCGAGGCGTTCCTGGAGAAGCCGGCCGACCCGCCCGGCCTACCCGACGCTCCCGACGAATCGTTCGTCTCGATGGGCAACTATGTCTTCTCGACCGAGGTGCTCATCGATGCGCTACACGCTGACGCCGCCGACGAGTTCAGCAAGCACGACATGGGTGGCGACATCATGCCGCTGATGGTCGAACAGGGCCGCGCCCAGGTCTACGACTTTCAGAGCAACCACGTCCCGGGCTCCCATGCCGAGAACAGTGGTTACTGGCGCGACGTCGGAACGCTGGACTCCTACTACGACTCCCACATGGACCTGTGCGCCGTGGTCCCGGCTTTCGACTTGTACAACAGCGCGTGGCCGATCCTGACGCACATTCCGCCCCACCCGCCGGCGAAGTTCGTCCACGACGACGGCGACCGGGTGGGCCGCGCCGTCAACAGCGTCATCTCCAACGGCGTGATCATCTCCGGCGCGCTGGTGCGCGAGTCCGTGCTGTCGCCGGGTGTCCGTGTGGAGGAATACGCCACCGTGGATCGCTCGGTGATCTTGGACAACACCGTGATCGGCGCACATGCCTTGGTACGCAACGCCATTGTCGACAAGAACGTCGTGATTCCGCCCGGCGCCCAGGTCGGCGTCGACAAAGAGCACGACAGGGCACGCGGCTTCGTCATCTCGGACGGTGGGGTGACGGTCGTCGGTAAAGGCCAACGGGTCACCGAGTGACCAACAACCGAGTAGGAAGCACGAGGTAGAACATGATCGGGAAGCGAACCGCGTTGCCACTGCCCGCACCGGCGATCCGGCCGGTGGCCGACGAATGGGAATGGCAGGAGTCTGCCCGTTGCCGTTCAATGGATTCCAGCATCTTCTTTCACCCCGACAACGAACGGGGCCGGGCGCGTAGACAGCGTGAACAACGCGCCAAAGAGATCTGTCGCCAATGCCCGGTGAAGGCCCCGTGCGCCGCCTTTGCGCTGCTGTCCGGCGAGCCGTACGGCATCTGGGGTGGGGTTTCTGAATCCGAACGTCTTTCCGCACTGGGTATTTCAGATCCGCGCGCGGCCGGGAACCTGAGTACGTCGAAGCGCCGGGAGGCCCGGCGGGCCGAACTGGCTGCCGCGAGCGGCGAATAGCCGCGGCACCCAAACAACTACTCACCAGCACAAGGAGCTACACATGTCCAACACAGCACAATCCACGTCGGTGGTCCGTACGGTCGCGGCGATCATCGGAGCCGGCGCCCTGGCGGTCATGGGAACCCTCGCGCTAGCGACCGCCCACCACGACCAAGCGGCCCTCCGAGCATCCGACGGACCGGCGACAGTAACCAGCACGACCCCGCCGTCAACTCCCCTGATCGCCTTCGCATCACCCACCGTGAAGGCGACGTACTCCGGGAAACACTGACGTCACTCGTGGTCGATGACGGCCCTGCGCACGCACTCCCGCAGCCATTGGTGGCGACGATCGAGTTCGAACGCAGGATGCCAGATCATCCGGTAGGGCATCGTCGCGATCTCGACCGGTGCGGGCAGCAAGCGTAGTTCTGAGCCGGCGATCCAAGCGTCGATGAATCGACCGGGAAGTGTTGCCACCAAATCGGTTCCATGAAGCATCGGAAGCGTCGCGGTGTGATACGGCACCGTGACCACCGCCCGGCGGGCCCTGCCCAGCTCCGCGAGGCGGTAGTCGATATCAGGCTGCTTCCCATCCGCCACATCCACGACCATATGACTGCATTCAAGATAATCCTCGAGGGTTACCGAGCCTCGCGTGGCCAGTGGATGCCCTTCTGAGACAACACACTTGAACTGCTCGGTGATGAGCTGCGTGGCGTTCAGGTCATCCGGCGTGTGACCCCCGTAGAGGCCCAGATCGACCGCGCCACGGCGGATCTGATCCTCGATCCCATCGGGGCGCCAACTGCGGAAACGTACCGCCGTGTCAGGCGACTGCGACCGGATCAGCCGAGCGATGGCGGGACCGTAAGTGTGGACAGCGTAGTCACTCCCGGCAACATTGACAGGCTGCGTCGATGCGCGAGGATCGAACTCCGCAGGCGACAGAAGGTTTTCGAGCAGCGGTATCAGCGTGGCGAGCTGACGATGAATGTCCTCGGCGCGGGCCGATAGTCGGAATCCTTCTGGATCACGAACCAGCAGCGGGTCATCGAGCAGTCTGCGCAGGCGCTGCAAGGCACGGCTCATGGCGGGTTGACTCAGCCCGACTCGGGACGCTGCGCGCGACACCTGTCGTTCCTCGAGCAGTGCGACCAATGGTGTCAGCAGATTCAAGTCTGCGCGCTCGGTATGCGTGGTGAGCATGCCGAACATCATAGATATGCATGTGACAGATGCTCACCGCGCGAGCAGGCTTGGAACCATGAAGATCTCCGGCAACACCATTTTCATCCCGGGTGCTACGAGCGGCATCGGCCTCGCACTGGCAATCGCACTGCGGAACAAAGGAAATAAGGTCATCATCGGTGGCCGTCGCGATCAGTTGCTACAACAGATCACCGCCGAACATCCCGGCATCGACGCCGTCCGTATCGACACCGCGGACGCCGACAGCATCCAGGCCGCCGCAGCGCAGGTGCTGGCCGAGCATCCCGATCTGAACGTGGTGATCACCATGGCCGGGGTGATGAAGATCGAAGACTGGCACGCTCCGCAGGGCTTCCTGGCCGCGGCAGAATCCACCATCACCACCAACGTGCTGGGCACGATCCGGCTCATCGCCGCATTCATCGAACATCTGCAGACCCAACCCGCTGCCACCGTCATCACCGTGTCATCAGGCCTGGGATTCACCCCGCTCAAGGTGACTCCGAGCTACAACGCTTCCAAGGCTGCCGTCCACCTGCTGACCGAGACACTACGGCTGCAATTCGCCGGCTCCGCAGTCGAATTCAAGGAACTCCAGCCGCCGGCGGTGCGGACCGATCTTGTCCCCGGGCAGCGCGACAGCGAGTGGGCGATGCCGCTCGACCAGTTCGTGAGTGAAGTCGTCGACATCCTCGAGAACCAGCCCGATGCCGACGAGATTCAGGTGGAGAACGTCAAGTTTCTACGCTATGCGGAAGTACGTGGTGAGTACGACCATGCAGTGGCCGTTCTGAACTCGGCCGACCCGCACAGCAACTAGCCAGACGGCCGACTCAGGCCACGCCGACCGCTTCGGCCTGCTGGGCGGGTGCGACCACAGGCAGCGGGGTCCGGATGTAGCGCGTCCAGGTCAGGGCCAGGGCGGCGACGTAGAAGGTGACAAAGACCCAGAACGCCGCAGTGGCAGAGCCGTTGGACAGGTAGGACTGCCGCAGCGCCAGGTTGATGCCCACACCTCCGAGCGCACCGATGGCACCGGCGAAGCCGATGAGGGCACCGGACATCCCGCGGGACCAGTTCTGCCGGTCGGTCTCGCTGCCCACCACTGAATGGCTGCGGGCCTCGAAGATCGACGGGATCATCTTGTACACCGAGCCGTTGCCGATCCCCGACAGGATGAACAGCGCGACGAAGCCGACGATGAAGCAGGTCAGGGTCGCTGCATCGACAGCACCGCCGGTGTGGTCGTGATAGGTCGACGCCAAGATCAGCAGCGCGCCAAAGAGAATCATGCCGGTGAAGGCCATCATGGTCACGCGGGCCCCGCCGATACGGTCGGCGAGCTTGCCACCGTAGACCCGGGCCAGCGAGCCCAGCAGCGGACCCACGAAGGCGATCTGCGCCGCGTGCAGTGCCGCCTGCGCGGCACTCTGACCACCGGCGACGAAGTTGATCTGCAGAATCTGACTGAAGGCGAACGAGAAGCCGATGAACGAGCCGAAGGTCCCGATGTACAGGAAGGCGACGCTCCAGGTGTCCGGCACCGTCAGGATGGAACGCATTGCCCCGGCGTCGATTCGATGCTGCGCGAGGTTGTTCATGAACAGCGCGGCGCCGACCGCCGCGACGGCCAGCAGAACCAGGTAGATCGCGCACACCCAGTAGGGCGCCCGGTTACCCGCGACGGCGATCACAAGCAGGCCCACCACCTGGATGGCCGGCACGCCGAGATTACCTCCACCGGCGTTGATTCCGAGCGCCCAACCCTTGAGCCGCTGCGGGTAGAACGCGTTGATGTTGGTCATCGACGACGCGAAGTTACCGCCACCGAGGCCGGCGAGTGCCGCGCACAACAGGTAGGGCCACAACGGAAGTCCCGGATGCGCCAGCAGCCACATGCTGCCCAGCGTCGGAATGAAGAGGACGAGCGCGGAGAAGACGGTCCAGTTACGGCCACCGAAGGTCGCGGTCGCCATGGTGTACGGGATGCGCAGGCAGCCACCGACGAGCGTCGCGGTGGCGGCCAGCAGGAACTTGTCCCCGGCGGTGAAGCCGTACACCGACTGCGGCATGAACAGCACCATGACCGACCACATGGTCCAGACCGACAGCCCGATGTGCTCCGCGATCACCGACCAGATCAGGTTCCGCCGGGCGATATTCTTGTTACCGGCCTCCCAGGCCACGATGTCTTCGGGGTCCCAGTCGGCGATGGTTCGTGATCGAAACATGTTGCAAACATAGAATTTTCATGTTTCCTCGAGGCTCCGGGCGATGACCCGGCAGTGACAATTCACTCACCCGCCTGCTGGTCATAGTGTGAGGCGTCCCGAACGCCGAACGACACAGCAGTAGGACCTAGACCCAACGGCTGCGCGGCGGCGGAGCCTGCGGCGTCACCCAGGCCTTTGCGTAGCGATTGTTGCTGGTGCGCTGCGGATCCCGGCTCCGGTAGACGACATATGGCCGCACGAGGTAGCCGACCGGGGCGCTGAACATGTGCACCAGCCGGGTGTACGGCCAGATGCCGAACAACGTCAACACGATGAGCACGTGCACCTGGAAGGACAGCGGCGCCGTCGACATCAACTCGGGCATGGGGTGCGGGGTGAAAAGGCGACGCAGCCAAGGAGACACCGTCTCCCGGTAGTTGTAAGCCGACACCGCATTGCCCAGGGTGTTGACCATGCCGGTGACCAGGGCACCGACCAGCAGCAGATACATCAGCTTGTCGCTGGTGGTGGTGGCAGCGCGCACCGCGGGCACTGTGGTCCGGCGGTACAGCAGGATGGCGGCACCGGCGATCACCGCGAACCCGGCCGGTGCGCCCATGCCGATCGCGATCAAGTGGTAGGTGTGCTCGGAGATGCCGATCGCCGAGGTCCACGCTTCCGGGATCAGCAGGCCGACAACGTGTCCGCCGAGCACACCGAGGATGCCGAAGTGGAACAGCGGGCTGCCCAGCCGCAGCAAGCGGCTTTCGTAGATCTGCGATGACCTTGTGGTCCAGCCGAATTGGTCGGTCCGGTAGCGCCAGATGTGGCCCAGAACGAACGACGTGAAGGCGATGTACGGCAACGTCATCCACAAGAGGTTGGTCATCGTCTGCCTCCAGTCATGGCGGGATCCATCATCATCGGATCCATGCCGAACGGGTCTAGACCCACGTCTTCCTCGGGCGGCCCGTCGGCAGCGAGTTCTGTGATGCGCCGGCGATCGGCGGTGTTGATGGGCGGCAGGGTCGCCAGGACCGCGGCCAGCAGGTCGACGTATGGAGAATTGCTGTCCTGCAACGAGAGCCGCAACAGTTCGAGAACCGGAACGTGCTCGGCCAGCAGGCGTTCGCCGCGCGCCTGGTCGACGGTGGCGGCGAATTCGAGCACCAGCGGCAGGTAGTCGGGCAGTTCTTCGTCGCCGATGGTGATGTCCGCCTGCCGGTAGGCATGCTTGAACCGCAACAGCGCCATCCCGCGCTTACGGGTGTCTCCGTAGGCGTAGTACGTCAGATGCAAGCTGGCCCGCCGGCGCATGTCGAACGTCTCGACGTAGCGCGTGGCGCGTTCGGTCGCGTCCGTTTCGCGGAAGTGCCGGATGAAGTCGGTCACGTGAGTGCGGATCGGCTCCGGTAGTTCATCTGCGGCCGCAGCCAGTTCGTCAGTGAGGGCGCATGTTTCGGCGGTCGGGTAGTCGAGCAACAGTGCCGTGATGCGCCACACCAGCCGTTGCTGATGATCGGTCAGGTCCGGACCGGTCGCCGTCCGGCGCCCCAGGGACAGGAGCTTCATCGGGTCGGCACCAGCCCGTCGGGACTGCGACCGTCCCAGTTGAGCAGGTTGACCCGTGTCGGATCATCCTTCGGCACAGCGCTGTTGGTGTCGACGAGGTGAAACTTGTCGGCCATGGCGTCGAAGGCCGTCATTCCCGGGCCACCATCGCCGTCGAGGCTACAACCGGTCGCGATCGCGTCGAGTCGGTGCGCGTCGGAACCCGCACCGCTCGGAATGACGTATCGGTCTTGGTATTTGGCGATGGCCAGCAGCCGGTACATCGACTCGATCTCCTCGCCGGTCAGGCACACTGACTCGGGGATGGTCTCGTCGAACTCCTCGCCGAGGTTGGCCGACCGCATGTAGGCGCGCATGGCGGCCAAGCGCTGCAAGGCCGCCCGGACGGGCCCGACCTCCCCCGCGGTGAAGAGCTCGGCGAGGTACTCGATCGGGATGCGCAGCGTGTCGATGGCCCCGAACAGGTTGTTCTTGTTCTCACCGTCGTGGCCGGTCTCCTTGAGGATGTCGACCACCGGGGACAGCGGCGGGACGTACCAGACCATCGGCATGGTGCGGTATTCCGGGTGCAGCGGCAGCGCCACCTGGTAATCGACGATCAGCCGGTACACCGGTGAATTCTGTGCAGCCTCAATCCATTCGGGCGAGATGCCGGCGCGCTCTGCTTCGGCGACCACCCGCGGGTCGTGCGGGTTGAGGAACACCCCGAGCTGCGACGGGTAGAGGTCCTGGTCATCGGTGACCGAGGCCGCCTCGAGCACCTTGTCGGCGTCGTACAGCATGACGCCGATGTAGCGCAGCCGGCCCACACACGTCTCCGAGCAGACGGTGGGGATGCCGACCTCGACGCGCGGGTAGCAGAAGGTGCACTTTTCGGCCTTGCCGGTCCTGTGGTTGAAGTAGATTTTCTTGTACGGGCAGCCGGTGACGCATTGCCGCCAGCCGCGGCACTTGTCCTGGTCGACCAGGACGATGCCGTCCTCGGCACGTTTGTAGATGGCGCCCGACGGGCAGGCGGCAGCACAGGCCGGGTTCAGGCAGTGCTCGCAGATCCGCGGCAGGTAGAACATGAACGTCTGCTCGAATTCGAGCTTGACCTTCTGGCTGACCTCTTCGACCTTGGCCAGCAACGGATCCCGGCCCACCTGTTCAGGTCCGCCGCCGAGGTCGTCATCCCAGTTGGCACCCCAGGTGACCTTGGTGTCCTGCCCGGTGATCAGCGACTTGGGCCGCGCCACGGGCGTGGTGTCCATCAGTGGCGACGACAGCAGGTTGTCATAGTCGTAGGTCCACGGGTCGTAATAGTCACTGACCGTGGGCAGGTCCGGGTTGGCGAAGATGTTCAGCAACCGCTTGAACCGGGAGCCCGATTTCAGCGTGAGCTTGCCGCGCTTGTTGAGCGTCCAGCCGCCCTTCCAGCGTTCCTGGTCCTGGTACTGCCGCGGATAGCCTTGTCCGGGGCGGGTTTCCACGTTGTTGAACCAGACATACTCGACACCACTGCGGTTGGTCCACGCCTGCTTGCAGGTGACGCTGCAGGTGTGACAGCCGATGCACTTGTCGAGGTTCATCACCATCGCAAGTTGCGCCATGACTCTCATAGGTCAGTACTCCACTTCTTGCGAACGGCGACGGATCGTCGTCACCTCGTCGCGCTGATTTCCGGTGGGACCGTGGTAGTTCAGCGCAAAGGACTGCTGGGCATAACCGCCGATCAAGTGCGTGGGCTTGATCATGATGCGGGTCAGGGCGTTGTGGATACCGCCGCGCTTACCGGTCTTCTCGGTACGCGGCACGTCGACCGCCTTGTCCTGGGCGTGGTACATGAAGACCAGGCCCTCGGGCATCCGGTGACTGACGATCGCGCGGGCGTTCACCACGCCGTTGCGGTTGGTGCACTCGATCCAGTCGTTGTCCTTCACCCCGATCTTGGCGGCATCGACATCCGACATCCAGATCGCCTGTCCGCCACGGGAAAGCGTCAGCATGTGCAGGTTGTCCTGGTACGCCGAGTGGATGGACCACTTGGAGTGCGGAGTCAGGTAACGGACGGTGATGCCACCAGTGGTGTCACCTACCGCCGGTTCGTCGAACAGCGCCGTCATGTCCAGCGGCGGACGGAACGTCGGCAGCTGCTCCCCCATCTCGTCCATCCAGTCGTGGTCTAGATAGAAGTGCTGGCGCCCGGTGAGGGTGTGCCACGGCTTGAGCCGCTCGGTGTTGATGGTGAACGGTGAATAGCGCCGGCCACCGGTCTCGGACCCCGACCACTCGGGTGAGGTGTTCACCGGCATCGGCCGGGACTGCGTGTCCGCGAAGGTGATTCGTTTGCCCTCGTTCTCGGCAGCCAGGTCGACGAGCTCCGTCCCGGTTCGGCGCTGCAGGGCCTCGAAACCCTCGACCGCCAGGCGGCCGTTGGTGGTGCCGGACAGTGCCAGGATCGCTTCGGCCGCGTGGGTGTCCTTGGCCAGTGACGGCCGTCCCGCCGCGACTCCGCGATCGGACACACCGTTGACGCCGGCCAGGTACTCGACCTCGGCGTCGGGGTGCGTGGTGACGCCCTTGACCGTCAGGCCGAGGGTCTCGACGAGGGGGCCGAGGGCGGCCATCTTGTCGGCCAGCGCCGGGTAGTCGCGTTCCACCGTCACCAGGCGCGGCATCGTCTTGCCTGGGATCGGTTCGCATTCACCGGCTTTCCAGTCCAGGACTTTTCCGCCGGGCTGGGCGGTGGCGTCGGAGCTGTCGTGTGCGAGCGGCATCGCGACGATGTCCTTGCGCTTACCCAAATGCTTCTCGGCGAGCCACGAAAAGCCACGGGCGATGCGGTGGAAGGCATCGAAGTCGGTCTTGGTTTCCCACGGCGGCGAGATGGCCGGCGAGAACGCATGGACGAACGGATGCATGTCGGTGCTCGACAGGTCGTGCTTCTCGTACCACGTCGCGGCCGGGAGCACGATGTCCGAGTACAACGTCGTGCTGGTGTTGCGGAAGTCCAAGGACAGCAACAGATCCAGCTTGCCGGCCGGGGCCTCGTCGCGCCAACGCACGTCCTGCGGGTGTACCCCGTCCTCGTCGCTGGCCGCCACGTTGTTGTCCGCGCCCAGCAGGTGCTTGAGGAAGTACTCGTTGCCTTTCGCCGACGAGCCCAACAGGTTCGACCGCCACACCGTCAGACAGCGCGGGAAGTTCTCCGGAGCGTCCGGGTCCTCGCAGGCGAACTGCAGGTGCCCGGACTTCAGGCCGTCGAGCACGTGCTGCGCCGCGTCCTTGCCCTGCCGCTCGGCCTCGTCGGCCAGGTCCAGCGGATTGCGGTTGAACGTGGGGTAACTCGGCATCCACCCCAGCCGGCTCGCGAGAGCGATGTTGTCGGCCGCCGTCCGGCAGGCCAGCGTGCCGGTGGCGAGCGGCGAGGTCATCGGCTCGGTGGTGAACCGGTCGTAGCGCCACTGGTCGGTGGCCAGGTACCAGAACACGGTGCCCTGCATCTGGCGCGGGGCGCGCTGCCAGTCCAGTCCGAATGCCAGTGTGCCCCAGCCCGTTACCGGACGGCACTTCTCCTGGCCTACGTAGTGCGCCCAGCCACCGCCGTTGACGCCCTGGCAGCCGGTGAGCATCACGAGAGACAGGAACGAACGGTAGATCTGATCCGAATGGAACCAGTGGTTGGTGCCGGCACCCATGAGGATCATCGAGCGCCCCTTGGAACGCTCTGCGTTGTCGGCGAACTCGCGCGCGATACGTTCGGCCGCCTGGGCCGGCACACCCGTGATGGCCTGCTGCCACGCCGGGGTGTACGGCTCGGTGGCGTCGTCGTAGCCGGTGGGCCAGGTGCCCGGCAGGCCATCACGGGCGATGCCGTACTGCGCCAACATGAGGTCGAACACCGTGGTGACGCGCTGTCCGGCAACGATTCTGGTCGGCACACCGCGTTCCAGGACACCGGGCTGATCAGTATCGAACCGAGGGAGTGCAACGGTAGCGACATCATTGGCGCCACCGTGCAGCGTGAGGAGGGGGTCGACCCCCTGCAGGTCCAGGTTCCATTTCCCTTCACCGGATGCGGTGAAGCGATGGCCCAGGGACCCGTTGGGCACCACCGGGGTGCCGCCAGCGTCGAGCAGTACCGGCTTGGAGACCGCGGCTTCGGTGTCGGCGTACTCGCCACCGAGATCCGCTGCGGTGAGGAACTTTCCGGGCACCAACCGGCCATCGCGCTCGGTCAGCGCCACCAGGAACGGCAGATCGGTGTACTTCTTGACGTAGTCGGTGAAGTACGGGGTGTTCTTCTCGACGAAGAACTCCTTGAGAATGACGTGGCCCATCGACATGGCGAGGGCGGCGTCGGTACCCGGGTGGGCCGGCAGCCATTCGTCGGCGAACTTGGTGTTGTCGGCGTAATCCGGTGACACCACAACAACTTTCTGACCGCGATAACGGGCCTCGGTCATGTAGTGCGCGTCGGGGGTACGGGTGACGGGGACGTTGGAGCCCCACATGATGAGGTAGCCGGCGTCGAACCAGTCGGCGGATTCGGGGACGTCGGTCTGGTCGCCGAACACCTGTGGCGATGCCACCGGCAGGTCGGCGTACCAGTCGTAGAACGACAGCATCGATCCGCCCATGAGCGAAATGAACCGTGCCCCAACGGCATGGCTCACCATCGACATGGCGGGGATCGGCGAGAAGCCCGCGACACGGTCGGGCCCGTAGGTCTTGACGGTGTAGACGTGGGCGGCCGCAGCAATCTCGGCGGCCTCCCACCATTCGGCGCGGACGAAGCCACCGCGGCCGCGCGCCGACTTGTAGGCCCTGGCCTTCTCGGGGTCCTCGACGACGTCGGCCCAGGCCAGCACCGGGTCCTGTAGCCGCTCCTTGGCTTCGCGGTAGTAGTCGAGCAGCAGACCGCGGACGTACGGATACCGCACGCGCGCAGGCGAATACGTGTACCAGGAGAACGAGGCACCGCGAGGACAACCGCGCGGCTCGTATTCGGGCTTGTCGGCGCCGATCGACGGATAGTCGGTTTGTTGCGACTCCCAGGTGATCACGCCGTCCTTGACGTAGATCTTCCACGAGCACGAACCGGTGCAGTTGACGCCGTGCGTGGAGCGCACGACCTTGTCGTGTGCCCAGCGGTCGCGATAGAAGTCGTCGGCCGAGCGTCCGCCGACCTTGTGGATCGTGCGCTGATCACCGGAGATTTCCCCGCGGTGAAAGTACTTGGACAACCGCAGCAACGCGTCGCCGGCCATCGCCGGGCTTCCTGCCAACTCGGCCACAAAGCCCTCCTTTCGAGCCGTCGGAACATGAGGCTAGAACCGGTCAGACGGCTGTCAAAAGAACGCACAGGACCACTCCGGGCCTGTGCGACCGCGTTAACAGGGCTGTCATGTCATGAAACAAGCGCGATTTCGGCATCGCGGTTCCTACCTGCGACGATTTGTTGATCGAGGCGAACGCGGAGCAGCGGCTGTGCGTCGCCCGTCACATTGCCGCAGCCGCGCGACCCGATTTCTTATCAGCGCGGTAACACACCGCAGGCCGTGCTCGGCTCGGCTGATTCTCTCCAAGGCAGACCACCAGCACCGTCACCGAGGTCCGGATACATAGCCAAAAATTCCTTGCAATTCGAACAGGTGTTCGATATTCTTGGGCATGGGAATCGCAACGGATCTCACCACCAGCCTCGACGCCCTCCGCGGCGTGCAGGTCCCCGACCACATGCCCCCGGACAGCGCGGTGGAGGCGATGACGTGCGTGGTGAAGCTGCGCAATGTGATCGATCATTTGGCGGCGATGCTGACCGGAGTGCTCGACCGCTGCGGGGCCGCGGCCGCGCAGGGCCGGACGCCGCGGGAGTTGTTGATGGCGTTGGGGTGTGCGCCGTCGGTGGCGCAGCGGCAGGTGCGTGTGGCGGGCGCGTTACCGGCGCTGCCCACCCTGGCGGCGCATGCTGCTGATGGTGTGATCTCGGGGGAGCATGTCGATGCGATCGTCAAAGGCATCAACCACATTCAGGCCCGCGCACCCGGCCCGGTGGATGAAGCCGCCCGGTTCGCGCAGGTGACCGATCTGTTGGGGCAGTTCTTCTCCGGAGCCACCCCCACCGACATCGGCAACCGAGCGCGGCGGCTCGGCAACCGGGTCGCCGCGGCCGAAGGTGGGCTGCCGGCCGCGGAGGATCGGTCGATCAACACCGCCGACCACCGCGTCACCAGCGACGGGCGGGTGCAGATCCGCGCGGACCTGGATGCCGAAGTCGGCGCGAAATACATCGCGGCGATGGAACAAGGGTCGGCGCCGCGGCCCGAACCCGACGGCAGCCCCGACACCCGCACCGCCTCGCGGCGGCGGGCTGATGCGTTGGAGGCGGTGTTGGATATCGCGGCCCGCGGCGGGGACGTCGCCTCCGCGCCGCGCACCCAGCTGCTGCTGACCGTGCCCGCCGACACCCCCGATTTGGCCACGCTGGAATTCATCGGGTCGATCAGCACCCTGACCCTGGACCGATTGACCTGCGACACCACCGTCACCACCATGATCATCGACGGCGAACAGGTACCCCTCGACATGGGCCGCGAGAAGCGGCTGTTCCCACCGCAGCTACGCAAAGCCCTGTATCACCGGGATCAGTGCTGCATCAAATGCGGCGCCCCACCGGGACGCACCCATGCCCATCACATCGTGCACTGGACCCACGGCGGCGAAACCAGCCTGAGCAACGGGTGCCTGCTGTGCCCGGCCTGCCACGCCAACATCCACCACGACGGCTGGGACGTCGTCATGGGCCTCGACAAACACCCCTGGCTCATCCCACCCGCCACCGTCGACCCACACCGAAAACCCATCCCCGCGCACAACCGCCGCACCATGCGACTCGACGCGGCCGCCTAGCTGCCGCACGCACTACTGAAACCTGCTGTGCACCTTGATAACTCAACAGTGTAGCCGACCCTGATGTTCGCGCGGCGGGTCGAATTTGCGTCCGCCGCGCGAACATCAGATCCCGCGATTCAGCAGCACCCTAGGGCGTTCCGATGAAATCAACGCCCGCGGTGATCGCCGGGCGGTGGCGCAGAATCCGGTAGTGCGCCAGCCGGCCCAGACCCTTGGTGGTTTCGAGCCGTGCGTCGGGCCAGACCTCGGCGATCTCGGTGCTGGACGAGTACGGGCTGTCCGGGTCGTCGGGGTCGTGGATGAGCAGCAGCGGCCGGTCGCCCGCGTGCGCGGCCGACGCGGTGATGTCCGTGTCCAGCAGCGGCATCCCGATCCGGCGGTCCAGGCGCCGGTGCAGGCGGTCGCGGATCCGCCGCCCGAAGTTGTGCCGCTCGGCGAAAGCGTCCAGGTACCACCTGAAATCGCCCATCGGCGCGAGGAACACCAGTCGCTTGACGTCGGCGCCCCGCGCCGCTGCCAGCGCGGCCGCCTTCGCCCCCAGGGAATGCCCGATGACCGCGTGCGCCGGACCGTGCTTCGCGATGACGGCCCGCACCGCTTCCGCGCATTCGACGATGGTGGTGCGGCCCGGTGCCAGTGCACCCGGCTCCGAGTCGTGATGGCTGGGGAGGTCGAAGGCGATGACCCGATATCCCGCTGCGACAAGGGGTTTGACGAACACCGCCATGTGCGCCCGGCACCCGCCCCACCCGTGCACCAGGTACACCAGCGGACCGGAGCCCCACGACTGCCCGGCGATCCGGTGCCCATCCCACGATGCTTCCAGCGGCGTGCTGTCCGGCAGGCCGGGCGGCATCTTGGTGCTGAGGTCGACATCGGGCACTGTGCACCACAATTCGGTGGCCCAGCGGGCGCCGATCGCCGGCGCAAAACGCTCGAGCCACCAGAAGGCCCGGCGCGTTCCGTCCGGTACCGGCGGCAACACCCCGGCATCGTTGTCGGTGACCGTTTCCCCGTTACGGGGCCGACCGGGACCCGATTCCGTCAATGCCATGCGTACACCACCTTGGTACGAAAAACTATGTCCTGCAGCGACCGTCGTCGACGATCCACCACTACCCACAACAAGCCCACCGGAAACAGCACACAGGCAACGGCCCGCAGGCAGGAACGTACCGGCGCGACCCGTTCCCCCCGCAGGCCGGTGACCCGCAATCCCATCACCACTGCGCCCACCGTACTACCCGACACCGCCCAGCACGCGGTCAGATACAGCACCGAGACGACGCACGTCGCCGCCGTCGAGTAGACGAAAGACAACGTCGGGACGTGGAACATGACGGGGCGAAACATGAACTCGCACAACCGCAATCCACCGTAGATCAGGCCAAGCAGCGCGCCGACCACCATCAGGTCGATGACGGCAGCCACGCCCCGGCTGACGATCCCGGCAGTGCGGTCGCTCATGTGCGGTCCCGGCCCAGCAGCCGGTCGACGAACCCGGAGATCGCGTCGTCCGCCCGCTCCCCCTGGCTGCGCACGTCCGACATGACCTCGTTGGTCATCGTGTCGGTGGATTCCCGGATGACGGACTGCAGGTCGATGCCGTCGATGACCTCGTTGGCCAGCCCGATCAGATCGACACGGCGGCGCACCAACTCGTTGAGGTCGAGTTCATCGAGGACCAGCTCGACAACCTGGGCTGCGACGTCCGCGATCAGCACCTTGATCGGCACCAGCGCCCGCTCACCGCGCGCCATCATGTCGGAACGGCTGCGGCGCAACAGATCCCCGAGGACCGGCAGCCGCTCCGCGCCGCGGTACACCGCCACCGCGCTGCCGACCGCCGTCGCCGCGACGCCGGCCGCGAGCAGCACGGCAGGATTCGGCGGCGGCCCGGGCTCAGTCATGCGTCACCACCCACCAGACGCAAATGTCCCCCAAACACGTTGTGTCGGGGGACATTTACGTCTGCTCGCGAGAGACTTACAGCGGGGTCAGGCCGTGCTTGCGGGCGATGCGGTCGTGCTTCTGCTTGTCGCGCAACAGCTTCAGCGACTTGCGCAGCAGCAGCCGGGACTCGTGCGGCTGGATCACGGCGTCGATGTAGCCCCGCTCAGCGGCGGTCCACGGAATCGCCATGTTGGCGTTGTAGCCCTCGATGAAGTCGGCCTTGATCTTCTGCACCTCGGGCGCCGTCGGATCGGGGAAGCGCTTCACCAGCAGCTGCGCCGCACCCTGGGCACCGATCACCGCGATGCGGGCGGTCGGCCACGCGAAGTTGAGGTCGGCCGACAGCTGCTTCGAGCCCATGACGGCGTAACCGCCGCCGTAGGCCTTGCGGATCACGAACGTCACCTTCGGCACGTCGGCCTCGACGATGGCGTTGAAGAAGCGGCCACCGCGCTTGATGATGCCGCCCGTCTCCTCGGCGACACCCGGCAGGGCGCCGGGGGTGTCGACGACGAAAACCAGAGGCAGGTTGAAGGAGTCGCAGAACCGGATGAACCCGGCCGCCTTGTCGGAGGCCTCGTTGCCGATCGCGCCGGCCATGAACAGCGGCTGGTTGGCGATGACGCCGACCGGCCGGCCGTCGACCCGCGCGAACGCGGTGATCATCTCCGGAGCGCGCTGGTCGGCGATCTCGAAGATGTCGCCGTCGTCGAACATGCGCAGCAGGATGTCGTGCATGTCGTAGCCGGCGTTGTCGGCGTCCGGCACGATCTTGTCCAGCTCGAAGTCGCTCGGCGTCAGCTCCGGCTCCAGGCCCGGGTTCACGATCGGCGGATCGTCCCAGGTGTTGGCGGGCAGGAAGCTCAGGTAGTCGCGGACGTACTGGAAGGCAGCCGCCTCGTCCTCGACGACCTTGTGGATGTTGCCGCGCTGCGCCTGGATGTCGGCGCCACCGAGCTCGTCGAACGTCACGTCCTCACCGGTGACGTCCTTGATGACGTCCGGGCCGGTGATGAACATGTAGCCCTGGTCGCGCACGGCCACCAACAGGTCGGTCTGGATCGGCGAGTACACAGCACCACCGGCGCACTTGCCGAGGATGATCGAGATCTCCGGCACCGTGCCGCGCAGCATCTCGTGGCGGCGGCCGAGCTCGGCGTACCAGGCCAGCGAGGTGACGGCGTCCTGGATGCGGGCGCCGGCGGAGTCGTTGATGCCGATGATCGGGCAGCCGACCATGGCCACCCACTCCATCAGCTTGGCGACCTTGCGGCCGAACATCTCGCCGACCGAGCCCTGGAACACCGTCTGGTCATGGCTGAACACCGCGACCGGGCGGCCGTCGATGGTGGCGTGGCCGGTCACCACACCGTCGCCGTACAGCGCGTTCGGGTCGCCGGGCGTCTTGGCGAGCGCACCGATCTCGAAGAAGCTGCCGGGGTCGACGAGCGCGTGGATGCGGGCGCGGGCCGACGGGATGCCCTTCTTGTCGCGCCGCGCCTTGGCCTTCTCGTCACCGGGATCGGCTGCCAGCTCCAGCTTTCGGCGAAGCTCTGCGAGCTTCTCTGCCGTCGTGGCAGGGCTGCGCTGTTCGGTAACTTCAGTCACGGTTCTCCTACTACTTCCCGGCCTGGATCTGGTTGATGGCCTGGCTCATGTGCGCCCCGACCTTGGCAATGTACGGCTCGTCGATGGCCTGGATGTGCTCGCCGCCGATATTCACGACCTCCAGATCGGGAGCGAACTCGCCCCACCCGCCGTCGGGCTGGCGGGTGGCGTACGCGGGTTCGAACACGATCGCATCGTCGTGGTAGCGGTCTGCCATGTAGAGCACGACGTGGCCGTCGTACGGCTGGATGTCGATGGTGTCCAGCGCACGGTTGTCGAGATACGACGTGCGCTGGTGCTCGATGATGCCGCCCGGAATCTGCACGCCGCTCTGCGCGACGATGTCCAGCACGAACTTCACCTGCCCCTCGTCGTCGAGCTTCTCCAGTTCCTCGTACGGAATCTCCGGAACCTCGACGTTGAAGGTGCGCTCGGCGAAGCGGGCGTAGCGATCCCAGCGGGCACGCATGCCGGCCTGGCTCTTGTCGATCGGCGTGCCGGGTCGCACGCAGTCGATCAACCCGACGTACCGGACGTCGGCGCCGGCCTGCTTGAGCCCGATGGCGCAGGCGTAGGCCAGGGCGCCGCCCAGCGACCAACCGGCCAGGACGAACGGGCCCTTGTGCATCTCCAGCAGCTTCGGCACGTACTCGGCGGCGCGCTCCTCGATGGAGCCCTCGACGCGTTCGATGCCGTAGACCGGGATGTCCTCGGGCAAGCGCTTCAACAGCGGTTCGTAGACCACCGTCGAACCACCGGCCGGGTGGAAGACGAACAGGGGTACCTGCGGCCCATCTTCTTTCGGTGCCCGCAGGGTGCGGACGAAGCCGTCCACCACGCCGTCTTCCAGCTGATCACGCACGATCGTGGACAGCTCTTCGATCGTCTTGGCCGCCCGCACCTGCTCGACCGTCACGATGCCCTCGGCGCGCTCGGAGAGCCGCTCGGACAGCTTGGTCGCGGTCGCGTCGTCGACGGCCGGCAGCTCGTTGAAGATGCCGCCCGGCGACTTGCCGGTGACGATCGCCCACGTCGCGAAGGTGACGCGCTCCGCCGCGTCGCGCGGTGGCACATCGGCGCCGAGCGCCTCGGTGACCGCCTCCTGTGTGAGGACCTTGGCGGCAGCCGCAGCAGCGGTGGCCTGGCTCGGTCCGGCCGGACCCGACGGGTTGGTCGGCGGCGGCGGGACGGCCGCCGGGCCGGCGGGGTTCGTCGGGGGCGGCGGAACCTCCAGTGCGACAGCGGAATCTGTCGCGATCTCGGCGGCCGCCGGCTTGGCGTCGTCCTTGTCGGCCAGCGGGTGCCCGGCCTCGGCCAGCTTGGCCTCCAGCTCGGCGACCGTCGTTGCGCCACCCATCAATTCGGCCTGCGCGGCGGCGATCTCCTCGGCCGTCTGCCCCTTCTGTGCCTCGGCGAGCTGACCGACCTCGTCGCGGTGCTCGATGGCGTAGTGGATCAGCTTCTCCACCGCGTACAGGTTGGCGTCACGCACCGCGGTCAGCTGGATCGGCGGCAGGTCGAAGTCGTACTCGACGCGGTTCTTGATCCGGACCGCCATGAGCGAGTCCAGACCCAGCTCGATCAGCGGGACCTCCCACGGCAGGTCCTCGGGCTCGTAACCCATGGCGCCACCGACGATGGCACCCAACCGGTCCGCGACAGTCTCACCGGAATCCGGCGACCACTTCTTGAAACCGGCGGCCAGGCCGGCGCCCGCGGTCAGGTTGTCCTGCAGGATCGCGGCATCGTCTTCGGGTTCCGGTGCGGCTGCGGCAGTTTCGGCCACCGATGCGCCGACGGCGGCCGGCAGCGCCGTGCCACCCATGGCGACCGGCAGGGCCGCACCATCGCCACCGCGGGTGACGACGGCGTCGTACACCAGCGTGAAGGACTCGCCCATGCGGGCGTGCACCTGCACCGTGCCGCCACCGGGGTGCCGGGTCAGCGTGGTGACCAGGCGCGAGCCCTCACCCGGGATGGCGCGCTGCTCGAACGCGGTCAGCGCCGCATCCGGAAGCACCTGCGCCGCAGCGGCTTTCACCAGCTTGGCCAGCGCCGCAGCGTCGACCTCGCCGCGCGGGGCGTACTCCCACACGTGCCGGCCGTCCGGGGTGGCGACGTGGCTGCCCGGCTCGATGGCCGAGCTGTCGGCGGTGAAGTGCGCGTCCAGCCAGTGCGGCTTGCGCTTGAAGCGCGTCGGCGGAATCGGCGCGTAGTCGACGGCCGGGTTCTCGGCCGGCGAGAACAGCGTCCGGAAGTCCAGGTCATGGCCGTGCACGAACAGCTGCGCCATGGCGTTGGTCATCGAGTCGACCTCGTCCTGCTTGCGGGCGAGGGTCGGGATCAGCTGACCGTCATGCAGGCCGGCCGACATGGTGGTGAGCCCAACCTGCATGAGCGCCACCGGGTTCGGCGCGAGCTCGAGGAAGGTCGTGTGCCCGTTGTCGACGGCGTTGCGGATGCCGTGGGTGAAGTAGACGCTGTGGCGCAGCCCCTTCTTCCAGTAGTCGACATCGTGGATCGGCTCGGCGCCGGCCCGGATCAGCTGACCCTCGTGCACCGTCGAGTAGTAGGCCGTCTGCAGCGGGTGCGGCTCGATGCCCTGAATTTCCGCGGACAGCTCGCCGAGCAGCGGGTCCATCTGCTGCGTGTGGCTGGCACCCTTGGTCTGCATCTTGCGGGCGAACTTGCCCTCGGATTCGGCGCGGGCGATGATCGCGTCGACCTGCTCCGGCGGACCGCCGATGACGGTCTGGGTCGGGGCGGCGTAGACGCACACCTCGAGGCCCGGGAAGTCGGCGAAGACCGTCTTGATCTCCTCGGCCGAGTACTCGACGAGCGCCATCAGGCGGATGTACTCGCCGAACAGCATGGCCTCGCCCTCACCCATGAGGTGGGCGCGCGAGCAGATGGTCCGGGTG
This sequence comes from Mycobacterium sp. UNC410CL29Cvi84, assembly GCF_000686745.1. Taxonomy (NCBI): domain Bacteria; kingdom Bacillati; phylum Actinomycetota; class Actinomycetes; order Mycobacteriales; family Mycobacteriaceae; genus Mycobacterium; species Mycobacterium sp. UNC410CL29Cvi84. Next base: position 372,722 of record NZ_JMLM01000003.1, read on the forward strand.
GCGTCGGCCAGCGACAGACCACCGGAGAAGTAGGCCGCGGCCGCCTCACCGAGCGACTGACCAACGACCGCACCGGGTTTCGCGCCGTGCGCCTTCAGCAGCTCGCCGAGCGCGATCTGCAGCGCGAAGATCACGGTCTGGACGACCTCGATGGGGTATTCGCAGGTCTCGTTGGTGTAGTCGATGGCGTCATCGAGGATCAGCTCGACAACCGAGTAGCCGCGCTCATCCTGGATGTGGGCGTCGACCTTGTTGATCCACTCGGCGAAGATCGGATCGTTCAGGTACAGGCTCTTGCCCATCTTGCGGTGCTGCGCACCGAAACCGGCGAGCACCCACACCGGGCCGTTCGTGACCGGGCCGTCGGCGGCCAGCACCAGCGGGCTCTGCTTGCCCTCGGCCAGGGCCCGCAGACCCTTGACGGCTTCGTCGTGGTCGTGCGCGAGAACCACTGCGCGCGAACGGCCGTGGTTACGGCGCGACAGCGAGCGACCGATCGACTCCAGCGAGTAGGACCGGCCCTTCTCGCTGTCGATCCAGTCCGCCAGCTCCGCGGCAGCGGCCTTCTTGCGCGAGGTCAGGAAGCCCGAAACCGCCAGCGGCACAATGCGCTTGACCGGCTCGGCGGCTTCCAGCTCGGCGCGGCCGGCGTCGATCAGCTCCAGCGCCCGCTCGGTCAGACCGGGGAGCTCGGGCTCGTCGTCGGTCTCGTAGCCGTAGAACTCGGCGTCACCGCGCGTGTCGTTGTCGTCGTCGATGAACTCGCCGTACTCGTCCATCTTGACGCCACCGACGTAGACGGCACCCGCGTCCGAGGCCGGCTTCTCTTCGGCCACAACCTCTTCGGGCTCGGGCTCGACGAGGTCGCTGGGCAGCACCTGACGCATGACGAGGTGCGCGTTGGCGCCACCGAAACCGAAACCGGAGACACCGGCGATGGCGTGGCCGCTGTAGCGCGGCCAGTCCGACAGCTCGGCGTTGACCTTGAGGTGTTCCTTGTCGAAGTCGATGTACGGATTGGGGCCCGCGTAGTTGATCGACGCCGGCAGCTTGTCGTGGTACAGCGCCAGCGTCATCTTCGCGACGCTGGCCGCACCGGCAGCCGACTCCAGGTGTCCCACATTGGATTTCACCGCGCCCAGCAGCGCCGGCTTGTCGGCGGCGCGACCGCGGCCGATGACGCGGCCGAGCGCGTCGGCCTCGATCGGGTCACCCAGGATGGTGCCGGTGCCGTGCGCCTCGATGTAGTCGACGGTCTTGGGATCGATGCCGGCGTCCTTGTACGCCTTACGCAGCACCGCTTCCTGCGCGTCGGGGTTGGGGGCCAGCATGCCGTTGGAGCGGCCGTCGTGGTTGATGGCCGAACCGGCGATGATGGCGAGGATCTCGTCACCGTCGCGACGGGCGTCGGCGACGCGCTTGAGCACGACCATGCCGCCGCCCTCGGAGCGCGCGTAGCCGTCGGCGTCGGCGCTGAACGACTTGATGCGGCCGTCCGGCGCCAGGACGCCACCGACCTCGTCGAAACCGACCGTCACCATCGGGGTCACCAGGGCGTTGACGCCACCGGCGAGCACGACGTCGGCCTCACCCGACCGCAGCGCCTTGACGCCCTCGTGGATCGCGACCAGCGACGACGAACATGCGGTGTCGATGGCCATCGACGGCCCGCGGAAGTCGAAGAAGTACGACACCCGGTTGGCGATGATGCTGCTCGCGGTGCCGGTGATGGCGTACGGGTGCGTGATCGACGGGTCCGAGACCGACAGGAAGCTGTAGTCGTTGGTCGAGCTGCCGACGAACACACCGACCGACTCGCCGCGCAGCGACGACGCCGGGATACGGGCGAACTCCAGTGCCTCCCAGGTCAATTCGAGCGCCATCCGCTGCTGCGGATCGATGTTGTCGGCTTCCATCTTGGCCAGCGCGAAGAACTCGGCGTCGAAGCCCTTGATGTCCGACAGGTAGCCGCCGCGGGTGCGGGCCTTGGCCACGCGCTCGGCGATCCGGGGCTCGGAAAGGAACTCTTCCCAGCGGCCCTCGGGCAGATCGGTGATGGCGTCGCGGCCTTCCAGCAGCGCCTGCCACATCTCGTCGGGCGTGTTCATGTCACCCGGGAAACGGGTGGCCAGACCAACGACCGCGATGTTCATCGCGTCGTCGTCGGCGTCGCGGGACCAGTCCTCGGCATTCGCCGCGTCGATGTCTTCCTCGGGCTCACCCTCGATGATGACCTGCGCCAGCGACTCGATGGTCGGGTGCCGGAACGCCACCGTCGCGGTCAGCGTGACGCCGGTGAGGTCCTCGATGTCGGACGCCATGGCGACCGCGTCGCGCGACGCCAGACCGAGCTCGACCATAGGCACCGACTCATTGATGGAGTCCGCCGGCTGTCCGGTGGCATTGGCCACCCAGTTACGCAGCCACTCCCGCATCTCGGGCACGGACATGCCATTGGCCCGCGCGGGTTCCTGCCCCTCCTGCGGCGAAGTGTCGATTTCGTTCGAATTGTCTTCGGTGTCAGTCATTTTCACTGTTCACTTTCGCCGCCGGACAGGGGAGCCGGGTGAGGGTCAGTTCAGATCGTCGGGGAAGGCGTTGGCCACCTTGCCGCTGCGCAGCGTGCCGTCCAGGTACGCCGCACGGGTGGCCCGGCGGCCGATCTTGCCGCTGGAGGTACGGGGAATGGCGCCGGCCGCGGTCAGCAGCACGTCGCGCACGGTGACGCCGTGACGCACCGCGATGGCCGCGCGGATGTCGTCGACGATCGGTTGCGGTTCGAGCTTGTGCGCACCCGGGGCCCGCTCGGCGACGATGACCAGCTGCTCGGAGCTGTCGTCGGGATCGCGCTTGAGGCCCGAGTGGGCGTCGGCGAAGACCTGGTCCGGCAGTTGGTTGGCCGGCACCGAGAACGCCGCGACGTAGCCGACGCGCAGCGCCTTGCTGGCCTCCTGCGCCGAGTACTCGAGGTCCTGCGGGTAATGGTTGCGGCCGTCGATGATCACCAGGTCCTTGACGCGACCGGTGATGTACAGCTCGCCGTCGTGGTAGGCGCCGTAGTCGCCGGTGCGCACCCACGTGGCGTCGTCGGCAGCGCCCTCGGCATGCGACGGGTTGGTGCGCGACTTGAGGGTGTTCTGGAACGTCTCGACGGTCTCTTCGGGCTTGCCCCAGTAGCCGGTGCCCATGTTGGCGCCGCTGATCCAGATTTCACCGATCTGGCCGTCGGGCAGCTCGGTGGCGGTCTCGGCGTCCACGATGACGGCCCACTCGTCGACACCGATCTTGCCGGCGCCGGCCTGCGCGACCGCCTTCGGCGAATCGTCCGGGACCACCACGAAGGTGCCGGTGTTGAGGGCGTCGCGGTCCACCGACACGATGGTCGGCTCGTCGGACGACGGCGTGGTCGACACGAACAGCGTCGCCTCGGCCAGGCCGTACGACGGCTTGATGGCCTTGGACGGGAAGCCGAACGGGCCGAACGCCTCGTTGAACCGGCGCACGGTGGCGGCCGAGATCGGCTCGCTGCCGTTCAGCACGGCCTTGACGTTCGACAGATCGATCGGTTCCTTGGGCACGCCACGGGCGGCGGCGTGGTCGAACGCGAAGTTCGGGGCCACGGAGATGACACCGCCGGTGTCGCCTTCCTTGCGCGCCATCTCACGGATCCAGCGCTCCGGGCGACGGACGAAGGCGGCCGGGGTCATGAACGTGAAGCTGTGGCCGATCATCGGCGCCAGCAGCGCGGTGATCAGACCCATGTCGTGGAAGAACGGCAGCCAGGACAGACCGCGGTCGCCCTCTTCGCCCTCGAGGGCCTCGACGACCTGCACCACGTTGGTGGCCAGGTTGAGGTGCGTGATCTGCACACCGGTCGGGATGCGGGTCGAGCCCGAGGTGTACTGCAGGTAGGCGACGGTGTGCTCGTCGACGTCGTCGAAGGGGATCCAGGTCGCGGCAACCTCGTCCGGCACGGCGTCGACGGCGATGACACGGGGACGCTCGTTGGCCGGGCGGCTGCGGAAGAACTTGCGCACGCCCTCGGCGGCGGCGGTGGTGGTCAGGATGGCGGACGGCTTGCAGTCATCGAGCACGGCGTGCAGACGGCCGACGTGGCCCGGCTCCGACGGGTCGAACAGCGGCACGGCGATGCGGCCGGAGTACAGGACGCCGTAGAACGCCACGAGGTACTCGAGGTTCTGCGGGCACAGGATCGCGACGCGATCGCCGACCTGGGTGACCTGCTGCAGCCGCGCGGCCACCGCCTTGTTGCGGGCGCTGAACTGCGCCCAGGACAGGTCTTTGGCCTCGCCGTCACGCTCGATGGAGTAGTCCAGGAACCTGAAGGCCAGCCGGTCGCCGCGGACCTTCGCCCAGCGTTCGACGTGCTTCACGATGCCGGCGCCGTCCGGGAAGGTGATCTTCCCGTTCTTGACGAACGGGTTGTGGAACGCCATCAAAATCTCCTGTCACAGCCTGCCGCGCTGGTTACGTCGTATGCGGCCAGTCACGCCAAATCCCGGGAAATGGTACCGGGCGGTAGCGATAAGCCACCCCAAGATGCTCAGTCAATGATAAGACCGTGCTCTTAGCTATCTCTTAATGTTAGGTGACGCGTATTCGCAGGCCAAATCGCCCCACCGCTTCGGCGGGCCGAACATGGACCCAGTTGTACTCGTCAGTAGCCAACGCCTGATGTCAGCCGTGTTTGGGGTGCGGCGCGTTGTCGACGAGGTCCTTCGCCCAGTTCAGTGTCCACTGTGTCGAGGTCTGCCCGTCAAGGGTCCAGAACTGCGGCGTGTTGTACAGCGCGTGCACCGGTCCCGCCGCACTACCGGACAGGGTGGCCAGCGTGCTGGGCAGGTTCACGACGTTGAACGCCTCGGTCGGCGCGGCGCAGATCAGGTCGCCCTTACCGCAGATCTCGTTGACCCGGTCGTTGAGCGCACCGAAGCCGCCGACGCGCGGTCCGGTCATGTTGAGCCCGAGCATGCCGAGCGGCAGTTCGTGCAGCGTGATCTCGGCGCCCTGGCCGGGAGGGTTGGGGCCGATGTCCTTGCCCACGTCGGGCTGGCGGCGGCCGTCGGCGATCAGCGTCACGCCGAGCACCAGATCCTGGTCGATGGGACCGCGGCCGTTGCCGATGTCACTGGCGATGTCGCCGGCGATCACCGCGCCCTGAGAGAAGCCGATGATGACGAAGCTCGTCAGCGGGCACCGGTTGTTGATGTCCGTGATGGCTTCGACGGCCTTCTTCTTGCCCTCTTCGCGGCTGTCGTTGTACGACATCTGGTTGTCCGCGGCCAGCGGGTTATGGAACTGCGCGGTGTAGGGCACCGTGTACTGCGCCAACCGGTCGGCACCGAACTGCTGGCCGAGCGGGTTGCTGACGTTCAGCAGCAGCGCGATCGGGAACGACGGCGTCGGGTTCAGCGGGTCGAGCGCCCGCGAGGACTCCCAGGTGCCCGGGATCGAGATCAGCTGCACATCGGGGCAGTCGGCCGACTGGTAGGCCGGACGCGGCTTCGACGGCTTCGTGGTGGGACCGGACGTCGGCGGCTGCGCCGAGGGCGGCGTCGTCGGGCCCGGAATCTCACCGGGCTGACGCAGCCACACCACGATCGCGAAGGCGACCACGATGACCAGCAGTGCCACCGCACCCGCCGCGGCAATGGCGAGGATGCGATGGCGGCGGCGGCGATTGTTGGTGGCCATGTGGTGTGAGGTCTCCTGCGGGCTGAATCAAGCGGTTGTCATCCGAATCTAGTCAGCAGGCATCACGGACTGGTCACGCCGGCGGGTTCCGTCGGCAATATCACTCCGGTTGAGCTAGCGGATGACGCTCACCAATTCGCCCGACATGGCACCGAGCTGACCGCTCCAGCTGCCCCAGTCGTGCTGCGGGCCGTCCGGGAAGTCGAAGTGCCCGTTGTGGCCGCCCACGCTGCGGTAATGCGCGTAGAAGGCGCGGTTGCTGCCCTGCGCCTGGTCGCAGTAACCGATCATCGCGGCCGGGTCACTGCAGGTGACCGTCGACGGGCTGAACACCCAGACCCGGGTGTTGTTCTGGTTCAGCAGGCTCACGTGCACATCCGGGTCGTGCCACTTCCAGCGGCCCAGCTGCGGGGCGCCCCACATGCCGTAGGTGTCCACACCGCCGAACTCGCGCATGCCGGCGGTGATGGCGCCGTTGAACGTCGTCGAAGACGGGGTCAGGAATCCCGACAGCGAGCCCGCGAAGCGGAACCGGTCCGGGTGGAACTCGGCGAGGGCCAACGCGGCGGTGCCGCCCTGGGCCGCTCCGACGACACCGTGGCCGTTCGGGGCCAGGCCCTTGGTGGCGGCCAGATAGTCCGGCAGCTCCTGGCTCAGGAACGTCTCCCACTGCTTGCTGCCGTCCTGCTCCCAGTTGGTGTAGAAGCTGAACGCGCCACCGGCCGGGGCGACCACCGAGATGCCCTTACCGGCCAGCGTGCCCATGGCATTGCCTGCGGTGACCCAGTTGCTCACGTCCGGGCCGGCGTTGAAGGCGTCGAGGAGATACACGGCGTGCGGGCCACCGGCCTGGAACGTCACCGGGATGTCCCGGCCCATCGCGGCCGAGGGCACCATCAGCGTCTCCACGCCCGCGGCGTGCGCGGTTCCGGTACCCGTCAGGAGGCCGCCGGCCAGCACTACCGCCGCCGCCGTCGCGGCCATCGTCCGGAACATTGCCTGCAGCCCCATAACCAACCTCACCTGTTCGTGATCGTCGAGCGTCCTGAACCCGCGTTGTAGTGAACCACATCACCTCGACAGATGTCCCGGACAAAGGGAGGGAACGTTGCCAGCGGATGGGGTGATATTCGTCTACCCCTACGTAAACGACTGGCGGCGACGACCCGTGAAGGTCGCCGCCGCCAGTGCGAGTTGTTGCCAGAGGATTTACCTCAGGATCAGGTTGTTACGCCTGTCCCGAAGCACCCAGCACGCGCTGCAGGTCAGGCTTCATGGCCTGCAGCTGCTGGCCCCAGTAGCCCCAGTCGTGGGTACCGCTGTTGGGGAAGTTGAACACACCGTTGGTGCCACCGGCAGCCAGGTAGGTCTGCTGGAAGGTGCGGTTGGTGCGGATGGTCAGGCCCTCGAGGAACTTGGCCGGCACGTTGTCGCCGCCCAGGTCGCTCGGGTTGCCGTCGCCGCAGTAGACCCACAGACGGGTGTTGTTGGCGACCAGGGTGCCGATGTTCACGAACGGGTCGTTGCGCTTCCAGGCGTTGTTCGGGTCGCCGGTGGAGCCCCACATGTCGTCGGCCTTGTAGCCACCCGCGTCACCCATCGAGATGTTGACCAGGAACGGCCACCAGCCCTCGGACAGGTTCAGGAAGCCCGACATCGAGCCCGCGTAGATGAACTGCTGCGGGTGGTAGATGGCGAGGGTCATCGCGGCCGAACCGGCCATCGACAGACCGACAGCAGCGCCACCGGTCGGCTTGACCGACTTGTTGGCCTGCAGGTAGGCGGGAAGCTCCTGGGTCAGGAAGGTCTCCCACTTGTAGGTGGAGCAACCGGCCTTGCCGCAAGCCGGCTTGTACCAGTCGCTGTAGAAGCTGGACTGACCGCCGACGGGCATGACCATCGAGATGCCCGAGCCGTTGTACCACTCGAAGGCGGCGGTGTTGATGTCCCAGCCGTTGTAGTCGTCCTGCGCACGCAGACCGTCGAGCATGTAGACGGCCGGCGAGCCGGCGCCACCGCTCTGGAACTGGATCTTGATGTCGCGACCCATGGCCGCGGACGGAACCTGCAGGTACTCAACCGGCAGACCGGGACGCGAGAAAGCCCCTGCAGTCGCCGTTTCACCGACGACACCGACAAGACCGGGCAGCGCTGCCGCGGCAACGGCCGCAACCGCCATCCGGCGCGGCATGGCCTTGGCCATCGACCGCATCTTCCCAACGAAACTCATACCGCTCCCTAATCTTTCCTATGACGGCGTACGGACAACCCTCATCCCCGCCTCTGCCGTTGAGGTGACGATCAGGCCGGGCGCACACGCCCGAGTGGTTATCGCCGCATGGTTCACCGGCGTTACCTACGCTTCAGACCGTGCCAGCGCTCGTGCGCTGAAACTACGGACCGGTAGCCGGTAAGCCAGTGTAAGGGGTCGACAGCCTCGGAGGCACATCGAGCCCACAGCGGTGCAGCTCGTATAACGGCACGCGATCGATCCGGTAACGCGTAAATGTGAACGCGTGTACCAGATTTGACATGAACCGATGGAAGCCCATGGGAGCCCGCACCGAACTCAACATCGTCTCCGTCTCCGGGCACGTCAGCGCGACCGCCGCCTGCGCCACCCAGTCCTGGTCCAGATACGTCGGAATCCACGGTGGTTTGCGCAGGAACGGCCCCTCGGCGACGGCCCAGTCCGGGAACAGGTCCTTGTCGTGGCCGATGCGCGCGTCGTCCAGTCGTGCCGTGTGCGCGGCCAGCGGGTTGGCCAGCCCGATCTGGTCGATCACCCGGACCTCGAGCGGCAGGTTCATGCCCATCATGCCCAGGTTGGTGAAAAAGACTGTGTGTGGACCCTTTTCGAACCAGTTGGGCGGCGGCGGCGACGTCGGGTCCGGTACCGGCGGCGGCATGGCCGGAACCACGTCCCACTGGTCGTAGTTGCCCGACGGCAGCAGCAGTGCGCCGACCGGGGTGTTGTCGATGGCCGTCAGTACCGCCCGCATGCGCGGGTAGTCGAGGTAGTCGGCAGCCGTCAGCGGATGCGCGTGCCCGGTGGCCTGCGAGTAGAAGCGCCGTTCGTCGACGATGCCCGAGTAGGTCACCCGGGTGGCGTCGTACCCGAGCCCCGGTGAGTTGGCGGCCCACAGCGACCAGCCGACCACCGCCAGCCACAGGACCGTCGTCGTACCGGCCAGCGCGTAGCCGACCTCGCGGGCGATGTTCTTACCGTCGGGCAGCACGATCGGGATCACCGCCACCGGGATGACCAGGCAGAACAGCGGCACCAGCAGCACCCGGCCGTGCATGAAGTCACCGCCCTGGCGCAGCCAGTACAGGCCCTGCACCAGGCCGCTGCCGGCCATGAAAACAACTACGGCCGTGGGACTTTGAATCCGGCGGGCCAAAAGGCTGTAGCCGCGGGGCGCGGTCTGGCCCCACCACGGCCGGCTGTGAGTGACGAACAACACAATCGCCAGCGCCACGGTCAGCACCGCGGGGATCCACAACAGGTAGGGCCGGTTGAAGTTGCCGAGGTAGACGAAGCCCTGCTGCCACTTGGATCCGGTGGCGTCCTTGGCCAGCGCGGTGATGGGCACCAGCAGGCCGTAGTAGCCCATCCGGAAGATCTCGTAGGCGATCGGGAGCAGACCACCGGCCACCAGGATCACGACGCGGCGGCGCTTGCCCCGGGCCGCGACCAGCTGCATGACGAGCGCCACCCCGCCGATCAAGGCGAGTTCGGGGCGTACCAGGACCGACAGGCCGGCCAGACAGGCCAGGGTGCCGTCGAATCGGGCGCCGGTCGCGTTGGCATCGGCTTCGCGGGCCTCGGGTGGGGCCACGCGCAAGGCCTGCGACCAGCACACCATCATCCACCAGAGCAGCCCCAGGTAGGCCATGACGAGGCCGTTCTCCAGGCCCGACGTCGCGAAGTCACGCGCCGGCGGCACGGCCATGTAGACGAGGGCGCCGGCCGGCACCAACAGCGCGCGGCGGCCGCGCAGGCCGGGGGCGTACAGCCGGCCGGTGCCGAGCATCGCGAAGACCAGGCCCGCCACGCTCAGCGTCAGCGCCAACGCCAGGGCCACGTACTCGAGCTGCACCGAGCCACCGATCCAGGCACCGAGGGTGACCAGATAGGTCCACAGCGTCGAGGTGTTGGACTCGACGCGCTCACCGACGTTGAAGACGGGGCCGTTGCCGGCCAACAGGTTTCGCACCGTGCGCAGCACGATGAGGCCGTCGTCCGCGATCCACCGGCGCTGCCAGGCGCCCCAGCCGAACAACGCGGCGGACACCACGACGCTCAACCACAGGCTGATCCGCGCGGCCCGGCCATACGGGAAGACCGGCCCGCGCAGCAATTGCTGTGCGGGCGAATCGATCACCGGATCAGTCCGGGCAGAATCGCAGCGACGAGCGTTGCGACCAGGGCGACGCCCAGCAGCTGCAACACCCGGTCGTTCAGCACGATCTCCTCGGGTTCACCCGCCGCGCCGCTGTCGACGTCGACGGCATAGCGCAGGATCGCGACGGTGAACGGCACCATCGACACCGCGAACCACGGGCCCTTGTTGCCCTCGAAGGCCCACAGGCCGTAGCAGAGCACCACGGCGGTCGCCGACAGCGTCCAGACGAACCGCAGGTAGCTGCTGGTGTAGGACTCCAGCGCTTTACGGATCTTGGCGCCGGTGCGTTCGGCGAGTTGCAGTTCGGCGTAACGCTTTCCGGCCGACATGAACAGCGAGCCGAACGCGAACACCAGCAGGAACCACTTGGACAGCGGGATGCCGGCGGCCGCGCCACCGGCGATGGCGCGGATCAGGAATCCCGACGAATTGATGCAGATGTCCAGCACCGCTTGATGTTTCAGGCCGAAGCAGTAGGCCAGTTGCGTCGCGAGGTACACCGCCATGACGATCGCCAGGCTGGGCGTGAGCCACCACGAGATGGCCAGCGAGCCGACACCGAGCACGACGGCCAGCGAGTAGGCCAGCTGTACCGACACGACGCCGGCGGCGATGGGCCGGTACTGCTTCGTCGGGTGCACCCGGTCGGCCTCGACGTCACGGGCGTCGTTGATGAGGTAGATACACGAAGCGGCCATACAGAACACCACGAACGCGACACCGACGGCCTTGAAGACCTCGGTGTAGCTGTAGTGGGCCCCGACGCCGAGCGACGCCAGCGGTGCGGCCAGGACCAGGACGTTCTTCACCCATTGCCGCGGCCGCAGCGCCTTGACGATGCCGGCGGCCAGATTCTTCGGCGGCCCCAGCTCCTGCGTCTGTTCGGTCATACCCCAGCCTTCGGTTCGCGCTTGGCAGTTCGCTCCGAAACCGCCCCGACTGATTCGGCGACCACGGTTCCCACCACGACACCGGTGAGCACGTCACTGGGGTAGTGCACGCCGAGAACCAAGCGGGACAACGCCATCGGCGGTACCAGGAACCACGGCAGCGGCAGGCCCGTGGCCCGGCCGATGAGGATGGCCGCGGCGGTGGTCGACGTCGCATGCGCCGACGGGAAGCTCAGCCGGCTCGGGGTTCCGACATTGACGGCGATGGCCGGGTGTTGCGGGCGTTCACGTTTCACCACCCGCTTGATCAGGACGGCGGCCGCATGGGCGAAGAAGGTGCCGACACCTGCGGTCACCCAGGCCCGGCGGCGCTGCGGCTGCAGCAGCGCGCCCAGACCACAGACGGCGAACCAGCCCAGGCTGTGCTCACCGAAGTACGACAGCACGCGGGCGCCCGCGAGGACGCCGGGACGACCGGTCAGCGCGGACTGGACACCGACCAGGATGGCGTCCTCGCCGCGGGGGACGTCAGCAATGACGTCGCCCTCGATGCCTTCAGCGCCTTCGAGGCTCACCGGGCACCAGCCGACTCGGTCTGGGAGGCCAGAAGCACGGTCTCCCACTTCTCCTTGCTCGTCAGCTCCGGCAGTGCGTTGCGGTACACCTTCCGCATGCGGTTGAACTTGCGGGCCAGCAGCGCCTGGCGCTTGAGCGACTCACGCAGCAACTCGAACATCTTCTCGCGGTCGCGCTGGCGGTAGACGACGCCGCGACCGTCGGCGGTGGTGACGGTGACACCGTCGACCATGCACAGCGAGAACCAGCGGGCATCCTGCGTCGCGACGTTGATCTGCGGCCGCACATGGTGTTCCGGGTCGTGCGGCTTGAGCTGGTTCACCACGCCCCGCGTCAGCCGGATCGCGATGGCGGGCAGGCTGGTGGGAATCTTGACCTTCCGGCGCCACTTCTTGTCGGACGGCGCGGGCAGCGCGGTCGCGCTCTCCAGCACCACCGCGTCCGGGTACTCGGCACGCATGGCGCGCACGTCGGGCAGTGCGGACTCGAGGATGGTGAACAGGTTGTCCGGCCCGGCGAGGAAGTCGTCCATCGCCCGGTTCTGGATGGCCACCGTCGAATACTCAAGGCACAGAAGGTGTTTCATGGTCGCCTTGAAGTGGCTCGCCACCAGGCCACGGATGTTGCCGTCCCAGTGCAGCGCCGCCACCACGAGGCGGTTGCGCAGGTGGAAGTACGCCTGCCAGTCGATGGCGTCGTCCTTGTCGCTCCACGCCATGTGCCAGATCGCCGCGCCGGGCAGGGTCACCGTCGGGTAGCCGTGCTCGCCGGCGCGCAGGCCGTAGTCCGCGTCGTCCCATTTGATGAACAGCGGCAGCGGCTGGCCGAGTTCCTCGGCGACCGCGCGCGGGATCATGCACATCCACCAGCCGTTGTAGTCGACGTCGATGCGGCGGTGCAGGATCTTGCTGCGGTACTCCTCCTCGTCGGCGAGGGGATATTTCGCGAAGTTGTGGTCGTACTCGGCGTTGATGGCGTGCGTCCACATGAAGTTCGCCGAATCGACCATCTCACCCATGACGTGCAGGTGCGAGGGCTCCTGCAGGTTGAGCATCTGGCCGCCGACCAGGGTCGGGGTCTTGGCGAACCGGTTGAACGCCAGCGCCCGCAGGATCGAGTCGGGCTCGACACGGATGTCGTCGTCCATGAACAGAATCTGTTCGCAGTCAGTGTGTTTCAGCGCCTCGTACATGACGCGGCTGTAGCCGCCGGAGCCACCGAGGTTCGGCTGGTTGTGGATGGACAACCGGTCGGCCAGCGGGGCCGCGGCCGCCGCGAAGTCGGGGTGATCCTTGACCTTGTTGGCACCCTGATCGGACACGATGACCGCACCGATCACCTTGTCCACCAACGGATCCGACGTCAGCGCCGCGAGTGCGTTGACGGCGTCCGCCGGGCGGTTGAAGGTCGGGATACCGACCGTGATGTTCGCGTGGCCCGGCGCTTCCACGGGGGCGTACCACCCGGCGTTGTGCACCGTCACCGCGCTGTCGGTGGTGATGTCGAACCAGATCCAGCCGCCGTCCTCGAACGGTTCCAGGCCGATCTCGAACTCGACCACGGCCGGCAGACCGTCCTCACCACTGGCGATCTCGCTGCCGCCCACGGTGATTCGTGCGCCGGTCGCCTTCGACCGGTAGACGTCGACACGGGCGCTGCCGGTCAGCTCGACGCGCAGCACCACCGACGTCAGGATCGTCCAGCGGCGCCAGTAGCTGGCCGGGAACGCGTTGAAGTAGGTGGCGAACGAAACCTCGGACTCCCCACCGATTTCCAGCGTGGTGCGGGTCGGGGCGTGCGCGCGCCGGGCGTTGGTGGACGACTCCTCGATGTACAGCTTGCGGACGTCGAGGGGCTCACCCGGACGGGGCAGGATGACCCGCGACAGCAGGCTCACCGCACGGGATTCTCCCGACGCCAACGCGCCGGATGGGATGTCGCTCATGGTCTTCAGCTACTTTCTGCACCGGCGAGTGCCACGCCGTCACGAAGATGCGGCATCAGCACGTTGTCGTACATGTTCAGCGCACTGGCGATGGCCATGTGCATGTCGAGGTACTGATAGGTGCCCAGCCGGCCCCCGAACAGCACGCGGTTCTCCTCGGTCTCGGCCTTGGCCCTGGCGCGGTAGGCCGCCAGGATCGCGCGATCCGAATCGGTGTTGATCGGGTAGTACGGCTCATCGTCGTCGTTGGCGAAGCGCGAGTACTCCCGCATGATGACGGTCTTGTCCGTCGGGTAATCCCGCTCGGGGTGGAAGTGCCGGAACTCGTGGATCCGGGTGAACGGCACGTCGGGGTCGTTGTAGTTCATGACGGGCGTGCCCTGGAAGTCTCCGATGGGCAGCACTTCCATCTCGAAGTCCAGGGTGCGCCAGCCCAGCCGGCCCTCGGAGTAGTCGAAGTAGCGGTCGAGCGGGCCGGTGTACAGCACCGGGGCGCCGGGGCTCTCGGCCCGCAGGCGGTCGCGCACGTCGAACCAGTCGGTGTTCAGCACCACGTCGATGCGCTCGTCGGCGGCCATGTTCTCCAGCCAGGCGGTGTAACCGTCGACCGGCAGGCCCTCGTACGTGTCGTTGAAGTAGCGGTTGTCGAAGTTGTAGCGCACCGGCAGGCGGCTGATGATCGACGCGGGCAGGTCCTTGGGGTCGGTCTGCCACTGCTTGGCGGTGTAGCCCTTGACGAAGGCCTCGTACAGCGGCCGGCCGATCAGCGAGATGGCCTTCTCTTCGAGATTCTGCGCGTCGTCGGTGTTGATCTCGGCGGACTGCTCGGCGATCAGGGCACGGGCCTCGTCCGGGCTGAAATAGCGCCCGAAGAACTGCGACACCAGACCCAGCCCCATCGGGAACTGGTAGGCCTGGCCGTCGTACATGGCAAAGACGCGGTGCTGGTAGCCGGTGAAGTCGGTGAACTGCCGCACGTAGTCCCACACCCGCTGATTGGAGTTGTGGAACAGGTGGGCGCCGTACTTGTGCACCTCGATGCCGGTTTCGGGCTCGGCTTCGGAGTAGGCGTTGCCGCCGAGATGGTGACGGCGCTCGACGACCAGCACCCGCTTGTCGAGTTGGGTTGCCGCGCGCTCGGCAATCGTCAGTCCGAAGAATCCGGAGCCGACGACGATGAGGTCATAAGGGCCGGAGGACTGGCTCGCAGCGCCCCGGGAATCAGCGGAGGTCATCGGCGTTCAGGGTATCCGACAGAGGCCGTCCGGCCCGAAAACACCCGGTCGGGTCGGGCAGTGCGCGGGCCGGTCGCAATTCGCTCACGATTCCGCATCGTCACTCTAATCCCACTAATCACAGCTTTAACATCGATTGCGTCAGTACCGACGACTCAGCAAGCCAGCTCGAGCCGTACCCCACAGATTGAGGAGACTTCCGTGCCTAACCGACGTCGACGCAAGCTCTCGACAGCCATGAGCGCAGTCGCCGCCGTGGCCGTCGCAAGTCCGATCGCACTCGTGGCGGTCGCCGAGATGACCCCGGCAAACCCGACTCCGCAGCACCGGGAATTCGTCCAGGCCGCGCTCGTGACCGACCTGCCCAACGAGGTCATGTCCGCGCTGTCCCAGGGCCTGTCCCAGTTCGGCGTCAACCTGCCGAACCTCATGGGCGGAGCCGCGAGCTCCCCCAGCCCGCTGACCGGCGGCCTGACCCCGCAGACCGGCCTGACCCCCGGCCTGGGCACCACCCCCGGCCTGACGCCGCCGGCCGGCCTGACGCCGGCGGGTGGACTCACTCCGCCGGCCGGCCTGACCCCGGGCCTGGGCACCACCCCGTCGACCGGGCTCACCACGCCGTCGACCGGGCTGACCGCACCTGGCCTGACCCCACCGACCGGGGCGACCGCACCCGGCCTGACCCCGCCGGCCGGTCTGGGCGCCACCAGCCCGTCGTCGCTGACCCCGGGCCTGGGTGGCCTGCCCAGCGCCGGTCTGACGACCCAGGGCGCGACCCTCCCGAGCGTGAGCACGCCCGGGTTGACCGCTCCCGGCCTGAACGCCACGGGTCTGACGACGCCGTCGATCAGCGCGAACCCGGCCGGACTCGGTGCTGCCGGTATGCCGATGACCGATCCCAACGCGAGCCTGGGCCTCGGCCCCGGCCAGGGCCTCGGTGGCAGCTACCCGATCCTCGGTGACCCGTCGGTCGGACTGGGCGGCGGCGATGGCCTCGGCCTCGGCGCGGCCCCGAGCAGCGGTGGCGGCGGTCTGATCAGCGACCTGACCAGCGCGGCCAACCAGCTGGGTGCGACCCAGGCGATCGATCTGCTGAAGGGCATGGTCGTGCCGGCCATCACCTCAGCGGTGAAGTCCGCTCAGGCCGCCCCCGCGGCAGCCGCCGCGGCCGCACCCGCAGTGGCCGCTCCCGCGGTCTGACATCCGTCACACACAACTGAAGACCTGTAACCGAGACGGCACCGCAGAAGCCCCAAGGCTCTGCGGTGCCGTTGCGGCGTCTTGCAGAGAATTGACAGCACAGTAATCCGTGTCGAAACACGGGTAACACCTGACACATACGTAACATTCGCGCTGTGCCGCGCCGTCGTCCCGCACCGTCAATACTGTTGTCCGCCCTGGCGGCGACCGTCGTGATGGTGCCGTTGGCCGTCAGCGGCATCCCGGGCATCCCCGGTCTGACGGACGACAAGCCGTCGGCGCCCGAGCTCCGCACGCAGCCACTGGCCGGCGTCGGTGGCGGACAGACCGTCCGGGAAATCCACCAGGACACTCCTTTCTCTTTGGTCGCGCTCACCGCGTCCGACTTCACCGGAACCTCGGCCCGGGTACGCGCCCAGAAGGCCGACGGATCCTGGGGCCCGTGGTACGAGGTCGAGGCGCCCGACGGCGTCGGGGAAGCGCATGCCACCACGCGCGGCACCGAGCCCGTGTTCGTCGGCCGCACCAACACCGTCCAGATCGCGGTCACCCGGCCCGCCGAAGCCGCCGCCACGCCGCCCGCCGGCGACCGGCCGCAGGGTCCTGGCCTCGGGTACCGCCCCGTCGACGTCGAAAAGCCGTTGGGCCCCAGCATGAAGGCGGTGCTCATCAGCCCGCCGGAGGCACCGGCCGACGTGCAGTTCCAGCCGACCGCGGTGTCGGCGCCGAACCAGCCGCCGAACATCATCAGCCGAGCCCAGTGGGGCGCCAACGAGAGCGTCCGCTGCGGGCAACCGGTGTACGACCCGGGTGTGCGGGCAGCCATCGTGCACCACACCGCCGGCAGCAACGACTACGCGCCCGAGGATTCCGCGGGCATCGTCCGGTCGATCTACGAGTACCACACCCGCGAATTGGGTTGGTGCGACATCGCTTACAACGCGCTGGTCGACAAGTACGGACAGGTCTTCGAGGGCCGGTTCGGCGGTATGACGCGGCCCGTCGAGGGCTCGCACACCGGTGGCTTCAACGTCGACACCTGGGGCGTGGCCATGCTCGGTGACTTCGACGCCGTGCCCCCGACCCCGTTGCAGCTCAAGATGACCGGCCGGCTCATCGGCTGGCGGCTGAGCCTGGACCACGTCAACCCCCTCGGCAGCGTGGTGCTGACATCGGGCGGCGGCTCGTTCACCCACTTCCCCGCCGGCGCGACGCCGACGCTGCCGACGATCTTCACCCACCGCGACGTCGGCAACACCGACTGCCCGGGCAACGCCGCCTACGCCGCCATGGGCGAATTACGGGACATCGCAGCCTCTTTCACCGCCCCGCCCGGTGCCCTGAGCGCGATGGACATGCTGCGCGGCGGAGCCATCTTCGACAAGTGGCAGGCAATGGGCGGCGCGTCCGGCCCGCTCGGCGTCGCCACCTCACCGGAGGCCGCGGCCGACGGCCACACCCGCTACGCAACGTTCGACCACGGCGCCATGTACTGGTCACCGGCCACCGGCGCGCAGCCGCTCACCGGGGCGCTCTACGACGCCTGGGGCGCACTGGGTTTCGAACGCGGCGCCCTCGGGCTGCCGACCAGCGGCGAAATCGGCGAACCGCAGTGGATCGTGCAGAACTTCCAGCACGGCACCCTCAACTTCGACCGCGAGAACGGCACCGTGACGCGTGTCATCGACGGTGTGCCGCAAGAACTTCCACCGCCGCCGAAGCAGGAGCCGGTGCAGCTCGAGCGGTTCAGCCGGATCGAGATGCAGAGCTAACGGGCTCGGGCTAGAGCCACCAGCGTTCGAGCACCCGGGCCACCCCGTCGTCGCTGTTGGTCGTGGTGACCTCGTCGGCGGCCGCCAGGGCCTCCGGATGCGCATTGCCCATCGCCACGCCCAGTCCGGCCCAGGTCAGCATTGGGATGTCGTTGGGCATGTCGCCGAAGGTCACGACGTCCTCGGCCGTCAGACCCAACGGGCGGATGACCTCGGCGACCCCCGTCGCCTTGCTGATGCCCAGCGGCACCACCTCGATGAGCCCGTTGTTGGTCGAATAGGTCAGGTCGCCCGTGACGCCGATGTGCGGCGCCAGCGCCGCGGCCAGATCGGCGCTGTGCGCGCCCGCCTTGCGGATCAACAGCTTCACCGCCGGCACGCTGAGCATGTCCTCGACCGAGACCTCGGTGTTGTCCGGGTTGTGCCAGGCATGCTCGTAGCCCGGTGAACTCGCGAACTGCGGCATGGACTCGTCGAACGCGGTGCGGCCCACCCGTTCGACCGCCAGCCCGACACCCGGGATCACCCGGGTCGCGATCTCGGCCAACTCGCCCAACGCATCCGGGCTGAGGGTGTGGGCCGAGACGATCCGGTCGGTCGCCGAGTCGTAGAGCACCGCGCCGTTGGCGCAAACCGCCATCGGCGCGAGTCCCAAGGCGTCGACGACCGGAGGAATCCAGCGCGGCGGCCGGCCGGTGGCGAGCACGAACTTCGCGCCGTTCGCGACGGCGGCCTGCACGGCGGCGCGGGTCCGCGGCGTCACCCGCTCATGGGTGTCGAGCAGCGTGCCGTCGACGTCGGTGGCAATGAGTGCGGGCAGCATCACCGGCCCCCAGTTGCCCGGCGGGCCCGCTCGGCCTTCTCCAGCACTTCGGCCTCCTCGGGCGTCGGGGCGCCGCCGCCCAAGCGGCTCGGCACCCAGTACTCACCCGCCGGATGCGGGTACTCCTCCTGCACAGCGTGCAGCTGCTCGGTCATCGTCTGCTGCAGCGTCGCCATCAGCTGCGCGACGGGACCGTTCGCCTCGATCGGCGCGCCCACCCGAACGATGACCGGAATCTTCTTGCGGCCCAACCGTTTCGGGTGGTCCTTGGTCCACATCCGGTGCACGCCCCAGACGATCACCGGGATGATCGGCACCTGCGCGTCGAGCGCCATCCGCGCCACACCGGTCTTGAACTCCTTGAGTTCGAAGCTGCGGCTGATCGTGGCCTCGGGGTACACCCCGACCAGTTCCCCGGCGCGCAGCCGCTCCACGGCGATGGGATACGCGTCGCCGCCGGAGCTGCGGTCGACGGGGATGAGCCCGGCCCGCTTGACCAGGAAATTGCCCATCGGCACCTGCTGCACCTCGGCTTTGAGCATGAAGCGGACCCGGCGCCGCCGATGCGTGGCGGCCAGCCCGGCCGGCAGGAAGTCGACGTACGCGGTGTGGTTGATCGCGATCACCGCACCACCGGTATCCGGAATGTGTTCCAGCCCTTGGTAAGTGATCCGGGTTCCCGTGGCGGCGACGGCCGCCTTGGCGGCAATCTCGATGCCGCGGAAAACTGGCTCCATGGCGCTACTCCGGCGCACCTTCCGCCTGCCGCGCCGCCCGACGTGCCGCTTTCTCGCGAGCTTCGTCGAGGTCCATCTGGTCGGCCTCGGCCAGCGTCGGCGCCCCACCACCCAGCCGGTGCGGCACCCAGAACTCGCCTGCGGGATGTTCGGGATAGCGGTCCTGGACTTCCGACAGCAGGTGCTGCATGCGGGCGTGCAGCAGCGCCGTCAGCTCGGCGGCGGGCAACGTCGGGTAGATGGGCTCACCGACGTGGATGAAGATGGGCACCTTGGGACGACGCATGTTGCGCGGATGACCCTTGGTCCAGATCCGCTGGGCACCCCAGATGATGTGCGGGACGATCGGCACGTCGGCCTCGATGGCCATGCGGGCCGCGCCCGACTTGAACGCCTTGATCTCGAAACTGCGGCTGATGGTGGCCTCGGGATAGACGCCGACGAGCTCGCCTGCCTTGAGTTGCTTGACCGCCTCGGCGTAGGACTCGGCGCCGCTGCCACGGTCGACGGCGATGTGGCGCATCTTGCGCATCAGCCAGCCGCCGTACTTGTTGTCGAAGACTTCCTTCTTCGCCATGAACCGCACCTTGCGGCCGCGCTTCTGCATGACGGCGGGCAGCCCGGCGAACGTGAAGTCGAAGTAGCTGGTGTGGTTGATCGCGACCACGGCGCCGCCACTGACCGGCAGGTTCTCCGCGCCTGTCACGGTGAATTTCAGACCCTGCGCCCGCCACACCGTGCGCGCCAGCTTGATCACGGTGCCATATACCGGTTCCACGGGGATCAGCCTAGTGCGGACCGTCGGTACCGGGCGTGGAAAGGTCGGTCAGGTGACGTTTCCCAGTGGCCCCGTCCCCGTTCCCGACGTCGTCGACACACTGGCCGCCGGCCGTCCCGTGACCGCGGTCTGGGAGAACGAACTCGGCGGCGTGACGTTCGCCATCGGCGCGGGTGCCGAGTACGTGAAGACCTATCCCACCGAGCACGCGCCGCTGCTGACCGACGAGTCCGTCCGGCTGCGCTGGGCCGTTCGGTACATCGCCGTCCCGCACGTGCTGGGCGAGGGCCCGGGCTGGCTGCACACCGCGGGCCTGCCCGGGCGCTCCGCCGTCGACCCACTGTGGTCCGACGATCCCGAGACCGCGGCCCGCGCGATCGGCGCCGGCCTGCGGGCCATGCACGACGCGTTGCCCGTCGCGGACTGCGGTTTCGGTCGGCCCTCCTGGGTCTCCGACGTCCCAGACCCCGACCGGCTCGTGGTCTGCCACGGCGACGCCTGCGCGCCGAACACCCTGCTGAGCGACGACGGCGTGTTCGTCGGGCACGTCGACATCGGGGACCTCGGGGTGGCCGACCGGTGGGCCGACCTGGCGATCGCCACCATGTCCCTGGACTGGAACTACCCCGGCAACTACGAGGCCGCCCTGCTGGACGCCTACGGGGTGGCGCGCGACGACGAACGCATCGACTACTACCGCTCGCTCTGGGACGCTCCGGAATCCGGCTAGACTCGCTGGCGAACTCGTCACCGCCAAAAGGGGCATTAGTGCAGGTCACAAGCGTTGGACACGCCGGATTCCGGATCGATACCGCCGCGGGCAGCATTCTCTGCGACCCGTGGGTGAACCCGGCCTACTTCGCGTCGTGGTTCCCGTTCCCCGACAACAGCCAATTGGACTGGGACACGCTCGGCGACTGCGACTACCTGTACGTCAGCCACGTGCACAAGGACCACTTCGATCCGGAGCACCTGCGCGCCCACGTCAACAAGAACGCGACGGTGCTGCTGCCCGACTACCCGGTGCCGGACCTGCGTCGTGAACTCGAGGCGCTCGGCTTCCACACGTTCTTCGAAACCACCGATTCGGTGAAGCACCGCGTCAGCGGGCCCAAGGGTGACCTGGACGTCATGATCATCGCCCTGCGCGCCCCGGCCGACGGCCCGATCGGCGACTCGGGTCTCGTGGTGTCCGACGGTGAGACCGTCGCGTTCAACATGAACGACGCCCGCCCGATCGACCTGGACATGGTGGGCACCGAGTTCGGCGACGTCGACGTGCACATGCTGCAGTACTCAGGCGCCATCTGGTACCCGATGGTCTACGACATGCCGGCCCGCGCCAAGGAGGCCTTCGGCACCCAGAAGCGGCAACGGCAGATGGACCGCTGTCGCCAGTACATCGCGCAGGTGGGCGCCACCTGGGTGGTGCCGTCGGCCGGCCCGCCCTGCTTCCTTGATCCCGAATTGCGTTGGCTCAACGACGATCACGACGATCCGGCCAACATCTTCCCCGACCAGGCGGTATTCCTGGACCAGCTGCGCAGCCACGGCCACGACGGCGGCCTGCTGATGATTCCCGGCACGGTGGCGACGTTCACCGGCTCGACGCTCGACGCGCTCGTGCACCCGATTCCGGACGCCGAGGCCGAGGCGATCTTCACGACCGGCAAGGCCGACTATATCGAGGCCTACGCGCAGCGCATGGCACCGGTGCTGGCCGCAGAAAAGGCTTCGTGGGCACCGGCTTCCGGCGATTCGCTGCTGGAGCCGCTGCGCGCCAAGTTCGAGCCGATCATGGTGCAGAGCGACCAGATCTGCGACGGCATCGGCTATCCCGTCGAGCTGCGGATCGGCAGCGAGACCGTGGTGCTGGACTTCCCGAAACGGGCTGTGCGGGAAGCGATTCCGGACGAGAAGTTCCGCTACGGCTTCGGCATCGCACCCGAACTGGTGCGCACCGTGCTGCGCGACGACGAGCCGGACTGGGTCAACACCATCTTCCTGTCCACCCGCTTCCAGGCGTGGCGCGTCGGCGGCTACAACGAGTACCTGTACACGTTCTTCAAGTGCCTGACCGACGAACGCATCGCCTACGCCGACGGCTGGTTCGCCGAGGCGCACGACACGTCGGCGTCAATCGATATGGGCGGCTACGAGATTCAGCGCCGGTGCCCGCACCTGAAGGCCGACCTGTCGAAGTTCGGCATCGTCGAGGGCAACACACTGACCTGCAACCTGCACGGGTGGCAGTGGAACCTGGACAACGGCCGCTGCCTGACCTCCAAGGGTCATGAGTTGCGGAGCACCAAGCGGTGACGAGCGCCCAGTCCGGGCCGCGCTCGGACGCGCACTACGACGACGGCCAGATTTTCCTGGACCGGCAGGCGATCACGTTGCGCCGCTACCACTTTCCGTCGGGCACGTCGAAGATCATCCCGCTGAGCGCCGTCCGTGGCTACAAGGCCGAGTCGCTCGGCTTCATCATGGACCGGTTCCTGATCTGGGGCGGCACCGACCCGCGCCGGTGGCTGCCGCTGGACATCTGGCGGCCCATCAAGTCGACGCTGGTGACCCTCGACGTCGTCGGCACCACCCCGGCGCCCGCCTGTACCCCGTTGCGGCCCAAGGAGTTCCTGGCCACGCTCGACGAGTTATTGGGAGACCAGGCCGCTCGTCGCGGTTGACGAAATCTCAGCCGGTCGCGCTACCACCTGGTGCCATCGAGCCCGGGAATCACGCACCGCCCGTCCGCGGCGACGCGGCCGATGAGCATGCCGTCATAACCCGTACACGACGCGTTGAGCGGCTCGCACGTGTTGATGGACGTGATCACCTTGTCCTGGCCACACGGGGTGCCCGGACCGGGTGGATCGGCGGCGGCCACAGCAGTGCTGAAGCCCAACGCGAGCATTGCCGTGGACGCGAGGACGAGAGAGCGGGTCGAGTCGAACATCATGGACACCTCCGGCCGATGGCCCCGACGTGCACCAATGCTACGCCGAAATCCGGGAGGTGAACCAAGCTAATCGGCGGTCCGCACCGTCTGCAGCAACTCGGAGACGTCGTCGGAGGCGGTGTCGTACACGCGCACGATCGCCCGGTCGCCCGGCTTGAGGTACGTGGACTCCCCCAGCTCGGTGTAGCGCGTCGCGCCGATGCCGACGAGCAGGTGCGCCGGGCGTCCGCTGGCCACCATCAGGGCGCCGACATCCTCCAAAGGCGTGTCGTCCGAACCCTTCTGGTTCGCCAGCCGGTCCACGATCCAGTCCAGCAGCTGCGTGCCGTAATAGGAGTAGCCCAGCAGCGGGCTGTCCTGTCCGTACGCCTGCTCGACGCCGCTGCCGTCGTCGAGGAAGCTGGCCAACCGCAGCGACGACGTCGGACCGTCGGGGCTCAGGTCGTCGATCGCAAAGAACTGCGGGGCCACCCCCTTGGACGCCGGGCCCCAGTTCTTCTTGTGGCTGATCTTCGGGGCGTTCGGCCGGCGGATGGAGCAGTCGTTGAACGCGCCCAGCGCGAACGGCCGCAGCCCGACCACGCGGTCGCCCGACCACGACACCTCGCACGCCAGCCCGACCTCGGGCTCGATCTGCAGGTTCAGCGGGGTGTCACTGACCGGCAGCTGGACGGCATCGGTCGACAGCGGGAACTCGCCCAGAAACGTGTTGCTGCTCGGCGCGTACCACGGAAAAATACCCTTCGGCGCCCCGCCCTCGGACCGGACGTTGACGAAATCGACTGCCTCCCCGGCCTGTTCGAGATGGCCGGCGAAATTGCCCGCCACCCCGAAGCCGAACCAGCCACGCATGTCGTCCAGGTCGAGATCGATCATGGCTGCCACCCTACTGCGGCCGTGACCAGCGCCGACAAGCCACAACCAAGTCGCGCTTAAGTCACGGGCACCAGGCTGTGCACAACCGATCATGAGGAGTCTGCTGTGCCCACCTCCGTCCCCGTCGTCAGCGTCGCACCCCGCCAGGCCGGCGAGCCCAGGCCCGACCTGCTGGGCATCACGCTGGCGCACCGCGCCATGCTCGTCGACCTGGTCCGGCTCACCGAGCTCGCCAAGGCCGTGCGCGACCGCGACATCATCTGCACGCCCGCCCGGGCCCGCGCCATCTCGCAGTACATCGAGATGCTGTGCGACTCGATCCATCACCACCACAGCACCGAGGACACCGTGCTGTGGCCGGTCATCCAGGCCAGCGTCGGTGCTCACCTCGACCTGAGCGAACTCACCGACGATCACGCCGCGCTGGATCCGCGCCTGGATCAGCTGCGGGCCCGCGCCGCGGCGTTCCGGCTGTCCAACGGTGACCGCAAGGTCGCGTTCCTGATGGCGTTCGAACTGGCCGAACTCACCGCGCTGCTGACCGAGCACATCAACGACGAAGAACTCGACCTGTTCCCCCTGATCACCGAGCACGTGTCGGTGGACGACTGGGAGGACGTGGAGGCGGCCGCCCGCGCCGGCAGCCGGATGTCGTTCGACGGCCCGCGCTCGCTGGCCGTGATGACCGACGACGAGCGCGCCTCGATGGCGGGCAAGCTGAGCATCGGGTTGCGAGCCTTCCTCGCGGTGCTGATGTTCCGGCACCGGCGCGTGGTGCGCACCGTCTTCGGCGACCTCGCGGAGAGCCGGCTCGAGGCCCTGGCCGACTAGTCGATGAAACTCAGCGCCTCGGCCGCGAGCCGGGACCGCAGCGCCTCGGCGGCCTTGCGGTAGGCGCGGGCGTCGTCGGGCCGGCCCAGCGCCTCGGCGGCCGCGGCCAGCGCGTCGTCGACGGGCCCGACCATGAGCCCGTCGACCCCGAGCCCGGCGATGCTGCCGGAGTAGCGCTCGAGCTCGGCCGCGCGGGCCCGCACCTCGTCGAGGTCACCCATCGCCGCCGCGGCATTTACCCGCAGCACGGTGAACGGCACCCAGAAGTAGGCCCGCTCGATCGGCTTGCGGTCCGGCCAGAGCGCCCGGGCCTCGGCCTCGCGGCCCCGCGCGACCAACGCCAGTACCGCCGCGTCCAGCGCGGCGACCGATATCTCGCGGTAGAAGAACACCAGCTCGTCGGCCAGGGTGCCCAGGTCGCCGAGGCAGAACTCACCCGTCACCCGGCCGACCATCGCCAGCTTCGCGCCGTTGGCGGCGCCGTTTTCGGCCATCCGCGCGGCCAGGTCGGTGTAGGCGCTCACCGCCTCCTCCAGCCGGCCGGCAAGGAGGTACATCCGGGCCTGGAACAGGCCCAGCACACCGAGCAGATGGACCAGCTGGCCGGTGCTCGCGCGCGCCACCGCGAGGTCGACGTGGCGCTTGGCCGTCGCCAGGTCGGAGCGGTTGCCGGCGGCCAGCGACAGCAGCCAGTGCGCCACCGCCTGGTAGTCGGCCTGCTCGGCGGCCTCTGCGGTCTGCAGCAGTTCGGCGGCGAGGACGTCGCGCTCGGCGTCCAGGTCGGGGCCGAGAGCACAGAAGGCGTGCACGTTGAGCGCGGTGCACAGCAGCCGGCCCGTCCCCGGATCGTCGGCGAACACCTGCCGCGCCAGCGCGAGCATCTCGGTGCTGGCGGCCAACGCGCCCTCCGGGTCGTTGCCCTCCAGCTCGACGTAGAGCGCCTTCAGCAGCCGGATGCGGTCCGCGGCCGTCACCCCGGAGCCGGCCAGCACGTGCCGCAGCAGCCCGATCATCTGGCCGTCGGATTCGTCGTACTCGCGGTCGCGCCACACCAGCGGGGTGTCCCACGCGGTGAGGATGCGCACCACC
Organism: Mycobacterium sp. UNC410CL29Cvi84; assembly: GCF_000686745.1. Taxonomy (NCBI): domain Bacteria; kingdom Bacillati; phylum Actinomycetota; class Actinomycetes; order Mycobacteriales; family Mycobacteriaceae; genus Mycobacterium; species Mycobacterium sp. UNC410CL29Cvi84. The sequence continues at coordinate 398,557 of NZ_JMLM01000003.1, forward strand.
AGATCGTCGCGCGACCGGCCCGACACCAGCTGCAGCGCGCACTTCATCTCGCTGCGCGCGGTGACGGCGTCGCCGGACTGCGCGAGCGCGGCGATCAGGCCGCAGCGGACCTCGATGTCCTGATCCAGCATCGCCACGCTCGGCGCGAGCTGCCGGCTGGCGGCGAGTTCGAGCATCTGGACCGCGGCGCGCCACTGCCGGGCCGCTTCGGCGTGGGCGCCGACCGAACCCGCGTCACGCGCCGCGGCGGTCGCGAAATCGGCTGCGGCCGAAGCGGTTTCCGCGGTTGCCGAGGCGACGGCATGGTGCGCCAGCGCGGCCTGGTCGACCGAGCGGCCGGGTGCGCGCAGCAGCTCCAGCGCCGCGGCATGCAGCCGGGACCGACGCAGTTTCGAGGTGTCCTCGTAGAGGGTGTCGCGGACCAGCCCGTGCGCGAACTGCAGCCGGCCGGGCGTCGGCTCGTCGAGCAGGCCCAGCAGCACGGCCGGTTCCAGGGCGTCGAGCAGATCGTCGGGATCACTCCGGCCCAGCTCGGCCAGCAGGTCGACGTCGATGTCGCGGCCCAGCACGGCGGCCTGGCGCAGTGCGGTGACCGTCGGGCCGGGCAGCCGGGCGAGCCGGCGCCGCAGCACGTCGCGCACCCCGACCGGCACCGACGCCCACACCGCGTCGGGCCCCTCGGCGGCCATCAGCCGGGCCAGTTCCCGCACGAACAGCGGGTTGCCGCCGGTCCGTTCGCGCAGCAGGCGAAGCGCCTCGCCGCTGGTCGTCAGTCCGCAGTCGGCGGCGACGGCGGCGGTGGCCGCGGCGTCCAGGCCGCCGAGGATCAGGTGCGCCGACGTGTGCACCGTCAGCGCCGCCCGCGCCACCTCGAGTTCGCCGCGATCCTCCGACGGGCGGTACGTCGCGATGACCAGCACGCGGCGGTCCTGGATGCGGTCGGCGACGAGGCGCAACAGCTCCAGCGTGAGGCCGTCGGTGCGGTGCAGGTCGTCGAGGACGACGGCCAGCGGCTGCTGGTCGGCGACGGCGCTCAGGGCGTCGGCGACCGCCTGCCCGAGCCAGAACGTGCCCTGATCGGCCGCGGCGCCGTCGTGCAGCAGCGGGGCCAGCGCCTGCCGGTCCTGGTCCGTCGCGTCGACCAGCTCCCGGAGCACCTCGGTCCACGCCCACCCCGCCGGCGCGCCGTGGACCTCCTGGCACCGGCCGTGCACGGTCCGCCAGCCGGCCGCGCGCAGCCGGGCCGCGGCGGCCGCCGCGAGCGTGGTCTTGCCGGAGCCCGCCTCGCCGCCGATCCACAGCACCGCACTGGCACCGGTGTCGACGCTGCGTGCCGCGGCGTCGATGGCCGCGAGCTCCTCGGCCCGGCCGTACGCGACGAGGCCCGCCGGTTCGCGCGGCGCCGCGTCCGGAACCTCCGGCGCCGTCGCCCGGAAGGGCGCGGGCCGCGACGGTTCCAGATGGTCGGCCTGCCGCAGGATGTCGCGCTCGAGATCACGCAGGGCGCGGCCGGGCTCGAGACCCAGCTCGTCGATCAGGTGCTCGCGGGTGCGCCGGAGCACCTCGAGCGCGTCGGCCTGCCGGCCCGTGCGGTACAGGGCGGTCGCCAGGACCGCGGCGGCGCCTTCCCGTCCCGGATGCGCGGCGACGTGCCCCTCCAACGCCGCGACCGCGGTGCCGTACCGGCCGAGCTCGACGTGCGCGGCCGCCTGACCTTCCACCGCGGCCGACCGGAGTTCGGTCAGCCGGGACACCTCCGGCACCGCCCACAAGGCGTCACCGGCCCCGGCGAACGGCTCGCCGGCCCAGCCGGCCAGCGCCTCGTCGAGCAGCTGGGCACGCCGCACCGGATTTGATTCAACTTGCGCCGCAGTCACTTTCGATTCGAAGAACCAGGCGTCGACGGCGTCGTCCGGCAACCGCAGGCAGTATCCGGGCGCGGCGCTGACCAGTATGCGGGCCGGAGCCCGGCGCTGCCGGCCGGGTTCGAGCACCCGGCGCAGATGCGAGACGTAGACCTGCAGCGCCGACAGCGCCTTGGGCGGCGGTTCGCCCTCCCACAGGTCGTGGATGAGCCGGTCGACCGACACCGTGTGCCCGCGGGCCGCCACCAACCGGGCCAGCAGCGCCCGCTGCATGCGCGCGCCCAGGTCCACCGGGTCGTCACCGACCCACGCCCGCACCGGACCGAGCACCGTCACCCGAACCGGTTGTGCCACCGTCATGCCCCCGCCGACGTGGTTCTCTTACTTGGGCTGTAACACCGAGGTGCCGACGTACGGCACCAACGCCTCGGGCACCCGGACACTGCCGTCGGGCTGCTGGTGGTTCTCCAGGATCGCGACCAGCCAGCGGGTCGTGGCGAGCGTGCCGTTGAGGGTCGCCGCCGTCTGCGGCTTGCCGTTCTCGTCGCGGTAGCGGGTGGACAGGCGCCGGGCCTGGAACGTCGTGCAGTTCGAGGTCGACGTCAGCTCGCGGTAGGCCTGCTGCGTCGGCACCCAGGCCTCGCAGTCGTACTTGCGGGCCGCCGACGAACCGAGATCGCCTGCCGCGACGTCGATCACGCGGTAGGGCACCTCGATCAGGGCCAGCATCTGCCGCTGCCAGGCGAGCAGCTTCTGGTGCTCGGCCTCGGCGTCCTCGGGCTTGCAGTAGATGAAGGCCTCGACCTTGTCGAACTGGTGCACGCGGATGATGCCGCGGGTGTCCTTGCCGTAGCTGCCGGCCTCGCGGCGGAAGCAAGACGACCAGCCGGCGTACCGCAGCGGGCCCGCGGACAGGTCCAGGATTTCGTCGGAGTGGTAGCCGGCCAGCGGCACCTCGGAGGTCCCGACGAGGTACAGGTCGTCGGCCTCGAGCCGGTAGATCTCGTCGGCGTGCGCGCCGAGGAATCCGGTGCCGCGCATGACTTCCGGGCGTACCAGCACCGGCGGGATCATCAGGGTGAACCCGTTCTCGGTGGCCAGCCGCACGGCGAGCTGCAGCAGGCCGAGCTGCAGCAGGGCGCCCTGGCCGGTCAGGAAGTAGAACCGCGAGCCCGACACCTTGGCGCCGCGCTCCATGTCGAGCAGGCCGAGGGCCTCGCCCAGTTCCAGGTGGTCCTTGGGGTTCTCGATCTCCGTCGGCGTGCCGACGACATCCAGCACCTCGAAGTCGCTCTCGCCGCCGGCGGGCACGCCGTCGATGATGACGTTGCCGATGGCCAGGTGCGCGGCGGTGAACGCCGCCTCGGCCTCGGCCTGACGGGCCTCGATGTCCTTGATCGCCGCGGACAGTTCCTTGGCCTTCTCCAGCAGTGCGGGCCGCTCTTCCGGCGAGGCCGCGCCGACGAGCTTGCTCGCCGACTTCTGGTTGGCCCGTGCGGTGTCCGCCTCGGCGATGGCGGCGCGCCGGGCCGCGTCAGCGTCCAGCAGCGCATCCACGAGGCCGGGGTCTTCGCCACGGGACCGCTGCGACGCCCGCACCCGGTCCGGATCTTCGCGCAACAGCTTGAGGTCGATCACGGGCGTCAGACTACTTTTGTCGTCGCGGCCGTGGAATGTCGAGGGCCATTAGCGGCGCCTGGCCACAACCACATAACGGTACAACTGCAACTCTTGTCACAGCTCCAGCAGCGGCTGTCACAATGGAACCGATGTTGGACGCACCCGCGGCAATCGAGCTGGGCCCGGACACACCCCCAGACGCGCCGAAGACGACGACCACCTGGCGGCAGCGCATGCACGGCATGCATGTCACCGGGACGCAGCGCGCGCTCGTCCTCACCGCGCTCGGCGGACTGCTCATCGCCGGTGTCCTCACCGTCATGCCGGAAGGTTCGCTCGGCCCGACCGGGCTCGGCTTCAACACCGGCCGCGTCAATGCCGGCCGCGTCAGCGACACCCTCGACCACGCCAAGCCCGGCGACTGCCTGAACTGGCCGGATCGCTCGCCGGACGCCGTCGAGATCGTCGACTGCAAGAACGAGCACCGCTTCGAGGTTGCCGAGTCCCTGGACATGCGGACGTTCCCGGGCAGTGAATACGGCCCCGATGCGGCGCCGCCGTCGGACGCCCGGATCAAACAGATCAGCCAGGAGCAGTGCCAGAACGCCGCACGCGACTACCTCGGCCCGCGCTACGACCCCAACGGCAAGTTCGCGGTGAGCCTGGTCTGGTCCGGCGACAAGGCCTGGAAGACCAAGGGCCAGCGCCGCATGCTGTGCGGCCTGCAGTTGCTCGGCCCGAACAGCCAGCAGCTGGCCTACAAGGGCAAGGTCGCCGACGTCGACCAGTCCAAGGTGTGGCCGGCCGGCACGTGCCTCGGCATCGACCCGGCGACCAACCAGCCCATCGACATCCCCGTCGACTGCTCGGCGCCGCACGCCATGGAGGTCACCGGCGCGGTCAACCTCGCCGACAAGTACCACGACGTCATGCCGGCCGAGCCCGACCAGCTCGCGTACATCAAGGACTCCTGCACCAAGGCCACCGATGAGTACCTGGCCCCGGTGCAGCTGCGCGCCACCACGCTGACGCTGATCTACAGTTCCATCGCGCTGCCCAGCTGGACCGCCGGCAGCCGTCAGGTGTCGTGCAGCATCGGGTCGTCGCTCGGCAACGGCGGCTGGTCGACGCTGGTCAACAGCGCCAAGGGACCGCTGCTGGTCAACGGGCAGTCGCCCGTCGCACCGCCGGCCATCCCGGAGGAACGACTGAACCTGCCGCCGATCCCGGTCATCGAACCGCCGGTGGACACGTCGTCGCAGAGCTCGTCGTCGTCCTCGTCGCAGGGTTCGCAGTCCGGTTCGTCCAGCCAGTCGGGCCAGAACCAGCGCGGCCAGCAGACCTCGCAGTCCCCGCAGGGCAACCAGCACATGCCGGGCCAGACGGACACCTCCAACCAGCACGGCAACACCACGCCCGGCACCCCTCAGCAGCAGCAGGGCAACACGTTCCTCAACGGCCCGCCGCCCGCTCCCGCGCCGCCGCCCGGTTTCGGCGCGCCGCTCGACGGCCCGCCGCTCGAAGAGGCGCCCGCCCCGGCGCCGCCGGCCGGACCTGTGGGTGCGGGTGCGCCCCCGGGACCGGCGGTGCCGGCGCCCGCTCCGTAGCCATGCCGGTCCGCATGGGGCAGCAGCGCTTCGAGGAACTGGTGTCCGACGCGCTCGACCTGATCCCGCCCCGGCTCGCCGCGGCGCTCGACAACGTCGTGGTACTCGTCCAGCCGCGCAACCCGGACGATCCCGGCATCCTGGGCCTGTACGAGGGCGTCGCCCTCACCGAACGAGATTCCTTCTACGCGGGCGCGCTGCCGGACACCGTCACGATCTACCGCGACGCCCTGCTCGACATGTGCGACTCCGAGGAGGAGGTCGTCGACGAGGTCGCCATCACGGTGATCCACGAAATCGCCCACCACTTCGGCATCGACGACGAGCGACTGCACGAGTTGGGCTGGGGCTGAGCAGCGCGGCACCGCGGGTTTGTCGGACCGCGGTGCTACAACAGAGTTCATGAGCACCACCTGCCGCAATTGCGTGGATGGGCTGGCGCACTGCCACGGCACGGTCATCGTGCACGTGGGCCTGCCGGCCGAATGCACCGACGAGACGTGCGCACTGCCCGAATCCGAACACACGCTGCGCATCGACTGCGACGTGATCGGGTGTGGCTGCGCGGAGCCCGCGATGGGCCTGCGCGCCGCGGGATAGTCAGGCCATCGGGTCGGGCGCCGGCGGCGCTTCGGGGTCGTGCCCCGGGTAGAACGGCGGCGTCTTCGCGCCCCACTGCACGCAGCTCCACCGTCCGTCGGTGATCGGGCTGAGCACCACGCATTCGGCGTTGAGCAGATGGTGCTCCAACGCGAAATCGGCGTCCACACCGGCCAATTGGGCCGCGACGAGCCGGATCGCCGCGCCGTGGCTCACCACGACGATGTCGCCGACCCAGTCGTGATCGTCGAGGCTGCGCACCCGCAGGTTCGTCAGTACCGGCACATACCGGTCCAGCACCTCGCGGCCCGTCTCGCCGCCGGGCATGGCGACATCCAGCTTGCCGCGCTGCCACTCCTCGTAGATGGCGTCGAACTGCTCGATGGCGGCCGCGTCGCTGCGGTCTTCCAGATCGCCGACCTGCACCTCGTGGATACCGTGCGCCTCGACCGGATCGAGGCCCAACCCGTCCGCGATCTCGGCGGCGGTCTGCTGGGCGCGCGCCGCGACCGAATGCACCACCAGGCCGACGGGATGTGCCCAGTCGATCCCGAAATCACGCGCCTGCTGCCGGCCGAGCTGGGTCAGCGCCGCCCCCGGCGGCCGGGTGTCCAGCCGCTTGGCGACGTTCGCCTCCGACTGCCCGTGCCGCACCAGAACCAAACGGCCACTCATCCGCGTTGCCCCTCTCTCAACCCCGCCAACCACTGCGTCGCCTCATCGGTGACCGGCGGCACCGCGCCGGCAGCCACCCCGGTCGGCCACGAACCGAGGTACCGCACGTCGGCCACGCGCCGGTGCAGCGCCTTCAGCGCCTCGGCGACCGGCGCGTCATCGATATGTCCGACACAATCCAGGAAAAAGATATAGGTGCCCAATTCCGTTCTGGTGGGCCGAGATTCGATGCGGGTCAGATCGATGTCGCGGATCGAGAACTCGGTCATCGCCGAGACCAGAGCACCCGGTTCGTTGCGCAACCGCAGGACGACGGACGTCCGGTCGGCGCCGGTGCGCGGCGGCGGCGGGCCGGGACGGCCGACGAGCACGAAGCGCGTTCTGGCGTTGGGCTCGTCGACCACACCGTCGGCCAGCGAGTCCAGTTTCCACCGCGCGGCCGCGAGGGCGGTACTGACGCCGGCGTCCACCAGACCCTCGGAAACCTGCTGCGCCGCACCGGCATTGGAGATCGCGGGGACCACGGTGGCGTGCGGCAACCGGTCGGCCAGCCAGCGGCGGACCTGGGCCGCGGCCACGGGGAACGCCGCGATCGTCGACACCGCATCGGCGGTTACCCCGGGCCGGACGACGATGCTGAACGCGACGTCGAGCGTGTGCTCGGCGAAAATCTGCACCCCACTGCCGGACGACAGGCTGTCCATGGTCGGCAGCACCGAGCCCTCGATGGAGTTCTCGATCGGCACACACGCGTAGTCCGCGGCGCCCGTCCGGACGGCTTCCACGGCCGCGCTCGAGCTGTCGCAGGCGACGGGTTCGAAATCCGGGTCGCCGGCGACCAACTGCAGCATGGCCGCTTCAGTGAAGGTGCCTTGCGGCCCGAGATAGGCGATGCGTGCCACGCCGCAACCCTACTGGCTGCCGGTCGGCCAGAGCCCGCGACGCGGTCCTTTCGATAGGCCTTGCGCCAACACCCAGCGATAGTTAACTTAGGCTTACCTCACTTACTAGCGAAGGCGGGACATGCGCGACCTCACGACGACAATCGCAGCACCGACCACGGCCGAACGCGTCCGCAGCGCGTGCGCTCGAGCTGCTGACGCGACGCTGGCCGCCGACGGCGTCACGCCGACCACCACGCCGGTGCACCACCTGCTGGCCGACGGCTCCGTCGTCCTGACCGTGCCGGCCGCGGGCCTGCTCGCCGCCACCGTCACGGCCGCCGGAACCGGTGGCGTCGCCGCCATGCTGGAGTTGACCGACCTGGCCGCCCTGCCGCTGCGCGAACGGGTGCGCTCCCTGGTCTGGTTCCGCGGCCGCCTCCACGACGTACCGTCGGCCCGCGTCCGGGCCATGCTCGACCTGGTCGCGTCCGAGCACCCGCACCCGGCATTGCTCCAGGTCAACACCGGATCAGGGGCCGGCGAAACCGACACGCCCTACACGCTGGGTCCGCCTCGAGATCGAGTCCGTCGTGGTGGCCGACGCCACCGGCGCCGAATCGGTGCCCGTCGGCGCGCTCCTGGAAGCCCGGCCCGACCCGTTCTGCGCCATGGAGTCGCACTGGGTGCAGCACATGGAGAGCGCCCACCGCGACATGGTCGACCGGCTCGCCAGCCGGCTGCCGGTGACGCTGCGCCACGGGCACGTGCGCCCGCTGGGCCTGGACCGCTACGGCGTGCAGCTGCGCATCGAACGCGAAGACGGCGACCATGACGTCCGGCTGCCGTTCACCAAGCCCGTCGACGACGTCACCAGCCTGAGCCGCGCCATCCGCACCCTGATGGGCTGCCCGTTCCTCAACGGGCTCCGCGCGCGCAAGATCTGAGCGCGCCGATGAGCCGTTCGCGCGAACAGCCTTAGACGAGCGCCGGTTACCGTAGCTGCGATGACCGGGCCGCAGCAGGAGCACACCGAACGTCGCGCGCTGCGCCTCGAGATCGCCGTGGTGCTGGCGGTGACGTTCGGCCTGTCGGCCTACACGGCCGTCGTGAGCCTGGCCGAGGCCGTCATCCTCGGGTTGTCCGGGCAGAAGGTCGCGCTCAACCGCCGCCGCTCCCCGATCGACTTCATCGACTTCCTGCTCAACCTCAGCCCGGTCATCACCCTGGTCGGCTGGGGCTTCCTGGCGCTGTACCTGTTGTGGCGCAGCGGCTTCCGGCCCGCCGCGATCGGGCTGGGGCGCTTCCGGTGGCGCCCCGATCTGCTGGGCGGCCTGGGACTGGCCGCACTGATCGGCCTGCCCGGGCTCGGGCTGTACGTGGCCGGGCGGGCGCTGGGCATCGGCGTCGACGTCGTGCCGAGCACGCTCGGCGACACGTGGTGGCGCATTCCGGTGCTGCTGCTGATGGCGTTCGCGAACGCCTGGGCCGAGGAGATCATCGTCGTCGGGTTCCTGCTGACACGCCTGCGCCAGTTGGACGTCTCCGAGACCAAGTCGCTCGTCCTGTCAGCTCTGCTGCGCGGCGCCTATCACCTCTATCAGGGGTTCGGCGCCGGGTTGGGCAACATCGCGATGGGCCTGGTGTTCGGGTACACCTGGCGGCGCACCGGCCGATTGTGGCCGTTGATCATCGGGCACGGCGTGATCGACGCGGTGGCGTTTGTCGGCTACGCGTTGGCCGCCCGCCATTTGGGTTGGCTTCATCCCGCGTAATTCCGCCGGATGCCAGCCAAGCCTTACCTCTATTCGCATTCAGCAATTCGAATTAATGGATATTGCATACGTCACATCGGGTAAGGATACGCTTTCCTGAATTAGGTTGACCTTGCATGACAAGGCCATTTGACCTGCACTATCTTCATTTTCATGACCGACGTGACGCGCCTCGAGACGAAATTCCACCAACTGCTCCAAGAACAGATTCGGAGCGAATTCGGCGCGTCTCAGCAATACATTGCGGTTGCCGTCTACTTCGATGGGGAAGACCTCCCTCAGCTCGCCAAGCACTTCTATGCGCAGGCCGTCGAAGAGCGCAATCACGCCATGATGCTGGTGAAGTATCTGCTCGACCGGGACATCGACGTCGAGATCCCGGGCGTCGACTCGGTGCGCAACAGCTTCGCCTCGCCGACCGAGGCCCTCAAGCTCGCGCTCACCCAGGAACGCGTGGTCACCGAGCAGATCAGCCGGCTGGCCAGCGTGGCCCGCGAAGAGGGCGACTACCTCGGCGAGCAGTTCATGCAGTGGTTCCTCAAGGAACAGGTCGAAGAGGTCGCGACCATCACCACGCTGGTGAAGATCGCCGACCGCGCCGGTGAAAACCTGTTCAACCTCGAGGATTTCGTCGCCCGTGAGCTGGCCGGCGCCGGTGCTGCCGACCCGACCGCGCCCGAGGCCGCCGGCGGCAACCTCTAGCCGTTACGCCTCGGCGTCCTGGCCGCTGTCCCGGCCCGCGCCGGTCAACCCGTTCTGCAACCAGTCCTTGGTTCGGCCCGGGTGATTGGTGGCAACCCACCCGACACCGAGATCCGCGCAGTAGCGCACGTCCTCGTAATGGTCGACGGTCCAGCAGTACAGCGCACGCCCGTGCGCGGCCGCATGGTCGACCAGTTCGGGGTGCTCGCGCAGCGTGGTGATGGACGGGCCCACCGCCGTCGCGCCGACCGTCGTCGCCGCGCTGCCGCCCAGGTACCGCGACGTCTCACCGAGCAGCACCGTCGGCAGCATCGGTGCGGCGCGGCGAATCCGCCAGACCGCCGCCGCCGAGAACGACATCACGACGGCGCGGGCGAGGTCGGCAGAGGCCGGCGCCGCGATGCCGTACCGGTGCAGCAGTGCGAGCACCTTGCTCTCGACGAGCGCGCCGTACCGCACGGGATGCTTGGTCTCGATGAACAGCTTCACCGGCCGCCCCCAGTCCAGCGCCAGCCGGATCAGGTCGTCGAGGGTGAGCAGTCCGGCTGAACTCTGGCCGCCGTCGGCCCGGCTGGGATGCCATGCGCCGTAATCCAATTCGCGCAGCTGCGCCAGGCTCATCTCGCTGACCAGCCCGGTGCTGTCGGACGTGCGGTCCACCTTGCGGTCGTGCACGCACACCAGGTGCCCGTCACGCGTCAGCCGGACATCGCATTCGAGGCCGTCGGCGCCCTGGCTCAGTGCGAGCTCGTAGGCCGCCAGCGTGTGCTCGGGCCGCTCGGCCGATGCGCCACGGTGTGCCACCACGAAAGAGCTGTTGCGTGTGCCGTCCGTCCCGCCAGTGCCGTCCACGCCCATGGTCCTATGCTGCCGGTTCCTCCGGCGTGGGCTCAACCGGAACCGCCGATTGGGCGCCTGATTCTTCGGCTTGCTCAGCATCCAGGACGACCCAGCGCGGTGCGGGCGCGTCAGCCTGTGTCCGCTCGAAGGCGTGATAGACGCGCAGGACCAATGCCAGCGACAGCATGCCCATCAGATACGCGATGACCGTCACCTCGGTGCTGTCGGCGATGCCCTGCGGGTCGGTCGCGAACATGCCCACGATGGACCACACGACAACCAGGCCGGACACGGCCCAGATCGCCCACCAGACGCCGATCGGGCGACGCAACGTTTTCACCCGGTTCTCGGCGGTGGCCATCTCGGTGACGAACACCGGCGCGAGGAACATGTTGACCACCGGCACGAGGCAGCCCACCCACAACACCCAGCGGCGGCGTGGCTCGGTGGTGCCCGCGCGGTGATAGGCCGCCGCGCGGCGGGCGATCAGCCAATTGGTGAAGACGATCGCCGTCGCCAGTACCGCGAACAACGCGACGACGCTGGCCGCGACGCCGAGCCAGCTGCCCGCGAGGGCCACCCACGGGTTGAGCAGCACGGTGCGGTTGATCAGCAGCAGGACGTAGCGCACGACGTGCATCAGCGCCGCGGCGCCGAGCGCGATCATCGTGATGGCCGCGACCGTCTGCACGACCGCGGTCGACGGTCCGCGGTGCGCCTGCTCCTGCTCGGCGGCCAGCTCGGGAGCCTGGGTGAACTCTTCGGTCAGGCCCCAGCGCGGAATGTGGTCGTAATGCGGGGTCGGCCCCAACGGCGGCTGGTGCCGCCGCGGCTTCGGCGCCGGACCCGGACGGACGGCGATCCAGCGATATCCGCGCGACGATTTCGTCTGCCCGGCCGGCGTCGGCGCGTCGGGTGCCAGCAGCGGACCACGGCAGCGCGGGCACCACTGACGCTGGCGATCACGCACGTTCCAACGCGTCGAGCACCGGGAACAGACCTGGATCACGGAACCAGCCTACGGGCCCGTCAGACGGCGCCGGGGGCGCCGTCGTCGGTGACGATCGCGCGACCGGCCCCGGCCCAGGCCAGCATCCCGCCGGTGACGTTGACCGGCTCGAACCCGTTGCGCGCCAGGTAGTGCGAGACCTTCAGCGACCGGCCGCCGGCATGGCAGATGACGTACAGCGTGGCGTCTCCGTCGATCTCCCCCAGCCGGGCGGGCACCTCGCTCATCGGGATGTGCTGCGCCCCTGCGGCATGGCCCCGGGCCCACTCATCGTCTTCCCGCACGTCGAGCAGAACCGCGGCCGAGTCGAACTCGGCGGGCAACTGATCGATGTCAATCTGCGGCACGTGCACATCGTCCATGCGTACATGCTGGCACGAGCAGCGCTCACGCCACCACAGCACACCATGACAGCAATCGCGGAACTATCCACAGTTTCCACAGGTTCATCCACAGGACGACGCGGCGACCGTTGCGGGTCTCACCGGCCACAGCGAGCCGAACGCATAATTGACTGGGGATAAACAAGAGGCCATTGGCCCCGGTTGATCAACAGGGCGACACGCGGCGTGAGCGAAAAAGCTTGCCGAGCTAAGTAACTTTGGGGCCGCGGATGCCGGCCCGCCGCCGATGGCGCCCGATTTCCCCGTCCCGCTGGCAAACGGTTATGATCGGCGTCACAACATCGGGTTGTGACAATCCTCACTCCGCTCGAAATCGGGAACTCAGGATTGTTCTGGCAGGTCAGGGAGTATGCAATGGCGGCACATCCGTTGCGTCCGGGCTCGGGCGCCTCGCCCGAGTGGCATTCGGCGTTCCCGTCCCGCACCCACAGCCAACTCGTCGCCTGCGTCCGCGCCGGCATCATCGCGCTGTTCCTGCTCGTCGTGCTCGTTCTGATCGTTCTGGTCTAAAGGCCCAACAGGCATCGATCCCACCCCTGTTACGGGGGTGTCCTTGCGGTGCGCGCAGCGATGGAGCAATGTGGTCTGGGATCTGTGGACGAACCCCAACTAGGGTCGTTGATCCCGCACGCGATCATCTAAGGAAGGAATCCTGTGGCTGAGTACACCCTGCCGGAACTGGACTACGACTACGGCGCTCTGGAGCCGCACATCTCCGGTCAGATCAACGAGATCCACCACAGCAAGCACCACGCGGCCTACGTCAAGGGCGTCAACGATGCGGTGGCCAAGCTTGAAGAGGCGCGGGCCGGCGACGACCACGCCGCGATCTTCCTGAACGAGAAGAACCTGGCCTTCCACCTCGGCGGCCACGTCAACCACTCGATCTGGTGGAAGAACCTGTCCCCCAACGGTGGCGACAAGCCGACGGGCGAGCTGGCCGCGGCCATCGACGACCAGTTCGGTTCGTTCGACAAGTTCCGCGCGCAGTTCACCGCGGCCGCCAACGGCCTGCAGGGCTCGGGCTGGGCGGTGCTGGGCTACGACAGCCTCGGCGGCCGTCTGCTGACCTTCCAGCTGTACGACCAGCAGGCCAACGTGCCGCTCGGCATCATCCCGCTGCTGCAGGTCGACATGTGGGAGCACGCCTTCTACCTGCAGTACAAGAACGTCAAGGCGGACTACGTCAAGGCTTTCTGGAACGTCGTCAACTGGGCCGACGTGCAGGAGCGCTTCGCCGCCGCCACCACCAAGACCAACGGTCTGATCTTCGGCTGATCTCGCGTTTCCGGGTAACGGGGCGTCGCGCTGTTGCGCGGCGCCCCGTTCTCGTTACCACTGAAGCTCTCACCCCGCGAGTCGGAAGCCACTCTCGGCTCACGTGACACTTCTGGCACTCGGGCCATCTTGCGTGCTAACCCGTCACTGCCGCACCCTGGAATCAGCGATCCACTGCCGTATCGACAGATTGCTGATTGAGGTACCGGAGGGCAGCCATGGAGAGGTCTGGGCCAGCCGTCGAGATTGCGCCGTTCCATTCTGGCGGCGCATTGAAGGGGTTCGTGGTGTCCGGGCGGTGGCCCGATTCCACCAAAGAATGGGCCCAGCTATTGATGGTCGCCGTCCGAGTCGCGTCACTGCCGGGGTTGCTGGCAACGACCACCGTCTTCGGCACACGGGAAGAACTGCCAGAACATCCACAGCCAGGCACCGTGGGCCTTGTTCTCGCGGAAGGCCCCGTTGTTGGCGAAGCAGCGGTGACACCCGGATACTTCGCCGACCATCAGCCGACTGCGCTGTTGATGCTCCACCCGCCCGCCGAGACGACGCCGTCGCTGCCGGAGTGCCGCGGCGCCGCGTCCGGGTGCCTGCTCCTGCCGGGACTGCCTTACCTGGGACTGGATCACCGGGCCGCGTGGGTGGAGGCAGAAGCAGACGGCACCATCACCTCGATGGTCAGCCGGGTCGGCGTCGATCCCATCAGCCACCCCGATACCGCCATTCTGGCGATGCTGCTTGCCGCCTGACCCAACAGTGGGTTAACAGCAAAGAATCGGCGAATTTCGCCACGTCACGGGCCGGCGAGCGAGGGCGCTCCACATCCAGCTCGCGCGGTTGCCGCATCCCGCCGCTCCGGTTAATCGTCGGTACGCTGATGGCAAACACTTCGGACGACACCGAGCGCCGCGCAGCCGGATTGCTGAATCGCCCACCACCCGACAGCGACTGTGACGCGACGTGCAGTCGAGGTCCGGGCAAAATAGCATACGCGTCAAAATTTGCCTCATCAGGCTACGGGCAGGCACTGGGATCCCCCCTCAGAACCGCAGCTCGGAGCCGTTTGAACCGATAAATCTGGTAGCTGGACCGAGTTTTCCGTGGTTTGCACTTGGCTCTCGGCGCAACTCTCGCTACGATAGTCAGCAAATAGTGACACTGACGCCTGCAGATATCGCTAAGTGGAGGAATAACCGATGAGCATGACGTTCGCCGCTCGGCTGAACCGGCTGTTTGACACCGTCTACCCGCCAGGACGCGGCGCTCACACATCTGCCGAGGTCATCGCCGCACTCAAGGCCGAGGGTGTGACCATGTCGGCCCCCTACCTGTCGCAGCTGCGTTCGGGCAACCGGACCAACCCGTCTGTCGCGACCATGGCGGCGCTTGCCAACTTCTTCCGGATCAAGCCGGCCTACTTCACCGACGACGAGTACTACGAGAAGCTCGACAAGGAACTGACCTGGCTGGCCAACATGCGCGATGAGGGCATCCGCCGCATTGCCGCTCGTACCGTCGGCCTGTCCCCCGAGGCCAAGAAGGACCTCGCCGACAAGGTTGACGAGCTGCGTCGCCAGGAGAACCTCGACAGCTGAACCGGTTAGCCCAACCGGGCTCGACCACATTACGACCAGCGGATTCCGTTAATCCGCTGGTCGTACTGCTTTCACCCGACCGACGGACGCCTTGGCGGCGGTTCCGGTCGCATCCGCCTTACCCTGCCGATCCAACTCGCGGTACTGCTCGGCAATCGCCAGGATCCACTCTCGGTCCGAATATGTCGCGGGCTGCCTGAGCCAGCCCGGCCCGGGGAACTTGGTCCGCGAACCGCCCTTCGGCCGGCCGCCGCGGCCGTCATAAATCCAGCTGGCCACGCGCCGCGCCTGCACATCGGGCGCCACATCGACGCCGCGCGAGTCGGAAACGTCGCCGCCGTCCAGGACTGCGGTGGCCTCCAGGTACAGCGCATCGGAGATCAGCGACATCTGCTCGGCCACCCGGAAGAGCAGCGGACCGCGGGGCCGCACACCGATGCCTATGTTCGGATGACGGCGGCTCAACTCGGCGAGCAACGGGGCGATGGTCCGCAGTTCGCGCCGCGCCCCGAACCAGTCCTCGACGCTGGGCAGCAGCGAGCCGCTGGCCACCACCAGCATGGCGCAGCCGAGAATGGTCGCCGCCGCGCCGACACCGACCAGCTGCGTGCTGCCCACCGCGCGCAGCAGGATGAAGGCGCTGGCCAGCACGATCAGCACGATGCCGACGCTGAAGACGAACAGGGCCCGGCCCCGCCGGGTGCGGTTCGAGTTACGCACACCGGCCCACGCGACCAGCGTCAGCGCCAGCAGCACGTACAGCAACGGCAGCAGCCACGACAACGAGTTGCCGCCCGAACCGAGATTTCTGCGCAGGTACTCCTCGGGCGCCATCTCCGGCTGCTGCGGGGTCAGGAAGAAGAGGACCAGGGTGAGCACCCCGATCGCCCCGGCGACGCCGTACTGGGCCAGGGCGATGCGGCGGATGACGAGCGGTTTACGACTCGACGAGGCCGACGTGATCATCACGCAACTGCCTGCGGCACAAGCGATCAGCGCCACCTGACTGAGCATGCTGGACACGTTCGGCCAATGCAGGATCGTGTCGAGCAGCAGCGTGAGCGGCTCCCAGTTCAGTGCCGCGACCAGGCCCAGACTGCCTAACGCGACGATCATCGCTGCGCTGACGAGCGACTGTTTGTTGACCAGTGCCCAACCGATACGGAGGCCGGTCGCCAGGCCGAGAAGGCCGGCGATAACCCAGATGATCAACCAAACGCCTCGCCGAGACGGATCTGGACGATCGACGAGCGGTCAGAAGGCAGCCGGCCCAGCCGGTGGATCAGCAACGCCGCGAAATCCTCGGCTTCCTGTTCGGCTTCCTCACCGGCCGGCCCCATACAACCGGTCCGCTGATTCAGCATGTAGCCGATGAGATCGGAACTCGCCAGTTCCATGGAGTCACGGGCGGCCTCGACGACGGAGACGCCCTCATGGCCGAGAACCAGGTGGCCGAGCTCGTGGGCCAGCGTCCGGTCTCCGGCCGGGAGTCCCTTTTGCAAGAGGAACACGTCGCGGTCGTTGTACTGGCGCCACTGTCCACAGACCCCGGCCGGGAGGTCGGCCATGGTCACCTCGATGGGGCGGCCACGATCCTCGCTGACGGCTTCGACGAGACGGGCAAGTGAGACCTCGCCACGTCGCGGGGCAAGATCCAGCACCGAATTGACTGCGCGTGTGACACGGCGGCTCGCGGGCATGCCGAACCCCCTTTCACTGCGATTGGCACGGTTGCCATCAATTGTGCCGCAGACCCATTGCCTCAGGTCATAAATCGTGCAGTGCCGCTGCGGCGGACCACGTGACCAGCGCGCGCCTGCCGGTAGCCGACCAGGCCACCGGCGCCCGTCAGGATGAGGATGCCGGTGAAGCCGGGGACGGCCACCGCGGCCACCTCGCTGAGACCGGCTGCACGCAGGTAGTCAGGATATCCGGCGCGGAACGCGGAGTCAGCGATGATCTCGTTCTTGGCGCCGAAAGTGGTCGGTTGCGGTGACCGCACCGCCGGGAGTTCTGTCGGGGCGCTGACGACGACCGGGTTGTCCAGTTTCAGCGCGGGAAACGCCGGCGTATCCAGTACCGGCGCCGCCGGCAGGATCGCAGCCGGCGCGGGCATGCGGTTCGGGCGCCCCGCATTCAAGTTCATGGTCGGGACGACCTGCCCGCTCAGCATCGACAGCGACGTCTGCATGAAGGGCAGCGACGTCGCGGCGTCGAGCGTCGCGTTGGTGAGCCCGGCGACGAAGTCATAGACCGGCTCGATGTGTGCGAGGACGAAGACCGGGATCGCGGCGAGCTGCGCCAGCACCGGAATGTTCGACATGTCGGGCAGCTGCGGGAGCTGATCCCATTTCGGCAGGCGCGGCACCAGCGACGCCAGCGGGATCTTCGTCAGATCGATGCTCTGCACGGCGCCGGTCGGCGACGTGTGGACCGCGGCGGTCGGCAGGGAGAACGTCAGACCCATCAGGTTGATGCTGGTGGTCGCCCCGGCCGGGGTGGCCTTGACCGGCGTCTTGGTGGGCGACGTGGACGGCGACGCGGGGCTGTCCGATCCGCTTCCCGGCTTGACGCCGCCTGCGGTGGGCAGGGCAGGCAGACCCGGCAGCTTGGGCAGGCCGGGAAGGCCCGGCAGGGACGGCAGGCTCAAGATGTTGGGCAGGCTCGGGAACCGGATGGCGGGAACGCCCGTCGTGGTCGCGGGCTCGGTCGACGTCGCGGGACCGATCGCGGCAGCCGGTTGCGGTTGGCTCGTCGCGCCCGTCGTCGCGGGCGCCGTGGTGCCGGTCGTCGTGCCGCTTTCGGTCTGCTGAGGCGACGAGCCGGCCGACTGCTGATGTTCGCCAGCGGCCCCGTTTGCCGTTCCGGAATCTTCGGACCGGCCCGGCGAAGTGGCATTGTTTTGTTTGCTGGGGGCATTGCTTTCGGACGTATTTTTGCCGGATTCACCGGTTTTGCCGGGGTCGTGAGCACCGGCTTCAGAACCACTCTTGGCAACGCCGCCGGACGCGCCGCGCTTATCTTTTTTCGTGCCCGAACCGGTGCCACCGATCGACGGCGTCTGCGACTGGCCGTCGGTGGGCTTGGTGGGCCGCGCGGGGGACTTGTGCCCGCCACCAGCGGTTGAGCCACCACCGGGCTTCGTGCCCTCGTGGGAAGCCCCGTCACCATGGCCACTCGAGCCACTACCGGAAGATGCCGTATCAGCGAAGGCGTTCGCGCCACCCAGGCCAGCGATCAACAGCCCAGATGCCATCAGAGCGGCAGCTGTAGCTATTCGTTGGCGTGGCGCCATCGTTCCCTCCGCTTTCATGGCATCAAAAACCCGCTCCGATGAATTCCGAATAATTGTCGCACAGCCGCCGGACTTTGTTTGCTGGATAAAGTAACGAGAAATGTGGGAAATTCCACCCTGGAATTGCGGCGCAATTCGAGCCGCGACCCGGTGCCCGATTGTGGCCCACGGACGATAAGGTGACGTCACCATCGCAGCAAGATCGTGCACACGTGTCGAGACGACCGGGAGGTCAGCCGGAATGGGCCTGTTCAAGCGACGCAAGAGCCGGGCAACCCGTCGCGCCGAGGCGAAGGCGATCAAGGCGAAGGCGAAACTCGAGGCACGGCTGTCCGCCAAGAACGAGGCCCGCCGCATCAAGGCGGACGGCCGTCGGCAAACTAAGCGGGACCGGGCCGGCGTCAAAGCCCAGCGGGACAGCGACAAGACGGCACTCAAGGTTGCTGAAGCGCAGCTGCAGGCGGTCCGTGAAGGCAAGCTGCTGTCGCCGACCAAGATTCGCCGGCTGCTGATGGTGTCGCGAATCCTCACTCCTGTTGTCGTGCCTGTGGCGTACCGGGCCGCGATTGCCGCGCGCGGTCTCATCGACCAGCGCCGCGCCGACCAGCTGGGTGTTCCGCTGAGCCAGATCGGCCAGTTCTCCGGCGCCGGCGGCGCGCTGTCGGCCCGGATCGCCGGCGCGGAGCGCTCGCTGCGCCAGGTGGCCGAGAACAAGCCCAAAGATGCCGAGACCAAGCAGTTCGTGGCGACGCTGTCGAGCAAGCTGGCCGACCTGTCCGCGGCGGTGACTGCGGCGGAGAACATGCCGGCCCCGCAGCGGCGGACGGCGCACGCCGCCATCGAGAGCCAGCTCAACGGCATCGACGCAGACGTCCTGGCCCGCCTCGGGGTGTCCTGACCGCCCGGAGGAGCATCCGCATGGCAGACGAGCAGAATTCCCCGGACAAGTCGCAACCCGGCGTTCCCGCGAATGAGACGCCGGCCGAGAAGGCACCTGCCAAAAAGGCGCCCGCCAAAAAGGCTCCGGCGAAAAAAGCTCCGGCCAAGAAGGCCGCAGTGAAAAAGGCGCCCGCGAAGAAGACGCCCGCCAAAAAGGCCGCGACCACCGCGCCCGCCAAGAAGGCGGCCGCGAAGAAGGCTCCGCCGAAGGTCGCGCCGCCAGCGCCACCAGCGCCCCCGGCTCCCGAATCTCCGGCTCCTCAGCCGCCGGCTCCCGACGCCCCGGCGCCCGCACCACTGCCCGTGCTCGACCTGGCTCCGCCCGTCCCGCAGCGCTCGCAGCTGCCGGTCACCGCGGTGATCGCCGCGAGCGTCCTGGCCCTGCTCGTCGTGCTGCTGGCCCGACGCCGCGCCGCTGACTGACTTCGCCCCTGAGATAATCGGCGGGTGACCATCGAACCCCGCGCCACCGCCGACCTCGTCGACGAGATCTATCCCGATGTCCGCAGCTGCGATCTGCAGCTGCAGAACTACGGCGGTCGAACCATGTTCGCCGGCCGCATCACCACGGTGAAGTGCTTCCAGGACAACGCCCTGCTCAAGTCGATCCTGTCGACGCCCGGTGACGGAGGCGTCCTGGTGGTCGACGGCGACGGCTCACTGCACACCGCCCTCGTCGGCGACATCATCGCCGGCCTCGCCCACGACAACGGCTGGTCGGGCGTCATCGTCAACGGCCCGGTGCGCGATGCGTCGACGCTGCGCACCATCGACGTCGGCATCAAGGCGCTGGGCACCAACCCGCGCAAGGGCACCAAGACCGGTGCCGGTGAGCGCGACGTCGCGGTGACCTTCGGTGGCGTCACCTTCATCCCGGGTGACATCGCCTACTGCGACGAGGACGGCATCGTCGTCGTGACACCGTGACCGTCGTGACACCGTGACATCAACACGGAAAAGCCCCCACCGCGAGGTGGGGGCTTTTCTCGTCTGACGGATCAAACCGTCACTGCGGCACGGTGTTTCGTGAACTGCAGAGCCTGCTCGTCGACCTTGCCGTACCGGATGGTCCGCATGTCGAAGAAGTAGTTCTGCTTGAGCTTCCACGGCGCTTCCGAACCCGACTTGGGCAGGCTGTCCATGGCCCGCTTGAAGTAGCCGGGGGTGAAGTCCATGAACGGCAGCTCGTCGACGCTGTCGCCCGGGTGCTGGGGCTCGACGCGGTCGAATCCGTTGGCGTCCATGTAGTTCAGCACGCGGCAGATGAACTCGGACACCAGGTCGGCCTTGAGCGTCCAGGACGCGTTGGTGTAGCCGAAGGTGATCGCCATGTTCGGCACGCCCGACAGCATGAGGCCCTTGTAGGTCATGCAGGACGGCAGGTCGATCGGCTCGCCGTTGCGGTTGGCAGTCGCGCCGCCGAACAGCTGCATGTTCAAACCCGTTGCGGTGACGATGATGTCGGCCTGCAGCTCCTCGCCGGAGGACAGCTTGATGCCGTTCTCGGTGAAGGTCTCGATGGTGTCGGTGACGACGCCGGCCTTGCCCGAGCGGATGGCCTTGAACAGATCGCCGTTGGGCGCCAAGCAGACTCGCTCATCCCACGGGTTGTAGCGCGGGCTGAAGTGCTTGTCGTAGTCGAAGCCCTCCGGCAGTCGGCGTTCAGCCATCTGGCGCAGCGCCTTCTTGAACACGGCCGGGAACTTGCGGGCGAGCTGGTACTGCGCGGTGCTGTAGCCGATCTGCTTCCAGCGGTTTGCGAAGTGAGCCAGGTGCTTCGGCAGGAACTTGTTGGTCTGCTTGGCCACCGGGTCCTCCAGCGGCAGCGCGCCGATGTAGGTGGGTGAGCGCTGCAGCATCGTCACGTGCCCGACGCCACCGTTCACCAGTGACGGGATCAGCGTGACAGCCGTTGCGCCGGAACCGATCACGACGACGTTCTTGCCGGTGTAGTCCAGGTCCTCGGGCCAGTGCTGCGGGTGCACGATCTGGCCCTTGAAGTCGGCCGCGCCGGGGAACTCGGGCGAGTAGCCCTCGTCATAGTTGTAGTAGCCGCTGCATACCGACAGGAACGACGCGGTGATCTGCTTTTCCTCGCCACCGGCGGTGATGTTGATGGTCCAGCGGTTCTCGGCGTCCGACCAGTCCACCGAGGTGACGCGCTGGCCGGTGCGGATGTGCTGGCGGATGCCGTTCTCGTCGGCGGCCTCGTTGATGTAGTTCCAGATCGACTGGCCGTCGGCGATCGACTTGGCCGACTCCCACGGCTTGAACCGGAAGCCGAGGGTGAACATGTCGGAGTCCGAGCGGATGCCGGGGTACTTGAACAGGTCCCAGGTGCCGCCGATGTTCTCCCGGCGCTCCAGGATCACGTAGCTCTTGGTGGGGCAGCGGTCCTGGAGGTGCCAGGCGGTGCTGATGCCGGAGATGCCGGCACCGACGATGACAACATCGAAGTGTTCGATCATGGTACCGACGGTATCAACATGGTGTTGAGTCGGTCAACGGTCTGTTGAGAAACTCGACAAACTGTTAGGCTCAGTTGCGTGAGTACCGCCGCACAGACCCGGTCCGCCCGGGGTCGACGCGCGGCCCGACCGTCGGGCGACGACCGCGAAGCGGCCATCCTGGCCACCGCGACCGCCCTGCTGCAGCAGCGCTCGTTCTCCGAGATTTCCGTCGATGACCTGGCCAAAGGCGCCGGCATCTCCCGCCCGACGTTCTACTTCTACTTCTCGTCCAAAGAAGCGGTGCTGCTGTCGCTGCTCGATCCGCTGATCAAGCGCGCCGACACCGGCTTCGACGGCGCGCTCGAAGACATGCCGTCAGACCCCAAGCAGGCCATCCGGCACGGCATCGAGATCTTCTTCAGCTCGTTCGGCTCGCACCCGGCCACCGCCCGGGCCGGCGTCGAGGCGGTCAGGACCGTTCCCGAGTTCCGCGAGTTCTGGGCCGGCCTCATGCAGAAGTGGATCAACCTGACCGCCGCACTGATCGCCGCGGAACGCTCACGCGGCGCCGCCCCGGACACCCTGCCCGCCCGGGACCTGGCGACCTCGCTGAACCTGATGAACGAGCGCATGATCATGGCCACCCTGGCCGACGAGCCGGGCGCCGTCGCGCACGACGACGTCGTGGACACCCTGACCCACATCTGGCTGACCAGCATCTACGGCTGAGCCGCCACTCCTGCGCTACGTCGTGTAGTCCGGCAATTCGATGTCGTCGCGGAATTCCCGCCGGATCGCCCAGGCCGCCAATGCCGGGATGTCCAGCAGCCGGCTGACGCGGTTGCGGGTCCACAGGCCGACCGAGGTCCGGGGTGCCAACGCGCCGGCGAAGGCTCGAGCCGACTCCTGTTTGCCCTCGATCAGTGGTCTGAGCAGCTGCTCGTAGCGGCGGAATGCGGCACGGTGGTCGCCGCGTGCCCTGTCGAGTTCCCCGGCGAGCACATACGCCTGGAGCATCGCCAGTCCGGTCCCCTCGCCGGCGAGCAACGACACGCATGACGCGGCGTCCCCGATCAGCGCGACGCGGCCCTGCGACCAGCGGTCGACCTTGATCTGGCTGACCCGATCGAAGTACAGGTCCTCGGCCCGATCCAGCGCGGCGAGGATCGCCGGGCACTCCCACCCGTCATCGCCGAACACCTGCCGCAACGCTCTCCTGACCTCGGCGTCGTCGGCCGGCTCCATGCCGGTCAGCTGATCGTCGGCGACCACGAACAGGAACATGGTCCGATCGTTCCGCTGCGCGAACCGGGCAACCAGGCGCCCGGGCTTGTTGTGGGCGAGGTAGACGAGTTCGTCGCGCGGGCGATATCCCCCGGCTTCGAACGCCGCGACCCAATAGCCCATTCGCCTCTGCAGCGCGGCAGCGCCGAAAGCCAGACCGCGCACCGCCGAATGGACGCCGTCGGCGCCGATCACCAGGTCGAACTCACGGCGCCCGCTGTGCTCGAACGCGACGTGCACGCCCTCGTCACGTTGATCGATCGCGGTGATCCGGTCGCCGAACACCGTCTCGACGTCGTCTCCGACTGCCTCGTAGATCAGCCTCGCCAGCTCGCCGCGCGGCAAGCTGATGTATCGCCCGTCGAAGACCCGCCGGAACGGGCTGACGGCGAACCCGCCTGTCTTGCGGCCGCGGCCATCGACCAGCCGGACCTGATCGATCCCGTAGCCTGCCCGCTGTATTGCGTCCGCCAAGCCCATCCGCTCGGCGATCGCGTAGCCGACGCCCCAGAAGTCGATGAGGTAGCCGCCGGTGCGCAGCTGCGGCGCCGTCTCGATCAGCACCGGGTCATGGCCGCTGCGGGACAACCAATAGGCCAGTGTCGGCCCGGCTATGCCCGCGCCACTGATGGCGATCTTCATGAGGTCGTGTCGAGCCGCAACTCGACCATCGGCAGCGCCGTGTGGGTTGGACTCACTTCGGTACCCAAGGTCTCGTCGAGGACGCCTTTGAGCCGGGCCCAGGCGCGCGGATGACGGTCGATGTACGCACCCAGTGCACGGTCGGCGTCCGACGGAGGCAGCACCCGCGCCGTCGCGACCGTCGGCGGACGGCTTCCGGCGTAGACCCGTACGCGCGGATTGGCCGAAATGTTGCGGAACCACTGGGCTTTCGTACCGAAGCCGGAAGCCACCACGTAGGTATCGGCCGACGGATGGTCGATGACTTCGAGGACGACGTAGCGGCGGGCCCCCGATGTGCGTCCGGTGTGTTCCAGCATCAGCATCCGCGAACCGAACAGCGCGCCCGCACGGGCCCGATAGATCCAGATCGGCGCGCGTACCAAGCGTCGGCACCGCAGCAGCCTGGCGCCGCCGGCCGCCAAGCCACCGGTATCACCGGAGCGTGGGTTGCAGGGCGTGGACATGGTTGTCTCCCTACCTTTCTCGTGCACTGTCGATGAGGCCGCTCACGTGGAGCCAGGCGATCCGGTCAGGCCATCGCGGTAGATGGCGAAGGCTTCGGTGGCCCAGCGCTCCATGCCGGCGGCGGTCAGCGGGTCGACCCCGAGTACTTCCGCAACGCGCCGACGCAGCATGAGCACCGCCAGGTCGTTGACCAACAAGAAGGCCGCGCGCACCGCCGGATCGTCGCCGGCGTCCGCCGTTCCGCCCGCCACCATCGCGCCGAGCGCGTCCTGGCTGATGGCGTACAGCCGGGCGAACAGGGCGGACCCCATTGCGCCGCCGGCGATGAGCGATCTGCCCAGGTAATCCGGAATCGGCGACTGCGGCGGCAGGTGGACGGCGAAGGCCTCGAGCAGCGTCGGCGTCGTGGAGGGCTGCGGGCCGTCTTGGACCGGTGCTGTCACCTCGGCCAGCAGCGCCTCCAGGGTCTGGACGACGTGGCTGTCGACCGCCTCCACCAGTCCGTCTTTCGAGCCGTAGTGCCGGACCAGCAGCGCGGGCGAGACACCAGCCGCGGCGGCGATGTCGCGCATCGTCACCGCATCGGCACCTCGCTCGGCGAACAGGCGCAGCGCCTCGTCGCGAATCCGTGCCCGCGCGGTCCGGTCGTCGACCAGAGGTGAATGCATGTTCACCAATGTAAACAATTGTTTAGTTGAGCGCCAGCCATTCGTCGATGCGAACATATGTGCGAAGATTGATGGGTGTCGGACGTTGAAGCAGCCGCGATCCTGCACGCCGACCTCGACTCGTTCTACGCATCGGTCGAGCAGCGTGACGATCCCGCACTGCACGGCCGGCCGGTGATCGTCGGCGCCGGCGTGGTGCTCGCGGCCAGCTACGAGGCCAAGGCCTTCGGCGTACGCACGGCGATGGGCGGACACCAGGCCCGCGGCCTGTGCCCGCAGGCCATCGTCGTGCCGCCGCGGATGTCCGCCTATTCAGAGGCGAGCCGAGAGGTCTTCAAGGTCTTTCACGACACCACACCGCTCGTCGAGCCGCTGTCGGTCGACGAGGCCTTCCTCGACGTCAGCGGTCTCGGCCGGGTGTCCGGCACCCCGGTGCAGATCGGCGCCGCGCTACGTGAGGCGGTCCGCGAGCGCGTCGGGCTGCCGATCACCGTCGGCATCGCCCGCACCAAGTTTCTGGCGAAGGTCGCGAGCCGCGAAGCCAAGCCCGACGGACTGCTGCTGGTGCCGCCGGACCGCGAGCTGGCCTTCCTGCATCCGCTTCCGGTGCAACACCTCTGGGGCGTCGGCGCCAAGACGGCGGAGAAACTGCGTGAACACGGCGTCGAGACGGTGGCCGATGTCGCGGCCCTCACCGAGTCGGCTCTGGGCGCCATGGTGGGCGCGGCCATGGGACGTCAGCTTTTCGCGTTGTCGCACAACATCGACCGCAGGCGGGTGACCACGGGCGTGCGACGCCGGTCCGTCGGCGCCCAGCGCGCGGTGGGACGGCGCGGAAACACCATGTCCGACAACGACATCGATGCGATGATCATCAACCTGATCGACCGCATCACCCGCCGCATGCGCAGCAGCGGACGAACCGGCCGCACGGTGGTCCTGCGGCTGCGGTTCGACGACTACAGTCGCGTGACGCGTTCGCACACCATGCACCGCACGACCGCGTCGACCGAGGAAATCCTCACGGCCGCACGCGGATTGGTGGCCGCGGCAGGACCGATGATCGCCGAACGCGGACTGACGCTGATGGGGTTCTCGGTGTCGAACGTCGACACCGCCGGCACCGAACAGCTCGAGCTACCCTTCGATGGCGAGCCCGACACTGCCGCGGTGGACTGCGCCGTCGACCTGGTGCGCCAGAAGTTCGGCAACGCCTGCCTGACGCGCGGGGTGCTGGTCGGCAAGGATCCCGGCTGGGAAATGCCGATGCTGCCGGAATAGCACGGGGTGACGCGGTGTTGGCCGGGTCATGCCGAGAAAGCTGACAGAAGCAGAGCGCGAGCAGTTCCTGGCCGACAAGCACGTCGCGGTGCTGTCCGTTGCCGCCGAAGACGGCCGGCCGCCGTCGAGCGTCCCCATCTGGTACGACTACACCTCCGATGGGTTGATCCGGATCAACACCGGTGCCGGCAGCCGCAAGGCGAAGCTGATCGAGCGGGCGGGCGTGGTGTCTCTGGTGGTCCAGAGGGAAGAGCCGCCGTACCAGTACGTGATTGTCGAGGGCTCGGTCGTCGACACCGCCACGCCCGCGCCGGACGACGCGCGTGAAGAGATCGCGATCCGGTACCTGGGCGAAGAGGCCGGGCGCGAGTTCGCCCGTTCGATGGCGGGCGTCGCCACCGTCCTGTTCACCGTCCGACCCGACCGGTGGCTCACGGCCGACTTCTCCGACGAGGTCTAACCCACGCGGTACGCCCATCCCGCGGCGGCGACACACTGCTGGATCGGGATCTTGATGTCGTCGGTCGTGATCAGGTGGTGCATGCAGTTCGAGTTGCCCGACCAGAACAGCTGCAGGTCGCCGGTGTCGTGACACTCGATCCACTGGCCTTCGGCGTCCTGGCGCCATTCGACCAGGTGATCCACCGCGTGCAGGAGCCGGTTCTCGGCATCCAGTCGTAGATGGATCTGGAAGGTCAGCGCCACCGCCAGATCTTCGAGTACCTGCCGCCAGTCCGGGTCGTCGGACTTCCACTCGGCCACCAGGTCGACGCCCTCGGGAGCGCCGTCACGGATCAGCCACGGGCGCGCTGGACTGTTCAGCTGCAGCAGGCAGCCGTGCAGTTCACTGTCCGGGGATGATTTCAATGCTGAGGGCAATGTTGGATCCCTTGACGTCGACGG
This sequence comes from Mycobacterium sp. UNC410CL29Cvi84, assembly GCF_000686745.1. Classification (NCBI taxonomy): domain Bacteria; kingdom Bacillati; phylum Actinomycetota; class Actinomycetes; order Mycobacteriales; family Mycobacteriaceae; genus Mycobacterium; species Mycobacterium sp. UNC410CL29Cvi84. The sequence goes on from NZ_JMLM01000003.1 coordinate 425,377, forward strand.
CTCGCACCATCGCGCGGCGGGACTTCGCGCCGGTGACCACGGTGCAGGTCTGTGCCGCTCCCACCTTGCCCTCGAGACCGCCGTCGCACACCACGGAATCGATGGTTGAGCTGGTTTTGGTGCCCAAGTTGTTCTTGACCGCCGTCTCCAATTGGGCTTTCGACATGGTGGGGGCTCCGCCCCCGACGTGCACGGAGCACGACGTCAGCACGCATGCTGCGGCGAGCAGCGCAGCCCGTCGCAGCGTCGATCGACCGCCCATGCTGAATCAGTATGCCCGCCCGCGGAGTTCAGAATTGCGCAACCGCGAATCCCGACAGCAGCACCAAGAATCCGCCGACCTCTCCGAGGATCAGCGCCACCATCCCGGCGTGCAGACCACCACGGGGGTGCTCGAACTGGTTGGTGGTGTCCTGCCGGAGCCCATGATGGATGTACGCGGCGATTGCGACGACGAAGAAGAACACCAAAACCATTGCGGCCGTGAGGTTCACCCACGTCGGCCAGGAACTGAGCTGCACGAACACCGCCACCAGCAGGGTGGAGAACGAGTACATCAGCGCGGCCCGGTGCGCGATGTCGACGTAGGGGTGGGCCAGATGGTCGGGGCTGACGGCCATCTGCCGGTACTTCCAGATGCCGAGGATCAGGGCGAGCAGGAAGATCAGGCCGGCGGCGAAAAGCGTGATGACGGTTGCGGTACCGAGAACCATGCGCCAGACGCTACGCGGCGGCCCAGGACAGCAGTCGCTCGACCGGCCAAGTGTTGACGATCCGATCCTGCGGCACACCGGCATCCAGCGCCCGCTGCGCGCCGTAGCCGAGAAAGTCCAGCTGGCCGGGCGCATGCGCGTCGGTGTCGATCGAGAACAGACACCCGGTGTCCAACGCCAGGTTCAGCAGCCGGGTCGGCGGGTCGCGCCGTTCTGGGCGCGAATTGATCTCCACCGCAACATCATTGGCGGCGCACGCCGCGAACACCGCTTCCGCGTCGAACTTCGATTCCGGCCGGGTGCCGCGCGAGCCCTCGACGAGGCGACCGGTGCAGTGACCCAGCACGTTCGCCTGACCACCGGACACCGCGCTGACCATGCGCCGGGTCATCGCGGCGGCGTCCATGGCCAGCTTGGAGTGCACGCTGGCCACCACCACGTCCAGCCGCTCCAACAGCTCGGGTTCCTGATCCAGCGAGCCGTCCTCAAGGATGTCGACCTCGATGCCGGTGAGGATGCGCATCGGCGCGAACCGGTCCCGGATTTCGTCGATGACATCCAGCTGCTGACGTAACCGGTCCGCGCTGAGACCGTTGGCCAAGGTCAACCGCGGCGAGTGGTCGGTGAGCGCGCAGTACTCGTGGCCCAAACGCTGTGCGGTGGCCATCATTTCACTGATGGGCGCCGAGCCGTCGGACCAGTTCGAGTGCAGATGCAAGTCGCCCTTCAGTGCCGTGCGCAGCGCTCCCCCACCCAAATCGGCTGCCGCCGTGCGCAGTTGGACGAGCGCGTCAGGCTCCCGTCCGGCCCACGCCTGGGCGATCACGGCGGCGGTCTTGGGTCCGACGCCGGCGAGCGTCTGCCAGCTATTGGCCCGGCCCAGCTTCTCGCGTTGTTCGGGTGTCAGCGCCTCCACCACGTCCGCGGCTTTGCGGTAGGCCATGACGCGGCGGGACTCCTCACGTGCGCGGTCCTTGTAGAAGGCGATCTCCCGCAACGCGGCCACCGGGTCCATGGCGTCCAGTCTGCCAACGTGCGGAGGAAACTCACAGGAATTAGTAGCCGGTCGTGACTAGTTTCAGTAAGCGTGCGATTCGCCTTCAAAACCTCACCGCAAGACACCACCTGGTCGGACATGCTCGCCGTGTGGCAGGCCGCCGACGACATCGACGTGTTCGAGTCCGGCTGGACCTTCGACCACTTCTATCCGATCTTCTCCGACTCGTCCGGTCCCTGTCTGGAGGGCTGGGTCACGCTGACCGCGCTGGCGCAGGCCACCAAACGGCTGCGGGTCGGCGTTCTGGTCACCGGCATCCACTATCGACACCCGGCCGTGCTGGCCAACATGGCATCCGCGCTGGACATCGTCTCGAACGGCCGGCTGGAGCTGGGCATCGGCGCCGGCTGGAACGAGGAGGAGTCCGGCGCCTATGGCATCGAGTTGGGCTCGGTCAAGGAGCGGTTCGACCGCTTCGAAGAGGCCTGCGAGGTGCTCAAAGGCCTCCTCGGCCAGGACACCACGACCTTCGACGGCAAGTTCTATCAGTTGAAGGACGCCCGCAACGAGCCGAAGGGGCCGCAACAGCCGCATCCGCCGTTCTGCATCGGCGGTAGCGGCGAGAAGCGCACTCTGAAGATCACTGCCAAGTACGCCGATCACTGGAACTTCGTCGGCGGGACGCCGGAGGAGTTTGCCCGCAAGCGCGACGTGCTCGCCGCGCATTGTGCCGACATCGGCCGGGATCCCAAGGAGATCACCCTGTCGGCGCACGTCCGGCTCGGCCAGGACCGGGACTACCGCAGGGTGGTCGACGAGGCTGCGGGCCTGGGCGCTGAGGGCCTGGACCTGGCGATCATCTACATCCCCCAACCGCATGACCCGGCCGTGCTGGAGCCGTTGGCCGAAGCGATCCGGGACTCAGGGCTGCTGACCGCCTGAGATACGGCAACCGCCCGGAACCGAGAGTTCGGTTCCGGGCGGGCGTGCGTTCTTAATTATCGCGGAGGTCACAAATCGATAACGATCAGCAAAGCAGCTGACGTTACTGCCGATTACCGTCGGCCAGGGCGGTCGATCGAGCGCTAGGCGCCGAAGCGGACCATGTCCGCGGCGGTGACCAGGCGCTCGTTCTTCGCCGGAAACTCGCGGCTCTTGACCGGGTGCCGGAACAGGGACCAGGCAATACGTCCCATGCGCGAACGTGAGATCGGGTTGTTGTACACGGTGATCACTCCTGCGGTCGGCGATTGGTTGCACCGTGGGGCCAGACTATCGCACGGCCCTCGCGATTTCATTACAACGCCGGTCATCGGCAAACCTTTGGAGGCGCGCCGAAAGTAACAGCGGCGTGTCGGATGTGACTGGTGTGATTGTTGTTGCGGAAGAAGCCCTTAAAGCCCTCTTAATTTAAGAGAGTGGCAGCCGCGCAAGTGACCCACCAGACAATATGAGCTACGTCACTCACGCGGCTCAGACCGGAAGTTCACGCGGCTTCCGGAACACGTCGTCCAGCGTGACGGTGCGCAGGTTGCGTTCCTTCAACAGGTCGACCAGTTGGCCGTACACGTGCGTCACCGGCAGGTGGTTGAGGTGGCCGATGACCACCGTCTGCTCCGTGAAGTACTTGCCCGCCATCTTGAGGATGTAGTCCTCGGTGACGATGTTCTCGTCGCCCAGCGATCCCGTCCACATGGTCGGCGTCGAGTAGCCGAGCTCCGCGGCGATCTTGTCGACGATCGCGTTGTGGCTGCCATACGGCGGCCGGTAGTACGGACGGGAGTCGACCCCGAAGGTCGACTGCAGGAACTTGTGGTTGCGCTCCAACTGGTCGACGATCTCGTCCTTGGACAGTTTCGCCAGGTCCGGATGCGACCAGGTGTGGTTGCCCAGCTGAATCTGGCCCGACTCCACGAGCGGCAGCATCAGGTCCCGGTTCTCGGTCCATGACTGGTAGCGGCCGTTGACGAAATAGGTCAGCCGCATCCCGGTGTCCCGCGCGAGCTTGGTGTACGCGCGCACGACCTCGGAACTCACGCCGTCATCGAGCGTGATCGCCACACGATTGCCGGCCACGTCCGGCAGGCTGCTGAGCTCGCCGCCACCCGGCAACGCCAATCCCATGCCCCGCTGTACCGGTTCCTTCGGAGCCTTCGGCGGCGCCGCGGCCACGGTCGCAGCCGGCCCGTCGACAGCGCACCGCGCCAGGCCCACGCCGGCCACCACCGAGGCCGACAAACCCACGAGAAAACGTCGCCGGCTCAGCTCGGAGCCGGCGAACAAGGATCCGGGTGCAGTGGAGTAGTTCGCCATAGGTATTCAGTTCTGGTCGATCGGGACCCGAACCGATTTATTGTGCAACTCCAGTCACACCAGCCTCATGCGACACACCCGGCGGTATCGAGTCGTTATCAACGACGTCCGCGGTCACATCCAGCGGACACACAAGCTCCGTCAGATCACACCGCTGTCCGCAGCTACGCTGGACATGGGGAAATGCCGAAGGGGGGCTTGTGGGACTTTTCGAAAAAGTGACCGACATCGTCGAGGCCCCATTCAAGATTGCGAGCGGCGTCGTCAACGGCGTTATCGATACCACTCACTTCGTGGGTGACATCAGCCGTGGCGACTACACCACCGCGGCAAGCGATCTCACCAAGGTGATTGCGGACGGATCTGACATCGTGCAAGGACTCGGATCGCTCGGCGCATCGGTGGCACCAGTACCGGCGGGATATCAAGGCGCACAAGCGACGGACCCAAGCTCCAAGATCTTGTGGGGCGCCAAGATGGTCATCGAAGGTTTGGAGAAGGCCACAGGAACCGGGACCCCATATGACGGCGACGAGTTCCGTGAATCAAGCAAGCGTTTGGAATCGGTCGTCGAGACCCTGGTCGACGCAGCCCCACATACCGATCGATGGGACGGCACGGCCTCCCAGGTGTATACCGCAGTCAATGCCTCCCACCGGAGGGTTGCATCCGGCGTGCAAGCGTCCGACCTCGCGATTGCCGGAGTCCTCGATACAGAGGCCGGCCAGGTAACCCGGACTCGTAAGACTTTCGACGACGAAAAGGACTGGCTCGGAAAGTTCGACCTCATGACCGTCCATCTCAATGCGACCGGCCCGGGTCGAGCCATCAAGATTGCGCTTGATACCGCGGTAGCCGCTGTTACCGTCACCGCCGCAGGCACCGCTATGACGATTCTCGTGAAGAACAGTTTCGAGAACGCAGGGCGCATTCGCGAACATCTCGATGCGTACGAAACCGCACTGCGCGACACATCCGGAAAACCCGCGAGCAACGGGGTATTCCCACCCATCCCAGACGACGAGCTGCCACGCCGTGATACGAATCCGAATGGCACGACTCACATGCCAAATCCGGAGGACGGCACTACCGAGCCGAGACGCACGAAGGCCAACGAGCCATATACCGAGCCCAGCCCAGAAGAACCCGTCCCAAGCGGCCCGCCAGCCACTCCGTATGGCATGCCCACGTTGCCATACGCACCGTCAGCCCCTTCAACACCAACAACGTCACAACCAGCACCACCACCGCTCGCGACACCGATTCCGAGCGCCGCACCTACGACACCACTTGCGCCAGCGGCGTTCTCGCCACAGCCTCAGCGGACCGCGCCCTCCGCACCCGCAACGACTGCAGCATCGGCATTCACGGCTCCTATGCCGACATCGGCCAGTGCGCCGGTGTCGTCTCCAGGTTCTGCGCAGTCGGCCGCAGTATCGCCAACACAGGCCGCATCAGTTGCCGCCCCGGCGAATCCCGGCCCTCGCGCACCAATCAACGTGCCTACGGAAGAGGCTCAATCGGACGCCACCAAACCCGAACCACAAGGAACGAACCCCCATGGCAAGTGATCACGAAAGGAACCTCGTCGTCCTGACCGAACATCTCCTGCATCTGGCGGAAAAGCAGCGGAAAGCGTCGGATCAGATCGCCGGATCGACCAGGTCATTGGTCGATCCGGCACGTCAAGTGTCCGACACCCACGGGATAGCCTGCGAAGCAACTCATCTGGCGGTGTCGGCGGCGATCTCCGCCCGCCGCGCCGGCGGCAAGCAGATGCAGAAAGTGTCGAACGAGCTCGACCTCAAGCTTACCGACGCGTCTGCCTATTACGGCAACGCCGACGCCGCCGGAGCTCAGATGCTCAATCACCAAATGCCCAGATGAATACATCTGACGACGGCTGGGACGCTGGCACCAACGAAGACGAATCGATTCTCGACACCCTCTACGGCGGGGTGTTTCCGGTGACCAACACCGATGAATCTGCTTCGGCCGCAACATCAGACGGTGACCACGACACCGTTGAGTCACTGATTTTCACTGTGACGAATCCTCTCGGAACCGTCTCGGTAGCTGCACTTTCTAACGGCGCACCGTACCGAGTTGAACTCGCTCCTGAAGTCGCCAGGATGACGGAACATGAACTGATCGAAGAGATTTCGCTGATCGCGAGGCTAGCCCGACAGAACGCCCTGGCCGGACAGCACTTGATCATTTCGGGGATGCTCTCCAATTCCGGCCTCGACCGAGCGTTCGTCCGGAGCTACCTGGAGCGCGACCTCGGGCTTCCTTCAATGGAAGCCGCACTCGCCGACAAGGCTCGGATCTTCGCCACACGGTACGAACGTGAAGAGGACTGACGGCGTGCACGTCTCGCCACCGGCCGCGACTGCTCCGACTGTTCGACGACGCCGCTGGATACTGATCCTCGCCGCCATCACGACGCTGTTGGCAGTGGTCATTGGAGGCGGAATCTCGTGGTGGTTTCTCGGCGGCGCCGAGAAGTGGGCACGAACCCGATGGACCCCGCCCAAGCAGGATCTACTGTCGACACTGCGGCTGCGACCAACGCCAGGATGGCGGACCACTGTCACCGGCCTGGGGTTACCTGCCGAGGCGCGGATCAACGCTGGCAAAGACTCGTGGGAATACCCCATCATCAAGACGACTTCAAACCGCACGTACGTGCTAGCCAGTACGCCTGGGCCGCCGGAGCGATGGTGGCTTGCCGCGATTGACGGCGCCACCGGACGTCCACTCTTCCGAGCAGTGTCGATGGGCGAAAGTCGCCAGATACCAAGGTGTTTCCCCAACGGCATCGACGTCATATGCGTTTCGGACCACATCGTAGAGCCATCCACCGCGTGGGTCATCAACGGCCAGACCGGTGTCATGACCTATAGCGGGCCGACCGATCTCCGGTTGGCCAACGGCGCCCAACCGCAGGCACAAAGGACGCCCAACTACCTATTAGCCACCTACTTGGGCCTCGGCACCTACGGGATCGGGGCACGCGCAGAGCGGACCTGGCACATTCCCAATACGGGTGGGAGCGGCGGTGAGGTCAAGGATGACGTGACGTTCAGCGACCCAGACGGCGATGGACCAGATGGCACCGTGATGTTTTCGGTCAAAGACGGTCGTCAATGGACCCCGCAGTTTCCCACCGACGCAGACTTCACCGGGTGGGCTTTCTTCGACGGTGGCTTCGCGGCGCAGTTCAGTTCCAAGGCAGATCGCGAGTTCGTTCAACTCTTCGACCTCGACGGAAAGCCCCTCAGCACCAAACAGATCAAGGGGCACCTGACCGGAGTCGCCGGAAACCTCATCACCGTCTTGGATGCCCGCGCGACGTCGGTCTACGACCTCCGCGGAACCAAGCTTCTGGAGATCTCTGGGAACCGGTCGCGCCACTCCTACCTGGTCGGGACCACACTATGGGTTCGTGAGACCCGCGTTGACGAAGCGCCGCCCGTCTATCGGGCATACGACATGCGTTCCGGCGCGGCAGGCGCTACGTGCGCTTTGGACTTCTTCCGGTCGATCGGTACCGACGGCAGAGTGATCGTGCAGGCGCCCACTGATCGCTCCTCGCCTCAATGGAAGCTGCTTGCTCAGGCCTACGACCTCACCACCTGTGAAGTGGCGTGGTCGATCCCGAGACCGCCTGGCTCCCTTGGCACGGTGGCACGGCTCGGAGACACCCTCGTACAACTATCCGACGACGGCACCGAACTGATCTCGCTCGTCAACCGGTAGGGGGCGATACCCGCGAGGGAACCGAGTTGGTCACCCGGCTCAGATAGCAGTTCGCCGGCCCCGGGAAACCCGGGACCGGCGAACGAAGCCTTCTTACAGATCAGCGCTGCGGCGCAGCCGTCGGCTTGATCGGCTTCGGCAGCGCCGACTCACCCATCAGGTAGCGGTCCACGCCGGCGGCCGCGGCACGGCCCTCGGCGATGGCCCACACGATGAGCGACTGGCCGCGGCCCATGTCACCGGCGACGAAGACGCCCGGCACGGTGGTCTGGAAGTCGTTGTCCCGGGCCACGTTTCCGCGGTCGGTGAGCTCGACGCCCAGCTCGGTCAGCAGGCCTTCACGCTCGGGACCGACGAAGCCCATGGCCAGAAAGACGATGTCCGCCGCGAGTTCGAAGTCCGAACCCTCGACCTTCTCGAACTTGCCGGCCTTCATGACGACCTCGTGCACCTTCAGCGCCGAGACCTTGCCATCGGTGCCCAGGAACTCCTCGGTGTTGACCGAGAAGACGCGCTCGCCACCCTCTTCGTGTGCCGAGGACACCCGGAACATGAGCGGGTAGGTCGGCCACGGGGTCGACTCGGCGCGCTCCTCCGGCGGACGCGGCATGATCTCGAACTGGTGGACGCTCTCGGCACCCTGCCGGTGGGCCGTGCCCAGGCAGTCGGCGCCGGTGTCACCACCACCGATGATGACGACCTTCTTGCCCTTGGCCGTGATCGGCGGCTCGCCGTCGGGGCCGAGGACGTCGTCGCCGAGTTGCACCCGGTTGCCCCAGGGCAGGTACTCCATGGCCTGGTAGATGCCCTCGAGCTCACGGCCCGGGATCGGCAGGTCACGCCATGCGGTCGCGCCGCCGGCCAGGACCACCGCGTCGTAGTCTTCCTGCAGCTGCTCGACGGTGATGTCGACACCGACGTTGACGTTCGTCCGGAACTGCGTGCCCTCGGCCGCCATCTGCTCGAGACGACGGTCGATGTGCCGCTTCTCCATCTTGAATTCCGGGATGCCGTAACGCAGCAGACCACCGATGCGGTCGGCCCGCTCGAGGACGGTCACGTCATGTCCGGCGCGGGTGAGCTGCTGGGCAGCGGCCAGACCGGCCGGTCCGGAACCGACGACGGCAACCTTCTTGCCGGTCTTCACGTCCGGGATCATCGGCTTGACCCAGCCCTGGTCGAAGGCGTTGTCGATCAGCTCGACCTCGACCTGCTTGATGGTCACCGGGTCCTGGTTGATGCCGAGGACGCACGACGCCTCACACGGCGCCGGGCACAGCCGCCCGGTGAATTCCGGGAAGTTGTTGGTGGCGTGCAGGCGCTCGATGCCGTCGCGCCAGCGGTCCCGGTACACCAGGTCGTTCCACTCGGGGATCAGGTTCCCGAGCGGACAACCGTTGTGGCAGAACGGGATACCGCAGTCCATGCAGCGCGAGGCCTGGACCTGCAGGGTCTCCTTGGAGAACTCCTCGTAGACCTCTTTCCAGTCCTTGAGGCGCAGGTCGACCGGCCGGCGGACCGGGGTCTGGCGGTGGGTGTGCTTGAGGAAGCCGTTCGGATCAGCCACGAGCGGCCGCCATGATCGCTTCACTGACGTCCTCGCCGGCGGCCTCGGCCCCGGCGATCGCCTCCAGTACCCGCTTGTAGTCGCGAGGCATCACCTTGATGAACTGCTCCTTCTGATTCTGCCAATCGGCCAGAATCCGCTGTCCCACAGCCGATTCGGTGCCATCGACATGGGCGGTGATGATCTCGTGCAGCCACAGTTCGTCCGTGGCGTCCAGCGCATCGAGATCGACCATCTCGCCGTTGATGTTGCCCGGCAGGGCGCCCTTCGGGTCGTAGACGTAGGCCATACCGCCGGACATACCGGCGGCGAAGTTACGGCCGGTCTCACCGAGGATGACGACCTTGCCACCGGTCATGTACTCGCAGCCGTGGTCGCCTACGCCCTCGACGACCGCGACGGCGCCCGAGTTACGCACCGCGAACCGCTCGCCCACCACACCGCGCAGGAAAGCCTGCCCGCTGGTGGCACCGAACAGGATCACGTTGCCGCCGATGATGTTCTCCTCGGCCACATACCCGGCCGGCGCGTTCTTCGACGGGCGCACCACGATGCGTCCGCCCGAAAGACCCTTGCCGACATAGTCGTTGGCGTCGCCGTTCACCCGGAGAGTGATGCCCTTGGGCAGGAACGCGCCGAAGCTGTTGCCCGCCGAGCCGTCGAACGTGATGTCGATGGTGCCGTCCGGAAGACCCTGGCCGCCGTGAACCTTGGTGACCTCGTGGCCCAGCATGGTGCCGACGGTGCGGTTCACGTTGGTGATCTTCATGGCGAGGCTCACCGGCACCTTGGACTCGATGGCGTCCCGGCACTCGGCGATCAGCTGCTGGTCGAGCGCCTTGTCCAGACCGTGGTCCTGGCTCGACGTGCAGTACAGATCCTGCTTCATGAAGGCCGACTCCGGTTCGTACAGCACCGGGGTCAGGTCCAGCTTCTGTGCGCGCCAGTGTGCGACGGCCTTGCTGGTGTCCAGCGCGCCGACCTGGCCGACCATCTCGTTGATGGTGCGGAAGCCCAGCTGCGCCATGAGTTCGCGGACCTCTTCTGCGATGAACAGGAAGAAGTTCTCGACGAATTCCGGCTTGCCGGTGAACCGCTCGCGCAGCACCGGGTTCTGGGTGGCCACACCCACGGGGCAGGTGTCCAGGTGGCAGACGCGCATCATGATGCAGCCCGAGACCACCAGCGGTGCGGTGGCGAAACCGAATTCCTCGGCGCCCAGCAACGCGGCGACGACGACGTCGCGGCCCGTCTTGAGCTGACCGTCGACCTGCACGACGATGCGGTCGCGCAGACCGTTGAGCAGCAGGGTCTGCTGCGTCTCGGCCAGGCCCAGCTCCCACGGCGCACCCGCGTGCTTCTGCGAGGTCAGCGGGGTCGCACCGGTGCCACCGTCGTGCCCGGAGATGAGCACCACGTCGGCGTGCGCCTTGGAGACACCGGCTGCCACCGTTCCCACACCATTTTCGGACACCAGCTTCACGTGGATGCGGGCCTCGGGGTTGGCGTTCTTCAGGTCGTGGATCAGCTGCGCCAGATCCTCGATCGAGTAGATGTCGTGGTGCGGCGGCGGCGAGATCAGGCCGACACCCGGGGTCGAGTGCCGTACCTCGGCCACCCACGGGTACACCTTGTGCCCCGGAAGCTGACCGCCCTCACCGGGCTTGGCGCCCTGGGCCATCTTGATCTGGATGTCGGTGCAGTTCGTCAGGTAGTGCGACGTCACACCGAAGCGGGCCGACGCGACCTGCTTGATGGCACTGCGCCGCCAGTCGCCGTTGGCGTCCCGGTCGAAGCGCTCGACGTTCTCGCCGCCCTCACCCGAGTTCGACCGTCCGCCAAGGCGGTTCATCGCGATGGCCAGCGTCTCGTGGGCCTCGGCCGAGATCGAGCCGTAGCTCATCGCGCCGGTGGAGAACCGCTTGACGATCTCACTGGCGGGCTCGACCTCGTCGATCGAGATCGGTTCGCGCACACCTTCTTTGAAGGTGAACAGGCCACGCAGGGAGGCCATGCGCTCGCTCTGGTCGTCGACCAGCTTGGTGTACTCCTTGAACACCGAGTACTGCCCGGTGCGGGTGGAGTGCTGCAGCTTGAACACCGTGTCCGGGTTGAACAGGTGGTACTCGCCCTCGCGGCGCCACTGGTACTCGCCGCCGACCTCGAGTTCGCGGTGGGCCCACTCGTCGGGCCGGTCGAGGTAGGCAAGGCTGTGCCGCGCCGCGACGTCGGCCGCGATGTCGTCGAGGTCGATGCCGCCGGTCGGACAGGAGATGCCGGTGAAGTACTCGTCGAGCACGCGCTGGCTGATGCCGACGGCCTGGAACAGCTGGGCGCCGGTGTAGGAGGCCAGCGTCGAGATGCCCATCTTGGACATCACCTTCAGCACACCCTTGCCGGCGGCCTTGACGTAGTTGGCCTTGGCCTGGTCGCTGGTCAGACCGGTGATGACACCGCGGTCGACCATGTCCTCGACGGTCTCGAAGGCCATGTACGGGTTGATGGCGGCAGCGCCGACACCCACCAGCATGGCCATGTGGTGCACCTCGCGGGCGTCACCGGACTCGACCACCAGGCCGACCTGGGTGCGGGTGCGCTCCCGGACCAGGTGGTGGTGGACGGCTGCCGTCGACAGCAGCGACGGGATCGGCGCGAGCCATTCGTTGGACTCACGGTCCGACAGCACGATGATGCGGGCACCGTTGCGGATGGCCTGCGACACCTTGGTGCGGACGTCCTCCAGGGCGCGACGCAGACCCTCGCCACCGTCGGCGACGGGGTACAGGCAGCTGATGACCGCGGCGCGCATGCCGTGCTTGCGGCCCCGGATCTCGTGGTCGGGGTCGACGCAGATCAGCTTGGACAGGTCACCGTTGCGCAGGATCGGCTGCGGCACGACGATCTGGCGGCACGAGTTCTCGTCCGGGTTCAGCAGGTCACCCTCGGGGCCGATGACGCCCGAGAGGCTGGTGACGACCTCTTCACGGATGGCGTCCAGCGGCGGGTTGGTGACCTGGGCGAACAGCTGCTGGAAGTAGTCGTAGAGCATCCGCGGCCGCTGCGACAGCACAGCGATCGGGGTGTCGGTACCCATGGAGCCCAGCGCCTCGGCGCCGGTGCGGGCCATGGGCACGATCAGCTGGGTGACCTCTTCGTTCGTGTAGCCGAACGCCTGCTGACGCAGCACCACGCGGTGGTGCGGCATCTTGACGTAGTCGCCCGGGGGCAGGTCGTCGATGTGGAACAGGCCGTTGTCGAGCCACTCCTGGTAGGGGTGCTCGGCCGCCAGCTTGTCCTTGATCTCCTCGTCGTCGACGATCCGGCCCTCGGCCATGTCCACGAGGAACATGCGGCCGGGCTGCAGGCGCATCTTCTTGACGACGGTCGACGGGTCCAGGTCCAGGACGCCGGCCTCGGAGGCCATGACGACCAGGCCGTCATCGGTGACCCAGATGCGCGACGGACGCAGGCCGTTGCGGTCCAGTACCGCGCCGACGATGGTGCCGTCGGTGAAGCACACCGACGCCGGGCCGTCCCACGGCTCCATGAGCGACGAGTGGTACTGGTAGAACGCCCGGCGGGCGGGGTCCATGGTCTCGCTGCGTTCCCACGCCTCGGGGATCATCATCAGCACGGCGTGGTGCAGCGGACGGCCACCCAGGTGCAGGAGTTCGAGCGCCTCGTCGAACCGTGCGGTGTCCGAGGCGCCCGGCGTACAGACCGGGAAAATCTTGTTCAGGTCGTTGTGGAACCCGAACACGTCGGTGTGGATGAGCGCCTCGCGGGCCCGCATCCAGTTCTCGTTGCCGTTGACGGTGTTGATCTCACCGTTGTGGGCGACCCGGCGGAACGGGTGCGCCAGCGGCCACGACGGGAACGTGTTGGTCGAGAAGCGCGAGTGCACGATGCCCAGCGCGCTCTTCATCCGCTCGTCCTGCAGGTCCAGGTAGAACGCCTTGAGCTGCGGGGTGGTGAGCATGCCCTTGTAGACGATGGTCTTGCCCGACAGGCTCGGGAAGTACACCGTCTCGCGACCGGGGCCGTCCTGGCCCGGGCCCTTGGTGCCCAGCTCGTGCTCGGCCCGCTTGCGGATGACGTAGGCGCGGCGCTCGAGCTGCATGCCGTCGGCGCCGGCGATGAAGATCTGGCGCAGGGTCGGCATGGCGTCACGCGCCAGGGCGCCGAGCGACGACTCGTCGAACGGCACGTCGCGCCAGCCCAGGACCTGCAGGCCCTCGGCTTCGACGATCTTCTCCACGGCCTCGCACGCCAGCTTGGCGTCGCGGGCCGACTGCGGCAGGAAGGCGATGCCCGTGGCGTAGCTGCCCTCGGCGGGCAGCTCGAAGCCTTCCTCGGCGCACACGGCGCGGAGGAATTCGTCGGGAACCTGCAGCAGAATGCCTGCGCCGTCGCCGGTGTTCGGCTCGGCACCTGCAGCACCGCGGTGCTCCAGGTTCAGCAGTGCCGTGATCGCCTTGTCGACGATGTCGCGGCTCCGACGTCCGTGAATGTCCGCGACCATGGCGACGCCACAGGCGTCGTGCTCATTCGCGGGGTTGTACAGCCCGACCTTGCTGGGTCCGCCGTGCTGCGGCGCCATTCCCACCTAACCCTTCACCATCTTCTTTACGAAGCATCGCTTGACCGCCGCTTTCAACGGCGTCAGCGGACTGAGCGACGGTATGCCAGCGTGCAGCACTGAACGACGGGCCGTCCCGCTCGCCTCGATTGAGACAAAACGATATGACAAACCCGGCCTGACATGCCAACTTAGGCAGACCTAATGAGGTTGCTGCGACTACGTCTCGCAGCGCTCGAAAGCTACCGGTCGGTAGGGCCAATTTTATTGAAGCACTTGCGTTTTCGCCAATCGTTTCTGGTCACACCCAGACGGAGCCCACCTGCACCACTGGTCACCGCACCCGAATTTGTTTTGCTGCAAATCACATATTCACAGGTTGTTGCCAAATCGTTATTTGCTGCAAAGATTGCTCAGATTCTTAGATTCAGCGCTCGCCGCCGAGCAACCGCCGGTCACCTTTGAGCTGCTATTCAGCAACAGCGGGCCTCCCGGCCGACCAGCGGTGAGACGCTCGAAATGCTGTTTGCTGACCCGGCTTTTTCGACTGGAATTGGAGGGTTCGACCAAATGAGTGCTCCCACGATGACACACAAGCTGGCGGCGGAGGCCGTCGGCACCTTCTGGCTGGTGCTCGGCGGTTGCGGCGCCGCGGTCTTCGCCGCCAATCCCACCGAACACACCTCGATCGGCATCGGATTCCTCGGTGTCGCAATCGCTTTCGGCCTCACGGTACTGACGGGCGTATATGCCTTCGGCAGTGTCTCGGGGGGCCATTTCAATCCGGCGGTCACGCTCGGCGCCGCCCTGGCCCGCCGGATCGAGTGGAAGGCGCTGCCGGCGTACTGGATCGCCCAGGTCATCGGCGGCCTCATCGCCGGCGGGGTCATCTACTGGATCGGCAGCGGCCAGCAGGGCTGGTCGGCGACCGGCAACATGGCCGCGAACGGTTTCGGTGACCACTCACCGGAACATTTCGGCCTGGCGTCGGTGCTCATCACCGAAATCGTCCTGACCGCGATGTTCCTGTTCGTGATCCTGGGTTCCACCGACGCCCGGGCCCCGAAGGGCTTCGCCGGACTGTCCATCGGCCTGTCCCTGACCCTGATCCACCTGATCTCGATCCCGATCTCCAACACCTCGGTGAACCCGGCCCGCTCGACCGGCGTCGCGTTCTTCAACGGCAATGGGGCGCCGACGCAGCTGTGGGTGTTCTGGCTGGCGCCGTTGGTGGGAGCCGCCATCGCGGGCGTCGCCTATCCGCTGTTGTTCGGCACGGCCTCGGAACCCGATCGGGACTAGATCTTCTTCAGGTTCGGAATCGCCTGGCGCGCACCGAATCTCGGGTTGCGCGCCAGGCCACTGACCTCGAGCAGCCGCACCGCCCGGTGCCGGTGCGGCCGGAGCGGTTCCAGCAGTTCGATCATCGCGGCGTCGTCGATCGGGTGGCCCAGCAACGTCCAGCCGATCATCTTCGCGAGGTGATAGTCACCGACCGAGAGCGCGTCGGCATCGCCGAAGGCCCGCTGCACGGTCTCGGCCGCCGTCCACACCCCCACGCCCGGCAACGACATCAGCGCCGTCGTCGCGGTCTCGGCTGTCAACCGCTCGAGCGCGTCGGCCCGCTGCGCGCAGCCGACCAGGGTCCGGGCCCGGCCCGGATCCACGTTGGCCCGGTGAAATTCCCAGGACGGGATGCGCCGCCAGGCATCGGCGGTCGGGGGCAACCGCATCCCGGCCGGCGCCGGGCCCGGGGGCGGCGCGCCGTACCGCGTGGTCAGCGTGCGGAACGCACTCCAGGCGTCGATGCCGTGCACCCGCTGCTCGAGAATCGCCGGGATCAGCGCCTCCAACACCCGCCCGGTGCGGCATAAGCGCAGGTGTGGAACCCGGCGCCAGGCTTCGGCGACGGTCGGCTCCGCCGGGTCGAAACCCGTCGCGTCATCCTCGACACCGACCAGCGCGGGCAGGCGGTCCAGAAACTCGGCGGCGCCGTCACCCCACACCTCGCAGTCGACGGTCCTGAGGTCGGGCGAGCTGAGCCGTGCGGTGACCCCGCCGGTGCGCATCAGGCTCGTCCGCCAGATCACGCCGTCGACGGTCCGGAAGGTCGGATCGGTCCCGCCGCGGCGCAGCGGCGACAACGTCAGGCCGAGGCCGGCCGGGCCGTCCAGGGCCAGGCTGGCGGTGGGCACGGATTCAGGTTAGGCGGGACGCACCACGATGTCGGCCTTGTCCGGATAGAACGCCACCCGGCCGGCGATCTCCGCGACCGCCGGGTAAGGCTGCTCGTAGGTCCAGATGACGTCTTCGACGTCGCCGACGTGGTAGTAGCCGGCGTCACCCTTGTACGGGCAGTAGCTGGTGGTCGCGCTTCGGGTCAGCACCGCCCGGTCGACGTCGGCGAGCGGAACATATTGCACCGCTGGGTAATTCGACTCCTGCAGAGTCAGCGCATCACTGGTGTCCGCAACCACCCGGCCGTTGACCGTGACGGTCACGCGCCCGGCGGTCGGCGTGATGGTGATGGGGTGCGACGCACTGGGCGTGAGCACGGGACGCTCGGTCATGTTCAGTGCAACACCTTTCCCGGCGGTGACGATTCCCGACATGACGCTGGGCCTGTCACCAGTGACAGGCCCAGCCATCAGACGACAGCTACTGACGGATTACAGCGCAATCCAGATGCCGAAGAACCAGAAACCCCACGCCATGAAGCCTGGATCCCACACCGGGTAGACGGTGTAGCCCCAGTAGTCGAACGGCGGAGGCGGCGGTGCCCACGGCGGGGGCGCCACCCAGATGATCTGTGGTCTCGGCGGCGGGCCCCAGCCCCACGGCCCGGGTCCATGGCCCCACGGTGGCGGGCCACCACGCCAGTGCCAGTCGCCCGGTCCCGGGTCGCCCGGCCTGGGGTGCCACTTCCCCTGGTCACCGGGATGCCAATCCCCGCGGCCATTGTCGTTGTCACCCGGGTGCCAGTCACCGTGATCGCCCGGGTTACCGGGCGGTGGCCCGCCGGGACCACCCGGATTTCCAGGTGGATTACCCGGGTTTCCGGGCGGACCACCGGGGTTCCCGGGCGGACCACCGGGGTTCCCGGGCGGACCGCCGCCACCCGGACCGTGTCCATTACCCGGACCGTTGCATACCTGCATCGGCGGGCAGGGCGGGGCAGGCTTCGCCTGCGCGATATTGACTCCTAATCCCACAATCGCCGCGCTCACACCACTGGTGAGCGCGGTAGCTACCACAAACGTCTTTTTGCTCATATCAACCCAACTCCTTCGTTGGAAGGTGCCGTCACGCGGTATATCGCCGCGATACCCCCAAACGGTTACCCGTAACGGTCGAGCATTCTTGTTGCGCCACCGACAATTACCGCTTGCCCAACCCCTGGACGGCCTGTCTACGATCAGCCCCATGACCGCACAGGGACCCGCCTCCGTCACCGCCGCCATCGAGATCGCCGCCAGCCCGTCGGACGTCTACGCGTTGCTGACCGATCTGCCCACGTTGGCCTCGCTCGCCGAGGAGGCGCACACCATGGAGTGGCAGAAGGGCTCGTCGGCGGTACCCGGTTCGGTGTTCAAGGGACACAACCGCAACGGCTCGAAGACGTGGACCACGAGCTGCACCGTCACCGAAGCCGTGCCGGGTAAGACGTTCGGCTTCGCCGTGAAATCCTCGATCGTGCCGATCGCGCACTGGCGCTACGACATCACCGAGACGGCCGACGGCTGCCGCGTCGCCGAGTCCACGTGGGACAACCGGCCGGGACTGCTGAAGCTGTTCGCCGCCTCGCTCACCGGTGTCGCCGACCGCGACGCGGCCAACGCCGAGAACATCCGGCTGACACTCGAGCGGCTCAAGGCCCGCGCCGAAGCGGCGTAGCCTACGACGCCGTCAGCCCCACGAGTACCGGTGGTACTGCGACATGTGACGCATACCGGGCACGGCGCGCATGACGGCCGCCACGACCCGCAGCCCCGTCGGCAGCCGGTCGTAGCCGTCGGGGCCGAGGGCGGACTCCCACGACAGCAGTCGCAGCCCGGGCACCGCAGACAGGACGTCGTCCGGGCCGTCCATGGCCCACTTCAACGTCGCGCCCGACCGCCGCACGATGGAGTTCGTCCACTGCAGCTTCACGCCCAGGCGGCTGAAGGCATCGAATTGCAGTTCCCCACTTGGGAAATGCGCCACGATACGACGGAACAGGGCCTGGCCGTCGGCCTCGCTGAGGTACATCGTGAGACCTTCGGCGAGCATCAGCACCGGGCGGTCGGCCGGGATGTCGGCGAGCCACGCCGGGTCCGTCACCGACGCCGGCACGATGTGGCAGTGCTCGCGGGGCGGGTACAGCTGCCGGCGCAGCTCGGCGACCTCCGGGTAGTCGACGTCGTACCAGTCGACGCCGGGCCCGGGGTCCAGCCGGTAGTACCGGCTGTCCAGCCCGCAACCCAGGTGCAGCACAACGGCTTCCGGGTGCACGGCCAGGAACTGCCGGGCCGTCTTGTCGAAGTAGGCGGACCGCAACGTGATGCCCGGCGACCGGGCGGCCGTGACCGTGGTCTGCGACCAGTCGTAGTCGATGCGGGCGACGACATCCCGGGCGTAGGTGTCGTGCAGCACCGAATTCGGCAGGTCGGCGTCCAGGGCCTTGCCGTACAGCGTGGCCAGCATGGTCTGCGGCGCCCCGGTGAGGTCCACCTGCAATCTGTCCGTCATGGTTTCGACGCTAGCCGCGGTAGGCCTTGCCGCGCCATGACTTAACGCCGCACGGCGCGTTGTTCAGCCCGTGGATTTCTGGGCCTGGCGGGCCTTTCGCAGGCCCACCCAGAACCGCGCCGCCTCCCGCACCGCGTCCTCGACCGGCCTTGGCTCCCAACCCAATTCGGCTCTGGCCTTGCTGCAGTCGACGGGCGCCTCGGCGCGCATCAGCCGCAGGGACGCCAGCGACATGTGTTCGTCGGTGCCCTTGAACCGGCCTTTGACGGTGCCCATGGTGGCGAGCGCGTACGTCACCGGCAGCGGCAGCGACTTGGCCGGTGCCGGCACCCCCGCCTCGGCGGCGGCGATCCGCGCCACCTCGGCATTGCTGATCATCTTGTCGGAGATCAGGTACCGCTCACCGGGCCGGCCCTTGTCGGCTGCCAAGATCAGCGCGCGGGCGGCGTCGTTGACGTCGACCGCTTCCAATTCGATGCCGCTCATCACGAACGGCAGCTTCCCGAATGCGGCGCCGGCGATGATGGCGCCGTGCGGCGTGCGGCCCCAGTCCGTTCCGCCGTAGGTGGTGGACACACACATCGCGACGGCCGGCAGCCCGCGTTCCCGGGCGTACTGCAGCACCAGTTTCTCGGCCTGCACGCGCGACCGCACGTACGGCGGCAGGGTGCGCTCGTCGGCGATGTCGTCCTCGCTGGAGACGAAGCCGCGCTTGCGCCCCACCGTGGCATAGCTGCTCGTGAAGACGAATTTCTTGAGCCCCGAAGCGATTTCGGGTTCCACCGCGACGTCCAGCACGTTGCGGGTGCCCTCGACGTTGGTGCGGAACAACGGCGACGGGTCCCGGAGCCAGCCACGGGTGTCGACGACGCAGTAGTAGACGACGTCGGCCTCGGTCATCGCGGCGCGCAGGGTGTCGTTGTCCCAGATGTCGCCCTCGTAGCGGGTGACGTCGAGGTCGTCGATGCCGATGGTGTTGGCGCCGGCCCGGACCATGACCCGCACGTCTTCCCCGGCCGTCACCAGCTGCCGGGTGACGTGCGAGCCGAGGTAGCCGTTGGCCCCGATGACGAGGGCGGTCACCGACGTCCCCTGCCACCGACCTTGCGCATCCACTCCTCGGCCACGTCGGGCAGCGTGCCCAGCGCTTCGGCCTTCTTGCACCACGCCATGGTGGTCTCGAGGAATTTCATGGGGTTGTAGATGTCTTCCTGCTTGCTCCACAGGCCGTCGCCCGCGTACGTCATGATCGAGATGTTGGTGGCGCCGATGATGGTGCCGTCTCCCGGATCGCGCATGGGGTTGTCGAGTTCGCAGATGACGCGGCCGGTCCCCTCGTCGTACACCTTCCACAGCGACGGGAACGACGTCATGTAGCTGCCGGGGAAGTTCTCCATGGTGTTCCAGATCCAGGGCCGCACCTCTTCGCGGCCGTGCATGGTGCCCATGGCGTGCTCGATGTACAACACGTCCTCGGTGTAGTGGTCGGTCCACGGATCCCAGTCGCGCGTCTGGGCGGCGCGGTCCACGGTCTGCTCGAAGACGTCGAATGCCGCGATGAGTTCCTCACGGCTGAAGGTGTTGCCCGTCACAGGAAAACTAGAACACGTTCTAGTGGCGCTTGTCGAGCACTTGCATAATTGATTCGAGGAGGCGCACATGACAAACACCGAAACCGCGATCCTGGCCGGCGGCTGCTTCTGGGGGATGCAGGACCTGATCCGCAAGCAGCCGGGCGTGCTGACCACGCGGGTCGGCTACACCGGCGGGACCAACGATCACCCGACGTACCGCAACCACCCCGGCCACGCCGAGGCCGTCGAGATCATCTACGACCCCAGCCGGACCGACTATCGCGCGCTCCTGGAGTTCTTCTTCCAGATCCACGATCCGTCGACCGTCAACCGGCAGGGCAATGACGTCGGCACCAGCTACCGCTCGGCGATCTTCTACACCGACGACGAGCAGAAGCGCATCGCCGAGGACACCATCGCCGACGTCGACGCCTCGGGCCTGTGGCCCGGCAAGGTGGTCACCGAGGTGACGCCGGCCGTCCCGTTCTGGGAGGCCGAGCCGGAGCACCAGGACTACCTGGAGCGCATACCCAACGGCTACACCTGCCACTTCCCGCGGCCGGGCTGGAAACTGCCCAAGCGCCAGTGATTTGTGCACGATTTTCCGCGCCACCCGCGGAAAATCGTGCACAAATCACGCCGTGGCGGCTCGCTCGGCGATCAGCCGGGCGACCAGCTCGGGGTGCTGATCGGGTAGCCAGTGATTGGCGCCTTCGACGATCTCGAACTTGTACGGCGCGTGGACGAACTGCTCGGTGAGCAGGGCGCCCTTGCGGCCGAGGGCGATGTCGCCGTCGCTCCAGATGTAGGTGGTAGGCCGGGTCACCGGGGTGAATGCCGATTTCGGGTTCACGAACGGCATGGCGCGGTACCAGTTGAGTGCGGTGGTCAGCGCCCCGCTGTCGAATACCTCGGCCCGCGTGACGGCCAGCGCTTCATCGGTCATTCCGCTGCGCGGCATGGCCAGTTGCGCGAATCGTTCGCCGAGCCACGGCAGTTGGAAGATCAGCATGTAGTACGAGTGCAGCGCCTGCGTCCCGACGGCCATCGCCTTCAGGAAGGCGCCGGTGTGGGGCACCGACACGGCGGTCAGGGTGCGCACCAACTCCGGTTTCGTCGCCGCCAGCGACCAGGCGATCGCGGCGCCCCAGTCGTGCCCGACGACGTGCACCGGTCCGCCGACCAGGTCGATCAGCGCGGCAACGTCGTCGGTCAGTTTGGGGATCGTGTATTGCCGCCGGCCCTTCGGCCGGGCACCGGGCGAATAGCCCCGCTGGTTGGGTGCCAGCGTCCGGAAACCGTTGGCGTGCAACAGCTCCGACACGGCGGTCCAAGACTCGGCGGTCTGCGGGAAGCCGTGCAACAACACCACGACGTCGCCGTCGATGGGGCCGGAGTCGACCACGTCGAAGGTCAGTCCGTCATTGCGGTACTGCGTAATCCGTTCGGTCACGGCATGAACCTACAGCGGGGTGACCCGCCGGCGTAAGGTCATGCGGCCACCGTCTTTGGGCGTGTAGGCCACACCCCGCGAGAAGACCCGCTCCCCCGGCGCACTGGTGACCTGAATAGCGAAGTGCCGCAACACCGTCCGCAGCACGACGTCCATCTCGACCTGCGCGAACACCGCGCCCACGCAGCGCCGGGTACCGCCACCGAACGGCAGGAACGCCAGCGGCGGACGGCGCCCGAGAAACCGCTCCGGATCGAACCGCTCCGGATCGGCGAATTCCTTTGCGTCCTCGTGCATGTGGTCGATGGCGACGATCACCGAGAAACCCCGTGGAATGACCCATTCGCCGAGCTGGAAGGTCGGCGCGTACACGTGCCGGCCGGCGAAGTCGATGATGGTGCGGATGCGTTGTACCTCAAGGATGGTCGCCTGGCGGTACTCGTCGGTCTCACCGGCTGCCACCTCGTCCTCGAGGCGGCGCAGCACCTCGGGGTGGCGGGAGATCCGTTCGAAGACCCACGCCATGGTGGCCGCGGTGGTTTCGTGACCGGCCGCCAGCAGCGTCAGCAGTTCGTCGGCGATGTCGCTGCGGGACATCGCCGTTCCGTCCTCGTAGGTGCTGCGCAGCAGCAGCGCCAGCACGTCGTCGCGGCTCTCGAGCGCAGGATCGGCGGCGACCGTGTCGATGAGCCTGCCGACGACCTCGTCGTACCGGCGTCGGTACTCGGCGAGCCGGCCCCACGGTGTGAAGCGGCCGTACGTGCGCGGCGGCATGGGCAGCACCGCGAGCCGCGACCCCAGGGTGACCCACGGCGGGATGATCCGCCGCAGTTCGTCGAGGTGGTGACCGTCGGCGCCGAACACCGCGCGCAGGATGGCGTTGAGAGTGATGTGCATCATCGGCTCGAGCGTGGGGAACGACTTCCCCTCGGGCCAGGACGCCGCCGCACGCAGCGTCTCCTCTTCGAAGATGCGCTCGTAGTTCTTGATGCTCTTGCCGTGGAACGGCGGGGTCAGCAACTTACGGCGCAGCCGGTGTTCGGAACCGTCGAGCGCGAACACCGATCCGCTGCCGAGGACGCGGGATAGGTTCGGCTGGATGTTGCCGACGTCGGCCGGGTTCGCCGCGAACAGCTGCTTGGCCAGCTGCGGGTCGGTCACCATGACCGCGCGGCCGAAAACCGGTGCGTCACAGGTGAATACCGGACCGAGTCGCGGCACCATCCGGTTGACGAACCCGCGCCGGTTGGTCGCGAACGCGACGCCCTGGAGCAGCTTGGGGACTCCGGTCGCCGGCGGCAGGTGGATCGCCGGGGCGCGGTCGGTGAGTTCAGCGGTGACGGTTTCGGTCATGGCACACTCCAAGCCACTGATTACGCGGTACCACGGTGTACCACGCGGTTATCGGGTACGGTACCGGCTGGTACCACAGCTAGGCAAGGGTTCTGGGAGAGATGGCAGACGGCGAGGTCAACTCGGCACAATCGGCGGCACAGCCCTTCCGCGGGCGGCTGCTCGACGGGCTCGCCACCTCCCTGGAGACCCGGGGCTACCGCGACACCACCGTCGCCGACATCGTCCGGAACGCCAAGACGTCGAAGCGCACCTTCTACGACCAGTTCGCCAGCAAGCAGGAGTGCTTCGTCGAGCTGCTGCGCACCAACAACGACGACCTCATCGCCCGGATCCGCGCCGCCATCGATCCCGATGTCGACTGGGAGCAGCAGGTGCGCAACGCCGTGGACGCGTATGTCGCACACATCGCTTCCCGGCCCGCGATCACCCTGAGCTGGATCCGGGAAGCGCCGGCCCTCGGTGACGCCGCGCTACCGCTGAATCGCCATGCCATGGAGCAGCTCACCGACATGGTCGTCGACCTCAGCAGCGGCGCGGCATTTCAGCGCGCCGGCCTGTCCCCGGTCAGCCGGCCGGTGGCCCTGATCCTGCTCGGTGGCCTTCGCGAACTCACCGCGCTCCTCGTCGAGGACGGCCGCGACGTCGCAGACCTCACCGAGCCGGCTCTCACCGCCGCACTCGCGATGCTGGGCACCAGATCGTCAGCGCAACATCAGGCGCGCTGACTTCTCCAGCCGTTCGGCGATCTCGTCGTACGACGTGAATCCCATGCCGGCCCGGACCAGCGCGCCCGAATAGAGCATCTCCAGCGACTCGATGACGTCGTCGTCGACGTCCGGGCCGAGCGCCGCCGCCAGCCGCGCGCGGATGTCCCCGGCGATGCGCTGCCGCAGCACCTCGACATCCGGGTCGCGGCCGAGCAGCGCGTTGGTCACGGCGCCGGCGAACTCCGGCTCGTCGATCACCAGCAGCGCGATGTGCCGAAGCACCTCGGTCACCCGCGTGGCAGGATCGTCGGAGTCGTGCGCCGCGGGCGGCGAGGACGCCAGTCGGCGCCAGAACACCTCGGCGACCAGGTGTTCCTTCGACGAGAAGTAGGTGTAGGCCGTCGCCGCGCCGACACCGGCGTCGGCCGCGACCCGGCGGACCGTCAGTCCCGCGAAGCCTTCGCGGCGCAACAGGTCGAGCGCGGCACGGCTCAGCCGGTCGACCGTATCGGCCTGTTTGGCCGTCAACCGGCGCCGGGTGGGCTCAAGCGCCTGTTCGGACACGTGTCCGGACGCTACGGCAACGGGCGAACCGCAGCAAGCGGTCTACCGTGGACACATGCGGGCGTTGATCGTCGTCGACGTGCAGAACGACTTCTGCGAAGGGGGCTCCCTCGCGGTGTCCGGCGGCGGCGAGGTGGCCCGCGCGATCACCGGCCTGCTGGCCCGCCGCGAGTACGACCACGTCGTGGCCACGGCCGACCATCACATCGACCCGGGCGCGCATTTCTCCGACCAACCCGACTACGTGACGTCGTGGCCGCCCCACTGCGTCGCCGGGACACCGGGCGAGCAGTTCCACCCCGAGCTCGACGTGTCCACGGTCGAGGCGGTGTTTCGCAAGGGCCGGTACTCCGCGGCGTACAGCGGGTTCGAAGGCGAGGACGGCACCGGCACCGCGCTGGCGGACTGGCTGCGCACCCGCGGCGTCGACGAGGTCGACGTGGTCGGCATCGCCACCGACTACTGCGTCAAAGCGACGGCAGCCGACGCCGCCACGGCCGGGTTCCGCACCCGCGTCCTGCTCGACTACACCGCCGGGGTTTCGGCCGACGGCACCGCGAATGCCGTTGCCGCCCTGAAAGATTCCGGCGTGTCGGTGGTCTAGGCAGTCGGATCCACCGGTCGGCCCGACCACCGCGGCAGCCGCCCGGCCTGCAGCGCCCGCACACCCTCCTTGGCGTCGTCGTGCGCCATCACCGCGAGATGGATCTCCGTCTCCCGCTGCCCCACCTCGTCGCGCGACAGGTCGAACGAATCCCAGAGCAGCCGCTTGCTGGCCGCCACCGACATCGGTGCGGTGTTGTCCGCGATGTCATGGGCCACCGCCAGCGCGGCCGGCAGCACCTCGTCAGCGGGCAGCACGCGGCTCGCGATACCGAGCTCTGCCGCGCGGTGTCCATCGAAAGTCGTTCCGGTCAACAGGATTTCCGCGGCCCGCGCGATGCCGGCCAGCCGCGGCAACACCCAGTGGGAGTAGGCGTCCCCGACCACCCCGCGGCGCACCTGCACGACGCCGTAGCGGGCGTCGGCGGCGAAAATCCGGATATCGCACTGCAGCGCCAAGGTGAGCCCCAGCCCGATCGCGTGCCCGTTGACCGCCGCGATCACCGGCTTGCTCAACGACCACGCCGGAACCGGGATGCCGGCCGCACTGAACTCCGGGCCCGGCGCCGCGAACGTCTCGTCGCCCGCGCCCAGGTCGGCCCCGGCGCAGAACGCCGGTGGCGCCCCGGTCAGCACAATGGCCCGCACGTCGTCGGCCTCGTCGCTGCGGGTGTAGGCGTCGGCGAGTTCTTCCCGCATCCCGTCACCAAATGCGTTGCGCCGCTCGGGCCGGTTCAGCGTCAGCGTCACCACACCGCCGTCAAACCTGGTCAGCAGCGTGCGGTAGTCGGGGAACACCGCCCGAGTAAACCACGATGCTGCAATACCTCTGTAACAGAGCTATTATGGCGACGTGCCCGCACACACTGCCCCGACCTCCGATCTCAGCACCGACCTGTTCCACACCGTCGGCACGTTCCGTCGGCAGCTGCGCCGCACCGCCGGAGGGAGCTTCGCGGGCGTCACCCAATCGCAAGCCGAACTGCTCAGACTCGTCGGCCGCCGGCCCGGCATCTCGGTCCGGGAAGCCGCACAGGAACTCGGCCTGGCCGCCAACACCGCGTCGACCCTGGTCTCCAAGCTGGCCGCGGACGAACTCCTGGTCCGCACCGTCGACCCCGACGATCGCCGCATCGGCCGGCTCCGACTGACCGAACCCGCCCAGCAGCTCGCCGATCAGACCAGGGCCTCGCGCCGGGCCGCCCTCGATGTCGTCCTGAAGCAACTCAGCACCGAGCAAATCGACGATCTGACAAAGGGTTTGACCGTCCTGGCCGAGATGACCCGAATGCTCCAGGAGGGCCAACCATGAGTACTCCCGCCGTCGAATGCGACCACGTCACGCACCGCTACGGCGATTTCACCGCGGTCGACGACCTGAGCCTCACCGTCCAGGTGGGTGAAACCATGGGACTGCTCGGCCCCAACGGCGCCGGCAAGACCACCCTGGTGCGGCTGCTCACCACCCTGACGCCGGTGCAGCACGGGCAGGTCCGCATCTTCGGGCTCGACGCCGGCCACCGCACCATGGATATCCGCCAGAACCTCGGCTATGTGCCGCAACAACTCTCGATCGAGTCGGCCCTCACCGGACGCCAGAACGTCGACCTGTTCGCGCGCCTCTACGACGTGCCGCGCCGCGAGCGCCGCGACAGGGTCGACGATGCGCTGCGTGCCATGCAGCTGCTCGACGTCGCCGACCGGCCCGCGAAAACCTTCTCGGGCGGCATGGTCCGGCGACTCGAGCTGGCGCAGGCCCTGGTGAACCGGCCGTCGCTGCTGATCCTCGACGAACCGACCGTCGGCCTGGATCCCATTGCGCGCGACAGCGTCTGGGCCCAGGTGGCGAACATGCAGCAGGAGTTCGGCATGACGGTCCTGCTCACCACGCACTACATGGAGGAAGCCGACGCATTGTGCGACCGGGTTGCCCTCATGCACCACGGCGTCCTGCAGGCCGTCGGGTCGCCCACCGATCTGAAGGCGACGCTCGGTCCGGCCGCCACGCTCGAGGACGTGTTCCGGCACTACGCCGGGTCCGACCTGTCCGGGGACGACGACCGCCAGACCCTGAAGGACATCCGCGCCGGAAGGAGGACGGCCCGTCGTGTCAGTTGATGTCGAACTCGTCGCCGCACCCCGCGGTGCCAGGCGTATCGGCGGGCTCGCCCGCCGCATGGGCGCCTTCGCACTGGTCGAATTGCAGAAGCTGCGGTACGACCGCACCGAGTTGGTCACCCGGACGATTCAGCCCGCCCTCTGGCTGCTGATCTTCGGCCAGACCTTCTCACGGCTGCATGTCATCGACACCGGCAGCGTGCCGTACCTGTCGTTCCTGGCGCCGGGCATCATCGCCCAGTCGGCGCTGTTCATCTCGATCTTCTACGGCATCCAGATCGTCTGGGATCGCGACGCCGGCATCCTGGCCAAGCTGATGGTGACCCCGTCGCCGGCGTCGGCGCTGATCACCGGCAAGGCGTTCGCGGCGGGAGTCCGATCGATAGCGCAGGTGATCGGGGTGCTGGTGATCGCCCTGCTGATGGGCATCCATCTCAGCTTCAACCCGCTGCACATCGTGGCCGCCATGGCGGTGGTGATGCTCGGGTCGGCGTTCTTCTCTTGCCTGTCAATGACTTTGGCGGGGCTGGTGCGCAACCGCGACCGCCTGATGGGCATCGGCCAGGCCATCACCATGCCGCTGTTCTTCGCCTCCAACGCGCTGTACCCGGTGGACATCATGCCGGGCTGGCTGCACGCGCTGTCCACCGTGAACCCGCTGTCCTACGAAGTGAACGCGCTGCGCTCACTACTGCTCGGCACACCCGGCCACACCCTGCTGGACATCGCGGTCCTGACCGTCGCGGCAGTCCTGGGCATCGCCGCGGCGTCGGCCCTGCTGCGCCGCCTGGTCCGGTGACGAACGCAGTGCGGCTACCTAATCCGCTCTCATCTGACGCCTAGGCCACGGGCGTTGACTCGTCTCATGAAGCACAGCATCGTCGCGGTCGTCCTGGACGCCGGTACCGACGCCGGACTGGCCACCGCCCACAGCCTGCTGAGCGAGGGACACCGCGTGGTGGTGACGGCCCGGCAGGCCGGCCCGCTCGTCCGCATCAGCCATGGCTACCCCGCCGACCGCATCTACGCGCTCGCCGCCGACACTCACGATCGCAGCCAGTTCGACCAGGTGCTGGCCCTGACGCGCGCCCGGTTCGGCCGCGTCGACATGATCGTCGACCCCAAGCTGTATCGCTCGGTCCTCATGGCTTCGGCCTGAATTGCTGTTAGGTTCGAGCCAATCGGTCGATCACGGCCACAAGATTGGAGCGAACGTTGCGCAAGGTCCTCAAGATCGCTGCAGCAGTCTTCACCGTCGCGGCAGTTTCCGCCGCCGCCACCGAAACCTTGGTCAATTCCCCCGCCACCATTCCGTTCATCCCGACGGGCATCAGCCAGTCGGCCAGCAGCGTCGGCTTCGCCGACTCCGACGTCTACGGCATGAACGCCGACGACATCAACCACACCTTCGACCTGATGTCGGCGACGGGCGTGCGCACCGTCCGCATCATCATCCCGTGGGCCGGCATCGAGGGCACCCAGGGCAGCTTCAACTGGGGCCAGGTCGACACCGTCGTCGGGGCGGCCAACGCCCATCACATGTCGGTGGTCGGCGCCATCGTCGCGACGCCGGCCTGGGCCGTGGCACCCGGCGCCATCCCGATCAGCAGCCCGCCGGCCTCGGCCGCGGTGTACGGCGATTTCGCCGGCGCGGTCGCCGCGCACTACCGGGGCCGGGTGGACGCCTACGAAATCTGGAACGAGCCCAACGCCGTGATGTCGTGGACTTCCGGCCCGCAGGGCCCGGAGCCCGCCGTCTACGCCGACATGCTCAAGGCCTCGTACCCGAAGATCAAGGCCGCGGATCGCGGCGCCGTCGTCATCGGCGGTGTGGTCGGCGCGGTCGTGTCGTTCGGCTCGCTGACCCTGGACCCCGTCACCTTCGTCCAGCGCATGTACGGCGCCGGTGCGGCCGGGTCGTTCGACGCGCTGTCGTTCCACCCGTACCACTACAACCTGAAGTTCTCGGCCGGCGCCGGCGTGCCCAACTCGC
Organism: Mycobacterium sp. UNC410CL29Cvi84; assembly: GCF_000686745.1. Classification (NCBI taxonomy): domain Bacteria; kingdom Bacillati; phylum Actinomycetota; class Actinomycetes; order Mycobacteriales; family Mycobacteriaceae; genus Mycobacterium; species Mycobacterium sp. UNC410CL29Cvi84. The sequence goes on from NZ_JMLM01000003.1 coordinate 454,404, forward strand.
CGCTGAGCCAGACCGAAGGCATTCACGCAGCCATGGCCGCCAACGGTGACGGCGGCAAGAAGATCTGGGCCACCGAGTACGGCGAGCCCAACTCGGCCGTCGACGAGGCCACCCAGGCCGACTACATCCGCGACTTCCTGGCCAAGTGGCGCACCCTGCCCTACGCCGGCCCGTCGTACATCTACACCACGCGCGACCGCGTCACCGGCAGCTCGAACCCCGAGGAATCCATCGGCGTCTACCGCTCCGACTGGACCCCGAAGCCGGCTCAGGCGGCCGTCAAGGCGATGGCCTAACCGCCGACGATGTTGGCGATCGCCCCCAGCGGCAGGTCGAGCCAGTGCGGCCGATGCCGGGCCTCGTACCCGGCTTCGTACACCGCCTTGTCGAGTTCGTAGGCGGCGAGCAGTTCCGCGTCGGCGTCGGTACCGCCGCCCTCGGCATAGCCATCGCAGAACGCCGCCCGGTTGCGGTCGGCCCATTCCCGCGCACGTGCGGCGAGCTGCTTGCGGCGCTGTTCGTTGCCGCCGCCCTCGGTGAGCCGCTGGAAGGCCGCGTACTGATAGGACCGCAGCATTCCCGCGACGTCCCGCAGCGGCGAGTCGGGTGCGCGGCGCTGATCGAGTGACTGCCCGGGTTCGCCTTCGAAGTCGATCAGCAGCCAGGTCTCGGGGGTGCGCAGCACCTGGCCCAGATGCAGGTCGCCGTGAATCCGCTGCACCGTGATCGGCTGTCCCTCGAGCGCGCGGTAGCGACTCTCGATGGCCGCGGCGTACTCACGCACCTGCGGCACCGACGCGGCCACCGCTTCGAGCCGCTCCAGCATGATCGCCACCGGGAACAGCGCCGTGGCCGTGCCGAGCTCGTCGGCCAGCGTCGCATGCACCGCGGCGACAGCCTGGCCCAGCCGCTCGGACTCCCCGGCGAAGTCGCCGCCTACCTCATTGGCGTACAGGTCACCTTCGGCGTACAGGTCACGTGTGCTGGCGACGGCCATGTCCCAGCCTTCGGCGGCGTTGTCGGCGAAACGGGCCAGCATGCCCAGCGCCGTCTCCGGGCCACCATCCAGCGACATCGTCCCCAGCAGCGGCGCCACATGCGGGCTACCGGCCCGGCCGAGAACCCGCGTGAGCTCGATGTCGGGATTCACGCCGGACGTGACGCGGCGGAACAGCTTCAGGATGGCGGCCTCGTCGAACACGACGCTGGTGTTGCTCTGTTCGGCACCCATCACGCGCGCCGTCTCGCCCGAGGGCAGCTCGGCGTCGGGCTCCGCGGCAAAGGAGACCGGACCGATCGTCGCCGAGTCGGCGATCAGGCCGAGCAGCAGGTTCGCGACTTCCGGATCGCCCAGGGCGTCACCGACCTCGCCTTCGCCCTGGCGCAGCACCAGCTGGTACCGCTCGCCGGGGCCGTCGTCGTAGCTGACGTCGAGCAGCACCAGGTCGACGTCGTCGCGCAATGCCACGACCAGCGCCGGTTCGGCGCCGGTCAACTCCCGGTTGCGGCCGGCGTACCAGCGCTGCTGGGTCAGATATTCGGTCAACTGTGGATCCATCACGGCTCCTCACCGACGGGCGCACGCAACGAGAACCAGTAGAAACCGTGCCCAGGCAGTGTCAACAGGTAGGGCAGTTCCCCGATGCGGGGGAACTCGACCTGGCCGGTCAGTTCAACCGGCGTGTAGCCGTTCCAATGCTGCAGGTTCAGCTCGATCGGCTGGGGAAAACGGGACAGATTGTTGACGCACAAAACAGTGTCAGCCTCACCGTCATCTCCCACGAGCTCGCGCACATACGTGAGCGCCGACGGATTGGAGCCGCCGAGTTCCCGGAAGGACCCGACGGCGAACGCGTCGTGCCGCCGTCGCACCGCGAGCATGGTGCGCGTCCAGTTGAGCAGGGAATTCGTGGTGTCGCGCTGCGCTTCGACGTTCACCGCCTGGTAGCCGTACACCGGGTCCTGGCTCGGTGGGACGTAGAGCCGGCCGGGGTTCGCGGTGGAGAACCCCGCGTTGCGGTCGGCCGACCACTGCATCGGGGTGCGCACGCCGTCGCGGTCGCCGAGCCAGATGATGTCGCCCATCCCGATCTCGTCGCCGTAGTACAGCACCGGCGACCCGGGCAGCGACAACAGCAGTGCGGTGAACAGCTCGGTCTGGTTGCGGTCGTTCTCGAGCAGCGGCGCCAGGCGCCGGCGGATGCCGACGTTGGCCTTCATCCGCGGGTCCTTGGCGTACTCGGCGTACATGTAGTCACGCTCTTCGTCGGTGACCATCTCCAACGTCAACTCGTCGTGGTTGCGTAGGAAGATGCCCCACTGCGCCATGTCGGGGATGGGTGGTGTCTGGGCCAGGATCTCCGAGATCGGGAACCGGGACTCCCGCCGGACCGCCATGAAAATCCTTGGCATCAGCGGGAAATGGAAGGCCATGTGGCATTCGTCGCCGCCGGTCTCCGGATCGCCGAAATATTCGACGACATCGGCCGGCCACTGGTTGGCCTCGGCCAGCAGGACCCGGCCCGGGAATTCGTCGTCGATCACCTTGCGGCAGCGCTTGAGGAAGGCGTGCGTCTCGGGCAGGTTCTCGCAGTTGGTGCCCTGGCGCTCGAACAGGTACGGCACGGCGTCCAGCCGGAAGCCGTCGATGCCCAGGTCCAGCCAGAAGCGCAGCACGTCGATCATCGCTTCCTGCACGGCCGGGTTGTCGTAGTTCAGGTCGGGCTGGTGCGAGAAGAAGCGATGCCAGTAGAACTGCTTGCGCACCGCATCGAACGTCCAGTTCGACTCCTCGGTGTCCACGAAGATGACGCGCGCGTCCTGGTATTTCTCGCTGGTGTCACTCCAGACGTAGAAGTCCCCGTAGGGCCCGGTGGGGTCGCGGCGGGACTCCTGGAACCAGGCGTGGGTGTCGGAGGTGTGGTTCATCACCAGGTCGGTGATGACGCGGATACCGCGCCGGTGCGCCGCGTCCAGCAGTGCGACGAAATCCTCGACGGTGCCGAACTCCGGCAGCACCTTGTAGAAGTCGCGGATGTCGTAGCCGCCGTCGCGCAGCGGCGAATCGTAGAACGGTGGCAACCAAATACAGTCGACACCAAGCCATTTCAAGTAGTCGAGTCGCTCGGTGAGACCCCGGAGGTCACCTGAGCCGTCAGCGTCTGAGTCGTAGAAGGCGCGGACCAACACCTCATAGAAAACCGCGCGTTTGAACCAAGTGCGGTCCTCTGGGAGGACTCGCGCGTGTCCGAAATCCGCGGCGCTTGGATGTTCCACGCCACCGTTGGAGGCGTCCATCGATCACCAACGTACCCGCGCCTGGGTAGGGTGCAAACGTGGCGACACGCGATCATGGCGACCCAGGTGATGCCCCGACGATCCCGCCGCCGTTGGCCGAAATCGTCAACGCGGCCCGGCCGTCGGCCGCGGAGGAGGCCCGCACCATCGCGGCCTCGACCAATACCGGGACCCTGGCGACCCTGACGGCCGACGGCGATCCGTGGGCGTCGATGGTCACCTACGGACTGCTCGGCGGGGCGCCGGTGCTGTGCGTCTCGAATCTCGCCGAGCACGGCCGCAACCTCGCCGGCGATCAGCGGGCCAGCATCTCAATCATCGCGGCCAGCACCGACAAGGACCCACTGGCCGGTGGCCGGGTGACCCTTGCCGGACGGGTGGCGCGGCCCGAGGGCGCCGAACGTGACGCGGCCCGCGATGCCCACGTCGCGGCGGTGCCGGCCGCCAAGTACTACATCGACTACAGCGACTTCGCCCTGTGGGTGCTGCACGTCGACCGGGTCCGGTGGGTCGGCGGCTACGGCCGGATGGATTCGACGACGGGCGCGGATTACGCTGCGGCCCAGCCGGATCCGGTGACGCCTGCGGCCGCGGGGGCGATCGCGCACCTGAACGCCGACCACGCCGACTCGCTGGCGGCCATGGCCCGGGTCCTCGGCGGCTACCCCGACACCGAGTCGGCGACCTGCACCGGTGCCGACCGCTACGGCCTCGATTTGCGGGTGAACACTGCCCGCGGCATGGCCTACACCCGGGTCGGATACCCGCAGCCCCTGCAGTCCATCGATGAATTACGTTCCGCGACAGTCGAATTGGCTCGACGGTCCCGCCAGGTTTAGGATTCGCATCATGTCTGATCGCCCCGCAAGCTGGGAAGCCGCCTTCGACCTGATCCGCACCCGCGGCTACGAGCGCCGTGAGGAGCCGTTCCGGCTGGCCAGCGGACAGCTCAGCCACGACTACATCGACGGCAAGTTCGCCATCGACAACGGCGTCAGCCTGACGACCGTCAGCAAGGCCGTGGCGGAACTCGCCGCCCTGAACGGCATCGAGTTCGACGCCGTCGGCGGTCTGACCATGGGCGCCGACCCACTCGCGCACGGCGTCGCGATGGTGACCGGCAAGGCCTGGTTCTCGGTCCGCAAGGAACAGAAGGCCCGCGGCCGTGAGCAGTGGATCGAGGGCACCCGCATCGAGCCCGGTACTCGCGTGCTGCTGGTCGACGACGTGATCAGCACCGGCGGCTCCACCGAGATCGCCTACGACCGCGTCACCTCCCTCGGCGCGGTGGTCACCGGCGTCATCCCGATGGTCGACCGCGGCGACATCGCCACCGGGCGTTTCGCCAAGCGCGGTGTGCCGTTTGCCGCGCTGGTCAGCTACCGCGATCTCGGCATCGAACCGGTCAAGGACGTCTAAAGCGCGGACACGCGCGCCGATACCGAGCAATTGGCGCGAGCCACCCCTAGCATCTGGGAGGTGGCTGACAGCGACGACCCAGAGCGCGATCTATCGCCGGGTGGCGTGCTGGAATCGTCCGCCGAGGAGCAGGACGACGACCCGGACACCGACCCGTTCCGCGCCGTCGACCCCGGCCCACACGGCACCGGACCGTTCGCCGGCCCGACGACCGGCTCGTTCGTCATCCCCGAACCGGAGCCGACCGGCGACACCTTCGACGCGTTCAACACCGACACCTGGCGGTTCCGTGAACCACCACCGCCCTGGTACCGCAAGAAGGACGCGCGGCTGCTGCTGATCGTCGTCGCGGTCGCGGTGGTCGCTCTCGTCGTCTCGCTGGTGGTCCTGGCCACGCGCCGGGATTCGGGCTCCGACGAGGCGCCGGTCGAGCCCACCCCCACGACGACCACCACCACGACGACGCACGCCCCGGTGACCTCGTCGACGCCCAGTCCGCCGCCGCCTCCCCCACCGCCGGCCGAACCGCCACCGGCCGCGGCGCCCCCGGCCTACCACGCGCCGGCCGCGCCGGCCGCGCCGCCCGCACCCACGCGTCCGCCGGAGATCAACGTGACGCGGATGCCCATGAGCGTCGCCCCGACCCCGCGGCATCGCTGATGTCCGATCCCGCCGCCCTGTTCTCCGCCGCGCCCGTGGCGGTGCTGGCCACGGTGTCCGCCGAGGGCCAGCCGCATGTGGTCCCGGTGGTCTTCGCGGTCAGCGGGGACCGGCTCTATACGGCGGTGGACGCCAAGCGGAAGTCGACGCAGCATCTGCGGCGGCTGGACAACATCGCAGCCAACCCACGAGTGAGCCTGCTGGCCGAGGAGTACGACGACGACTGGTCGCACCTCTGGTGGGCCCGTGCCGACGGCATCGCCACCGTGCACCCGAGTGGCGACGAGATGGCGATCGGCTACTCGCTGCTGCGGGCCAAGTACCACCAGTACGACCGCGTGGCGCTGGACGGCCCGGTGATCCGGGTCGCGATCAGCCGATGGAGTTCGTGGCACGCCTGAGCAGCTTGAGTCTTGTGCCGACCGTCGCGACAGGAGCATGGTGGACGTGAGTCGTCGATAGGGGCACGCCATGGCCGACAAGTCGAATAGCTCATCCGGCGCCGCGCCCAGCGTGGACAGTCCGGCCGCGATCCGAAATGTGGTCCTGGTCGGGCCATCTGGGTCCGGCAAGACCACGCTCGTCGAGGCACTGCTGCTCCATGCGGGCGTGCTGACGCGGGCCGGGACGGTGCTCGACGGCACCACGGTCTGTGATCACGAGCCCGCCGAAGTCGAGCAGCAGCGGTCGGTCGGCTTGGCGCTGGCATCGCTGCAGCACGGGCCGGTGAAGATCAATCTGCTCGACACCCCCGGTTACGCCGATTTCGTCGGCGAACTGCGCGCCGGCCTCCGGGCGGCCGATTGCGCATTGTTCGTGATGGCCGCCAACGACGTGGTCGACGCTGCCACCAAGGCGCTGTGGCGCGAATGCGCCGACGTCGGGATGCCGCGCGCCGTCGTGGTGACCAAACTGGACCACGCCCGCGCAACATTCGCCGGCGCGGTGGAGTCCGCGCAGGAGTCGTTCGGCGACAAGGTCATTCCGCTGTACCTGCCCGACGGGGACGGGCTGGTCTCACTGCTCGCGGACGACGCGACCCTGATCGAGGGCATCATCGAGGAGTCCGAGGACGAGACGCTGATGGAGCGGTACCTCGGCGGTGAACAGATCGACAACGCGGTGCTGGTTGCCGACCTCGAGCGCGCGGTGGCCCGCGGCTCGTTCTTCCCGGTGATCCCGGTGTGCAGCACCACGGGAACCGGCGCTGCCGAACTGCTCGATGTCATCGCGCGCGGATTCCCCTCTCCCCCAGAGCATGTGCCACCACAGGTGTTCACCCCGGCCGGTGTGGAAAAGCCCGCGCCCGCCTGCGATCCCGATGCACCGCTGGTGGCAGAGGTGGTGAAGACGACGTCGGACCCGTACGTCGGCAAGGTGAGTCTGGTCCGGGTATTTTCCGGCACCATCAGGCCCGACACGACGGTTCACGTGTCGGGCCATTTCAATTCGTTCGCCGATCCCGCCGCGGGGTGCGCCGAGCACGAGGACCACGACGAGGACGAGCGCGTCGGCGCACTGTCGTTTCCGCTGGGCCGCAAGCAACGCCCGGCGGCCGAGGTGATCGCCGGTGACATTTGCGCCATCGCCAGGCTGACGTGTGCCGAGACCGGGGACACCTTGTCGGACAAGGCCTCTCCCCTGGTGTGCCGGCCGTGGACGATGCCCGCGCCGCTGCTCCCCATGGCGATCGTGCCGCACGCCAAGACCGACGAGGACAAGTTGTCGGTGGGCCTGGCCCGGCTGTCCGCCGAGGATCCGACGCTGCGCATCGAGCAGAACCCGCAGACCCACCAGATCGTGTTGTGGTGCATGGGTGAAGCCCATTCCGCGGTGGTTCTGGACGCGTTGTCGCGGCGGTTCGGGGTCGCCGTCGACACCACGGAGCTGCGCGTCCCGCTGCGAGAGACGTTCGGCGGCAACGCAAAAGGCCACGGTCGGCACGTCAAGCAGTCCGGCGGGCACGGGCAGTTCGCGGTGTGTGACATCACGGTCGAGCCGCTTCCGGAAGGGGCCGGATTCGAGTTCGTCGACAAGGTCGTCGGCGGCGCTGTGCCGCGCCAGTTCATCCCGAGCGTGGAGAAAGGCGTTCGCGCCCAGATGGATCGGGGCATCTGCGGGTATCCGATGGTCGACATCCGCGTGACGCTGCTGGACGGCAAGGCGCACAGCGTGGACTCGTCGGACTATGCCTTCCAGCTCGCGGGCGGCCTGGCGCTGCGCGAGGCGGCCGCCGCCGCGTCGGTGAATCTGCTCGAACCCATCGACAGCGTGCACATCGTGGTGCCCGACGAAATGGTCGGTGCGGTGATGAGCGACCTGTCGGGCCGGCGTGGCCGCGTGCTGGGCACCGATACCGCCGGCGATTCCTGCACCGGCATCGACGCCGAGATTCCGGAGATCGAGCTGACCCGCTATCCGATCGAACTGCGGTCGTTGTCCCACGGTGCCGGGTCCTTCACCCGCACCTTCGCCCGGTACGAACCGATGCCCGAGGCGGTGGCGGCGCGGGTGCGCTGATCTCCGCGCAGTGATCCACGACTTTGGCAAACCTGATCGTGACTGACATCACCTGATGTCATAGTGTCGTCAGATTCGTGCGCGCGCGGGCGGGCACCAGGGATGTCAAAGGGGACACCGGTGGGGACACAGTCGGGGCTCAGTCTGCGTAAATCCGGTCGATACCGCCTGGCGGTGCTCGCCGCGGCGATGGGCATCGCGGCGGCGACCAGTCAGAACGTCGCCTGGGCCGAGACCGGGACGACCGATTCACCCGGCACCTCGGCCGGCCAGTCCGGGCCGCAGAAGCCCGGCCCCGCAAAACCCCAGCCGGCGAACACCGACAAGAAGGACAAGAAGAAGCCGGACAAGAAGGCCGGCAAGGCCGAAACAGGCGCGGACAAGTCCGACACATCCGACAAGTCCGGCACGTCCAGCACCAAGCCGGACGCCGCCACCGACACGTCGGTCACCGACCCCGAGCCAGGCGCGGATCCGGAAGCCAAACCGGACCCCAAGCCCGCGGCCAAGCCCGACGCCAAGCTGGCCGTCAAACCGGCGAAGAACGGCTCCGATTCGGTCAAGCCCGCCGGCGACGGCAAGAAGGCACCGAAGCTCCAGTCCGCCACCGCGAGCGCGCCGGCCAAGGACGCGACGGTCGGCTCTCCCGCGCCGACTCCGGCCGCTGACTCCAGCACGCCCGCGCCCGCAAAGGCGCCCGCGCCGACGAAGACGCCCGCGCCGACCACCCGGCTCGCGGCTCTGTCCACGACCAACAACACCGTCGGCACCCTGACGACGCCGACGCCACCGCAGCCGCTGAACCCGATCGCGAAGATCATCCAGCTGCCCGGCCGCATCATCAACACCGTCCTGCAGGTGCTGGATCTGACGGTCTCGCAGAGCGGCCCGAAGAGCCCGTTCAACTGGTCACCCATTTCCGAGGCGCTGTTCGCGGGCTTCCGCCGCATCGAGGACATGCTCGGGCTCAGCAAGACCCCCACCGCGACGCCCGTCATCCCGGAGCTCACCTACACCGGGCCGACCAGTGGCGACACCCCGACGGTGGAGCAGTTCCTGAACGCCTCGGCCAACGCCTACGTGCTCGGCGCCCAGCCGGGTGATCTGAAGCCGTTCACCGTCAACGGTTTTCAGATGCAGACGTTCAATCCGCTCTCCGGCGCCGTCGGCAAGGCGTGGGTGACACCCGAGGGCCAGGTCATCGTCGCCTACCAGGGCACGACGGGCGGCACCAACCTGCTGTTCCATCCGCTGATCGCGCTGTCGCAGATCTTCACGGACATGCAGGTCATCTTCACCCACACCACGCCGCAGGCGTTCTGGGACTCGCTGGCGTTCGAGCGGAAGGTCGAAGCAGCGGCCCTCGAGCAGGGCTACACCACCGACGACATCTTCGTCACCGGTCACTCGCTGGGTGGTTGGGAGGCCCAGTTCGTCGCGCAGAAGACGGGCCGCGGCGGCATCGGCTTCGAAGGACCGGGCCTCAACACCTCGGTCCCGGGCAACGGCGTCAACTCGAACTTCGTGAACATCGAGACCTACGGAGACACCGCGGCGTACTTCGCCACCGATCTGCCCGGGCTGCAGCCGTTCATGCCGGCCTACGATCCCACCGGCGGCAGCAAGCCGCACTACGGCAACATCGTCATGATCGGCGACCCGGATGCGGTCAACCCGCTGTTCAACGCGTCCGCGCTGTGGGGCCCGAACCCGATCAACGACATCATCTTCGCCGTCGACATCCTCGGAAACTTCTTCGAGCACCACCTGCCCGGCATGCAGGCCTACAACCTCGGCGTCGCACCGGATCCCGGTGTCGTGCCCTGGCTGGGCTCCTACACCGGTGCCATCAACGACTGGGGCGACCTCGACATCTACGAACTGCAGCAGGCCGCGTCCGACGCGGGTGTCCTCATCGCCCCGTAACCAGGGATTTGTGCACGATTTTCCGCGGCTATCGCGGAAAATCGTGCACAAATCCCCGTTGATGGAACCGCGGCGCCGCCGCATACGTCCGAATCTGTGTGCTTGACGACTTCCTTCGCCGCCACGATGGCGTAATCACCCGCGCCCAAGCCCTGACCGCGGGGATCAGCGATGACGCCATCAGCCGCCGAGTCCGCTCCGGCCACTGGCTTCGATGCGCCCCCGGAGTCTTCTTCGTCGACGACCGCGCATTCAGCGATGCGGCCCGCGTCCGCAGTGCAGTGTGGTCCTACGGCCCAGCCGCCACCGCCACCGGACTGGCCGCCGCGTGGTGGCTGGGTATCACTCACTACGCGCCCGAGACGGTGGAAGTCACCGTGCCGAAGGTCAGCAATCACCGCAAGCGCGACGGCATCCGAGTACGTCGCCGCGACTTGCTGCCACAGGACATCGTCGAACGCGGCGGACTACGAGTCACCGCACTCCCACTGACCGTCATCGAAGCCGCGACGCGACGCGGAGGTGGCGCCAGACTCATGGACACCGCGTTGCAGCGCCATGTCGAGCTGAAGAAACTCTGGGATGCGCACCTGCGCAACAAAGGACGACACGGATCGCCTGCGGCTCGGATTCTGTTGCTGGCCGCCGAAGACGGGGCCCGGTCGCAGGCTGAACGCCTACTCGTAAAACTCTTGCGCCGCAACAAGATAACTGGGTGGAAGACCAACTGGCCGGTCGCCGGATACAAAGTCGACATCGTGTTTCCGGCAGCAAAACTCGCCATCGAAGTCGACGGCTGGGCCTACCACAGCAGTGCTGACGACTTCGAGAACGACCGAAAGCGGCAGAACACCATCTCGCTGCTCGGTTACCAGATCTTGCGGTTCACGTGGCTCGACCTGACTGAATATCCCGACCGAGTGCTCGCCGAAATACGGAATGCCCTGCTGTCCAGGCACGCCGCCTGAAAATTTGTGCACGATTTTCCGCGGCAACCGCGGAAAATCGTGCACAAATCCCTGGGTCAGAGCAGGCCGAGCAGCTGCAGATCGGTGATGTACTTGACGATCACCGGCGCGGTGACATGCGGGATGTCCTTGTCCGGGCCCAGCTTTGCCTCTTGCACGGCCTCACGGAACACCACCACCGGGGCGATGGACCCGTTGTGCGGGTGCTCGGGCTTCTGGTAGTTGTGCAGCAGCGGCAGCAGTGACGCCTGGCGCTGCCGGTCCGGCAGGGCCCGCAGGGTGGTCTCGAACCGGGCCAGCCATTCGGCGTAATCATCAACGCGGGCAATGGAATACCCGGCCTCGATCAGCCAGTCGACGAACTCGTCCATGCCCAGGCCGTCCGAGTGCGGGTTCATCACGTGGTAGGTGACGAACTCGCCCGCGGGCCGCACACCGAGCGTGTCGATGGCCTCGGCGATGAACTCGACGGGCAGCCCGTCGTAGTGCGCGGCCTGCCGCTTGCCCTCGGCGTCCCGCTCGTAGAACGAGTACGGCGCGATGCCGGTGGCCACCAGCGAGAACATCATGCGGGTGAACATGTCGGGCAGGTTGAGCTGTCCCGCGTACGACGTGTCCGCGAGGATCATGTCGCAGCGGAACACCGAAACCGGCAGTCCGCAAAGATCATTCGCCTCGCGCAGCAGCACCTCACCGGCCCACTTGCTGTTGCCGTAGCCGTTGGCGTAACCGTCGTGCACGGCACGCACCGGGCTCATCACGCGCACGTCGGCCTCTTCGGTGAACGTGCCCGGCGCCAGCTGGTCACCGACGCCGATCGTCGACACATAGATGTACGGCTTCTGCCGGGTGGTCAGCGCGATCCGGATCAGCTCGGCAGTGCCCAGCGCGTTGGGTCCGAACAGCTCGCTGTAGGGCAGCACGTGGTTCACCAGCGCGGCCGGGTCGACAATGACGTCGACCTCGTCGGCCAGACGCTGCCAAACCTCCTGTGACAGGCCGAGATTCTCGTCGCCCTTGTCACCGGCGATGACTTCGAGGTGATCGGCGGCCAGTGCCTGGTAGTGCGCCAGCAGCTTCGGATCCCCCGAGTCGAACGTCGCATCGAGACGGGCCCGGGCCTCTTCGTCGGACTTGGCGCGCACCAGGGCGATCACCTTGCCGTCGACCAGGTCCATGCGCTCGAGCCATTCCAGAGCCAGGTAGCGACCCAGGAATCCGGTTGCGCCGGTGAGCAATACGGTCCGAACCTCGGCAGCCGGCCCCGGCAGCGACGGTGCGGCGGCCAACGTCGCCGCGTCGATGAACTTGTCCAGCGTCAGGTCCGCGGCCCGCACCTCGACGGCGTTCTTGCCGTGCACCGAGCTGAAGCTGGGACGCTTGGCGCCACCGCTGCGCTCGCTCTCGATGTAGGCGGCCAGCGCTGCCAGGTCGTTGGCGGGGCTGACGATGATGCCGACCTGGACCTCGACGCCAAAGATCTCCTCGAGCAGGTTGCCGAAAGTCAACGCGGACAACGAGTCTCCGCCGAGATCGGTGAAGTGGGCATCCGCCGATACCTCGCCGGATGCGCCGAGCAGCGCGCTCGCCGCACGGATGACGGTCGGCAGGGCCGGGCCCTCAGCGCCGTGCTGCCGCAGCTCACGGAGCTCATCGGCCTGTCCGGCAGCAAGACTCACGTACAGGTCTTCCAGCGCCGGGCCGTAGTGCGCCTTGAGCTTCGGCCAGGCCAGCTTGCGGATGCCGGTCAGCAGGCCGTTCTCCAGCGAGAACGGTTCGGTCTCGATGATGAAGTCGCGGGGGATCTCGTAGGACTGCAACTCGGCGGCCTTGGCGACCTCCTGCAGCGAGTCACTGATCCGCTGCTTCAGTTCGGCGGAATCCCAACGGGCCAAGGCATCTTCGGTCGGAACCACGACAGCCAGCAGGTACGGCTGCGCGCTGTTGCCGTAGACGTAGATCTGCCGGACCAGCGGGCTGTTGTTGCTGAACGCCGCCTCCAGCTTGGCCAGCGTGACGAACTCGCCCTGCGCCAGCTTCAGCACGTTGTTGCGGCGGTCGACGTACTGGATCTGGTCGGGGCCGATCTCGGCCACGACGTCGCCGGTGCGGTAGAAACCGTCCTCGTCGAAGACGCTCGCGGTGACCTCGGGCCGCTTGTAGTAACCCGGGAACAGGTACTGCGTCTTCACCAGCAGCTCACCGCGGGGGTAGGGCTGGTCGGTCAGGTAGTAGCCCAGGTCGGGCACGTCGACCAGCTTGTAGTCCAGGGTCGGCGGACGCTGGATGACGCCGTCGAAGAAGACCATGCCGGCCTCGGTGGAGCCGTAGCCCTCCAGCAGGTGGATGCCGAGGAACTTCTCGACCCACGTCTTGAGCTCGTCGGTGATGGGCGCCGACCCGGTCATCGCCTTGATGTAGCGGCCACCGAGCAGGTTCTGCCGCATGTCGGCCATCACCTGCTGCTCGATGTCGTCGCGCTCGGCCTCACCGGCACCGGCGGGCACCAGCTTGTCGACGCGGCTCTGGAATTCCAGGTACAGCATCTCCCAGACGCGGGGCACCAGGTTCAGCTCGGTGGGCCGCGCCAGCGCGAAATCCTCCAGCAGAGTGGACAAGTCGCTCTTGGCGGCGAAGTAGACGATGCCGCCGTTGGCCAGGCTGGAGTACAGGATGCCGCGGCCCATGACGTGGCTCATCGGCATGAACGCCAGGTTGATCGACGCCTCGCTGGGTCCGAACCACGCCGTGCTGGCCCGCCGCCAGAAGCTCGTCATGTTGCTCTCGGGGTACATCGCACCCTTGGGCGCACCCGTCGAGCCGGACGTGTAGATCAGCAGGGCCAGTGGGTCGGCCTCTTCGGAGACCGGGGTCGGGGCGTCCGGCAGTTCGCGGCCGCGGCTCAGCACGTCGCCGAAGGTCTCGACCGTGACGTTCAGGCCGGACAGCGCGTCGCGCGCCTGGTCGATGGCATCACGCTCGTCGTCGACCTCCGGGTGGTGGTCGAAGACCAGGAACCGGGCGGGTGCGGGGCCACCGACCGCGAGTTCGACGGCGTCGGCGACGTAGTCCGCGCTGGCGGCGATCAGCACCGGTTCGGTCTCGGCGACGATCGGCAGTAGCGACGACGCCGCGGAGCTGGTCTGCAGCGGCACCGAGACGGCGCCGATCTGCCCGAGCGCGGTGTCGATGACGGTGTAGTCGGTGCTGGTGAAGCCGAGGATGGAGACGCGGTCGCCGGCCTTCACACCGTCAGCATGCAGGGCGGCGGCGACGGCGCGGATGCGGTCCCACAGTTCGGCGTATGTGATGGTGTCGTACTTCGGCAGCAGCCGGGCCACGGTGCGGCCGTTCTCGGTGACGAACTCGACGGCGCGCTGCCCGAGGGCGGTCCGGTCGGCGTAGCCCTCGATGACGGTCTTCACGATCTCGTGCAGTCGCATGCCGGGCTTTTCGACCGACTCGGCGACCGACTGCAATGGCACGGCCGCGGCGAACTGCGGATCATTGGCGGACAATTCGGCGATCCGGCGGGCGAGCCCGTCGGCAGTGCTCTCGGCATGGTCAATCGACATGAAAAAACCTCACGAAAAATCGAAATCTCGAATGGGGTAGGCCCCGTTGCATCCCCACTAATTGAATGACGCTGGCGCGGCCGCCGTTGTTCCGGCGATTTCCTGCCAGTTCCCTGTGATTTGTGCACGATTTTCCGCGGCCATCGCGGAAAATCGTGCACAAATCCCTGGGTCAGAGCAGGCCGAGCAGCTGCAGATCGGTGATGTACTTGACGATCACCGGCGCACCGATGTGCGGAATATCTTTGTCCGCACCGATTTTCGCGTTCTGCACTGCGGCGCGGAACCGCTCGACCGGGGCGATGGACCCCGGCACCGGGTAGCTCGGCTGCTGGTAGTTGTGCAGCAGCGGCAGCAGTGACGCCTGGCGCTGCCGGTCCGGCAGGCCGCGCAGTGCCGTCTCGAACCGGCCGAGCCAGTCGGCGTAATCATCAACGCGGGCAACAGGATACCCGGCTTCGATCAGCCAGTCGACGAACTCGTCCATGCCGATGCCGTCGTCGTACGGGTTCATGACGTGGTACGTCTCGAACGTCGAGTCGGACTCGCCGGCCGCGACCTGCACGGCCAGGGTCGAGATGGATTCGGCGACGAACTCGACGGGCAGCCCGTCGTAGTGGGCGCGCTGCCGCTTGCCGTCGGCTCCGAGCTCGTAGAACGAGTACGGCGCGATGCCGCTGGCCACCAGCGAGAACATCATGCGGGTGAACATGTCGGGCAGGTTGAGCTGGCCCGCGTACGTCGTGTCGGCCAGGATCATGTCGCAACGGAACACCGAAACCGGCAGTCCGCAAAGATCATTCGCCTCACGCAGCAGCACCTCACCGGCCCACTTGCTGTTGCCGTAGCCGTTGGCGTAGCTGTCGTCGACCGACCGCACGGCGCTCATCACGCGCACGTCGGCGTCTTCCACGAACTGCCCCGGCGCCACGCCGCCGCCGACCGCGATGGTCGAGACGTAGGCGAACGGCTTGATCCGCGTGGTCAGGGCGATGCGGATCAGCTCAGCGGTGCCCAGCGCATTGGGTCCGAACAGTTCGCTGTACGGCAGCACGTGGTTCACCAGTGCGGCCGGGTCGACGATGACGTCGACCTCGTCGGCCAGACGCTGCCAAACCTCCTGCGAAAGACCGAGATTGGCCTCGCCCTTGTCACCGGCGATGACTTCGAGGTGATCGGCGGCCAGTGCCTGGTAGTGCGCCAGCAGCTTCGGATCCCCCGAGTCGAACGTCGCGTCGAGACGGGCCCGGGCGTCGGCGTCGGACTTGCCTCGGACCAGGGCGATCACCTTGCCGTCGACCAGGTCCATGCGCTCGAGCCACTCCAGAGCCAGATAGCGACCCAGGAATCCGGTTGCGCCAGTGAGCAATACGGTCCGCACCTCGGCGGCCGGCCCCGGCAGCGACGGCGCCGCGGCCAACGTCTCGGCATCGATGAACTTGTCCAGCGTCAGGTCCGCGGCCCGCGCCTCGGTGGCGTTCTTGCCGTGCACCGTGGAGAACGTCGGCCGCTTGCTACCCGGCGCGCGCTCGCCTTCGATGTAGGCGGCCACGCCGGCCAGGTCGGTGGCCGGGCTGACGATGACGCCGACCGGCACCTCGACCTCGAAGATTTCCTCGAGCAGATTGCCGAAAGTCAACGCCGACAACGAGTCTCCGCCCAGGTCGGTGAAGTGCGCGTCACCCGTCAGGTCCGAGCCGGCCGCACCCAGCGTGGCGCCGACAGCGCGCAGCACGGTTTCGAGCACGGGTGCGTCGGACGCGCGCAGGGAACGCAGCGCGCGCAGCTCAGCGGCCTGTCCTTCGGCCAGTTCGCTGTACAGCTGCTCGAGCTCGGTACCGTACCGGGCCTTCAGCTTGGGCCAGGCCAGCTTGCGCACACCGGTCAGCAGTCCGTTCTCCAGCGAGAACGGTTCGGTCTCGATGATGAAGTCGCGGGGCACCTCGTACGACTGCAGCCCGGCCTCGCGGGCCACCGTCTGCAACGCGTCGGCCAGTGCGGGACGCAAGGCTTCCGGACCGCCTGCGTCGCTCAACGCCTCCGCGGTAGGCACGATCACAGCCAGGAGATAGGAGCGAGAACTGTTGCCGTACACGTAGATCTGGCGGATCAGCGGACTGGTACCGAAGGCGGCTTCCAGCTTGGACACCGTCACGAACTCGCCCTGCGCCAGCTTCAGCACGTTGTTGCGGCGATCGAGGTACTGCAGATGATCAGGTCCGAGCTCGGCGACGATGTCACCGGTGCGGTAGAAGCCGTCCGCGTCGAACACATCGGCGGTGACGTCGGGCCGCTTGTAGTAGCCCGGGATCAAATCCGTTGACTTCAAGAGCAATTCGCCACGCGGGTGCGGGCGGTCGGTCGACAGGTAGCCGAGTTCGGGTACGTCGACCAGCTTGTAGTCGAGCACCGGGGGACGGCTCAGGTGGCCGCTGACCATGACGCCACCGGCCTCGGTCGAGCCGTAGGCCTCCAGCAACTCGAGCCCGAGGAACTTCTGCACCCAGGCCTTGAGCTCCGGCGAGATCGGCGCCGACCCCGTCATCGCGACCAGCTGCCGGCCGCCGATCAGGCTGCGGCTGCGCTCGTCGAGCACCTGCTGCTCGGGGACGCCGTCCAGGGCCCGGCGGTCGACCTCGCTCTGCACCTCCTGGTGGATCATCTCCCACACCCGGGGCACGAAGGTCATCTGCGTCGGCCGGACCAGTGCGATGTCCTCCAGCAGGGTGGACAGGTCGCTCTTGGCGGCGAAGTACACGGTGCCGCCGTGGGCCAGCGTGCGGTAGACGGTGCCGCGGCCCATCATGTGGCTCATCGGCAGGAAGCTCAGGACGATCGACGGCAGTGCGGGCTGCTGGTGCGTGAGGCCGGTCCGCCACGCGTTGGTGACGAGGCGCTCGGGGTACATGGCGCCCTTGGGGGTACCGGTGCTGCCGGAGGTGTAGATCAGCACCAGCAGCGGGTCCGCGTCCGCGGAAACCACCGGTTCGACGGCTGGCAGCGCGGCGCCGCGCGCGACCAGGTCCGCGAGAGTCTCGACGACGACACCGCGCTCGGCCAGTCGCGCGGCCGCCCGTTCGATGGCCTCGCGCTCGTCGTCGACCGCGGCTTGGTGGTCGAACACGACCATCCGCGTCAGTGCGGCGCCGGCGCCCAGAACCAGCTCGACGGCGTCGTCGAGGAACTTCACATCGGCGAACAGCGCGCGGGGTTCGGTCTCGTCAAGAATGGGGCACAGCTGCTCGGCGGGCGCGCTGGTCTGCAGCGGGACGGCGACGACGCCGGCCCGCGCCAGGGCGGTGTCGATGATCGTGAACTCGGCGCTCGTGAAGCCGAGCATGGCGACGCGGTCGCCGGGAGCGACGGCGTCGGGCCCGCTGAGCAGGGCGTTGTCGACGGCCTGGATCTGCTGCCAGACCTCGCCGTAGGTGATGGTGTCGTAGCGCGGCAGCAGCCGGGCGACAGTGCGGCCGTTCTCGACCACGTACTCGACGGCGCGCTGTCCCAGCGCAGGCCGGTCGGCGTAGGCGGCCATGACGGTGTGGATGATTTCGGGGAGCCGGATGCCGGGCTCTTCGAGGGCTGCGCCGACCCCGGCGAGGGGGCGCGCGGCGGCAAGTTGGGGGTCGGCAGCGCAGAGGTCAGCGATGCGCTGCGTCAGCTCGTCGGTAAATACGGTTTCTTCGTTCGACATAACAACCTCATCAATTGGTTCACCAGCGTCGCCAAATACAACGTTAGCAAAACTAACGATATGCCCGGTGTGGCTGTGGGACAAACCACACCGATCAGGTCAGCGCTCGGAGGTCGATGGCACCTGCGGCGCCGCGAGGGGCGGAGCCACCTTCGCTCCCGCCTGCGTCTCGTACGCACCCTCATCACGCCCGAGGGCGATGGTCGCCGCCGCCATGGCACCGATGGACACCACGAGCGCGACGGCCTCGGCACCGGTCGTGTCGAAGCCCTCGCCGAGCACCAGGGCGCCGAGCACGACGGCCACCACCGGCTCCAGCACGAGCATGGTCGGCACCGACGTCTGCAGGGCGCCGGCATGGAACGCCGACTGCTGCAGCACAGTCGCGACGGCGCCCAAGATGATGAGCAGATACGGCGCCGGCGTCGTCAGTAACCCGAGCCAGCCCCGGTGTTGCAGGATCGCCATGAAGATCTTGGTGACCACCGCGACGACACCGAACAGCACGCCGACGCCGACGGCCAGCAGCACCGCGCGAGCCCAGCCGCTGCACCGCAGCGCCAACAGCACGCAGCCGATGATCACCGCGGCACAGACCGCGGCGACCAGCACGATAACCCCAGGTGAGGCCAGGTGTTCGTCGCGTTCAGGCCGCGCCAGTACGACGAACCCCGCCAGCCCGATGGTCAGCAATCCGGCCCACAACCACTCACCGCGCGTCACCCGGCGGTGCGCCTGGCGGGCGCTCAGCGGCAGCGCGAACAGCAATGCCGAGACCAGCAGTGGCTGCACCACCAACAGGGATCCATGGGCCAACGCCAGCGCCTGGAAGACATAGCCCGCGACGGCCGCGCCGGTCCCGGCCCACCACAGCCGGCGGCTCAGCAACGTCGACAGCATGACGATGCTGACGCCGTGTTCGGGCGGCACATCGATGGTCGCGCGCTGGCGCACCACGATGCCGACGGCGGCGCAGACGGCCGCGCACAGGGCGAAAAGCACCACAAGTCCGTGTTGGATCAACGGAGGCGTCCGATCAGCGTGGCCGCGTATCGCGCCACAGGGCTCACCGGAAACATCACGCCCAAAGGGTAGTCGAGCGGGACTATCTGTCCCACTCGCGAACCGCGCCACCACCGACGCGAGCGACGGTTCGCTCCGCCGAGCGTGGGACTCGGCGCGCCTCAACTCGGCATGTCGCCTCGTCAGGCCACCCGCTCGGCACAGCCCGCACGCGCCGCGCCGCACCAACTTACCGAAACCTTAAATATCTCTTATTTTTCTTAAACTTGAGGTACGGTCGATGCCATGAACACCAGGATCGCTCTTGTCACCGGCGCTTCCCGCGGCATCGGAGCCGCCGTGGCCCAGCAGCTCGCCGCGCCGGACACCCACGTCCTGGTGAACTACCGCGAGAAGGCCAAACGCGCCAACACCGTCGTCGACGGCATCCGCGCCGCCGGCGGGCAGGCCTCGGCGATCGGCGCCGACGTGTCCGACGCTGCCGCGGCCAAAGCCATGATCGACCGGATCGACAGCCGGTTCGGGCGCCTGGACATGCTGGTGCTCAACGCGTCGGGCGGCCTGGAGTTCGGTGCCGCACCCGACTACGCGATGCGCCTGAACCGCGACGCGCAGCTGCGGCTCGTCGACCTGGCGCTGCCGCTCATGCCCGCCGGCGCGCAGATCGTGTTCGTCACGAGCCACGAGGCCCACTGCTACCCGCACCTGCCGGTACCCGACGCCTACGCCCCGATTGCCGCCAGCAAGCGCGCCGGCGAAGACGCGCTGCGGGCACTCCGCCCAGAGTTCGACCGGTGCCGAATCGGATTCACCATCGTCTCGGGCGACATGATCGAGGGCACGATCATCGCCAGGTTGTACGAGCGCCGCGATCCAGACGCGGTCGGGGCGCGCCGCAGCCGGGGGCCGCTGCCCACCATCGAGGAGTTCGCGTCCGCCATCACCGTCGCCGCCACCGGACGCGATCTGCGTGACACCGTGTACGTCGGCGGCGAGGACCATCTGGTCCGGCCGGCGTGATCAGGGCTCGAGAATCACTTTGATGGCCGTGCGCTGGTCCATCGCCGTGTACGCGTCGGCGACCTGAGCCAGCGGCAGCGACAGGTCGAACACCCGACCGGGCTCGATCGCCCCGGACAGCACGTCGGGCAGCAGTTCATCGAGGTACGGGCGGACGGGCGCGATACCGCCGGCGACGTGGATGTTGGTGCTGAACAGTTGCTGCATCGGCAATTCGGGGGCGCCGGCCGGCACCCCGACGAACCCCAGAGAGCCACCGGGGCGGACCGCCCCGAGTGCCTGGTGCATCGAATCCTTGGTGCCGACGCACTCGAGTACGGAGTCGGCGCCGACGCCACCGAGCAGTTCCTCGATGGCCGCGATCCCGTCATCACCGCGTTCGGCGACGATGTCCGTGGCCCCGAACGCCCGTGCCAGACGCTGCCGGTCTTCGTGCCGCGACATCGCGATGATCCGCTCGGCGCCAAGGCGTTTCGAGGCCAGCACGGCGCACAGCCCGACGGCGCCGTCGCCCACGACCACCACGGTGGCACCGGGTTGCACATTCCCGGATCGCGCGGCGTGGTGACCGGTGGACATGACGTCGGCCAGGGTCAGCAGGTGCGGGAACAGTTCTGCGTCAGGCGATTCCGGCACCGTGACGAGAGTGCCGTCGGCGAAGGGCACCCGGACGTACTGGCCCTGGGCCCCGTCGAGCGGCTCGCCGGTCTTGGCGGTGCCGCCCCAGACCCCGAAGTTGACGCACGAGGTGGTGATCCCGTTGCGACAGTGCACACAGGTGCCGTCACTGTCGGTGAACGGCGAGATGACGAAATCCCCGACGCGGACATTCCTGACCTCGGCGCCGACAGCTTCGACGATCCCGATGAACTCGTGTCCGATCGGGTGCGGCGCAGGCGTCGGGCGCACCCCGCGGTACGGCCAGAGGTCCGAACCGCACACGCAGGTCCGCACCACACGGACCACCGCATCGCCCGGTGACTGAATCTGCGGATCGGGGCGGTCCTCGTATCGAATGTCGCCCGGCCCGTGGATGATCGTGGTCTGCACGGCTGTCCCGCCCTTTCAGGTGTCGAATCCGACCCCTGAGTCTTGCCGATTTAGCCCGTCGGCGCGAGGACCAGTCCGCCGGTGGCGGCCGGCGCGGGTGCCACCGGCGCCGGAACCGCAGCGGGCGCAGCGGCAGGCAACGCTGCGGGGACCGCGGCCGGAACTGCTGCCGGAACGGCGGCGGGCACCGCGGCCGGAACCGCGGCCGCGACGGGAGCGGGAGCCGGCAACGCGACGGGAGCGACGGCCGGGGCGGGCACCGGAGCAGGCGCCGGGGCGGGCGGCGGCACCGGCGCACCCACGCCGAGCACGCGCAGCAGGTCCGGCTTCATGGCCTGCAGCTGCTGGCCCCAGTAACCCCAGCTGTGGGTGCCGTCCGTCGGGAAGTTGAAGACCGCGTTGCGGCCACCGGCCTGCTGGTACACCTTCTGGAAGTCCCGGTTGGAGCTGATGGTCAGGTTCTCCAGGAACTGGGCGCTGTAGAGGATGCCCAGGTCGCCCGGGGTATCGAGGTCGGACGGCGTGCCGTTGCCGCAGTACACCCAGACGGCGGTGTTGTTGGCCACCAGCTGCCGGACGTTGACGGTCGGGTCGTTGCGCTTCCAGGCCGGGTCGCTGGCGATACCCCACATCTGGGTCGGGTTGAAGCCGCCGGCGTCCTTCATCGCGAAGCCGATCAGCGTGGGCCACAGGCCCTGCGACGGATTGAGGAAGCCCGACAGCGAGCCCGCGAAGATGAACTGGGCCGGGTGCCAGATCGCGAGCGTCAGCGCCGAGCCGCCCGACATCGACAGACCGACGACGGCGTTGCCGGTCGGCTGCACACCCCGGTTGGCGGCCAGCCAGGCCGGCAGCTCCTGGGTCAGGAACGTCTCCCACTTGTAGGTGATGACGCCATTGTTGTTGGTGGCCGGCTGGTACCAGTCGCTGTAGAAGCTGGACTGCCCGCCGACCGGCATCACCATCGAGACGCCGGACTGGTAGTACCACTCGAACGCGGCGGTGTTGATGTCCCAGCCGCTCGCGTCGTCCTGGGCGCGCAGCCCGTCGAGCAGGTACACCGCGTGCGGTCCGCCGCCCTGGAACTGGACCTTGATGTCGCGTCCCATCGCGGGCGACGGAATGTTCAGCACCTCAACCGCTTTCGCGGCCGCATGCGCCTGCGGGGCCACCGCGGGGATCGCCATCGCCGGAACCGTCAGAGCAGCGACAGCCGCCACCGCGAGCCGCCGCAGTTTCGCGCCGTAATTCTTGCCAACCAGAGTCGCCAACACGAGTGAAAACTAACGCCGTGCCGCGCCGGGCCGTTCGACCAACGCGCGGCGTGATCGCCTCGTTACCAAGGCGTTTGGCTATCGAGTCCAGAACCTCTCACGCCGCGCCGTGATCGGTGCCGTCGCTGACGACCGTCACGTCGTCGCGGGTGCACGGTTCCTGGTGCCAGTCCCCGAACGGATCCGGGTAGCCGGCCCACGTGTCGCGCGCCGCGAATTCCTCGTCGGTGAGCAACGCGTCATTCAGGGCGGCGGTGACGTCGTCGGGCCGGGCGCCGCACACGAGGATCGTCATCGCGGTGTGCCTGTCGCCGAATTCGTTGTCCCACATGAGGTCTGCGAGGGCGCGGCGTTCGCGGTCCAGGTAGGCGGCTTCACTGACGGTCATCGCGGCGATCCACCGGCCGGCGTTGCTGACGCGCAGGCCACCGCCGGCCGACTCGAGCCACATGACATGGCCGGGCCGGTTCGCCAGCCACATCCGGCCGCGCGTCCGGATCACGCCGTCCAGGAGGTGGTCGATGGCATCGTGCAGACGTTCGGGGTGGAACGGCCGGCGCGCGTTGAACTCGACAATCTGAACGGGCCCTTCAGGTTTCAGGCTGGGTTGCCCCGCGAGCAGCGGCCCGTGCGGCTCGTCGGCGCGGCCCAGGCGGGCGTCGGGCCACAGCGTGCGCAACGCGTCCTCGACGAGGTCGGGCCCGGTGACGAGCTGAGCGCGTGGCGCCAGCCGGCGGCATACCGCGAGCAGCACAGGTTCGGCGTGGGTCACGACGAGGACGTCGGCGAACTCGGTCTGCCCCACCGCCACCTGCGCGACGGTCCGGCCGTCGGGCAGTTCGTCGTCGCCCAGCGCGTCGGTGAGCCAGTCGCCGGCTTCGATGCACGTCACCACGCCCGCGATCGCGACGTCACGGGCAGCAGGTCCGTCGATGTACCCCGGGCCCACCCGAACCCGAACATGGTTGATGGCCCAGCAGATCGGCTCCGGTTCCATCCACGGTTCCAGGTGGACGACGATTCGGTGGACGTCATCGCGCCGGTGCAGCAGGCGCAGATAGATCAGCAGGTCATTGCGGACGGTGCAGGACACGCAGCCGTGGGCCAGTTCGAGCGCCGCCTCGGTTGCGGTGACGATGCCGTGCGGCGCGGTGACGGTACGACGGCGCACGACGTGTCCGTCGAACTGGTGCTCCACGAGCACCGTGCCCGGCGCCTTCAGTAGTTCCTCGGTCACGTATCCGGTCGGTCCCTGACCAGCCACGACGATCACCGGCGTCCGCATCGCCACTCCTTATCGACAATCATTTTCAAATCTGTCGACCGTCACGCTACAGTGGCAACCGGCAACTTGTCGAAAACGATTTTCATTAGCGATAGGGCGAAGGACATGTCAGCGCACTGCCAGGTCACCGGGCGCAAGCCAGGCTTCGGCAACACGGTTTCCCATTCGAATCGGCGCACCTCGCGCCGGTGGAACCCCAACATCCAGAGCAAGACCTACTACCTGCCTTCCGAAGGCCGGCGCATCCGCCTCCAGGTGAGCGCCAAGGGCATCAAGGTGATCGACCGGGACGGCATCGAGGCCGTCGTGGCGCGGCTGCGCCGGGACGGGGTGCGAATCTAGATGTCCCGCACCGATATCCGCCCCGTGGTGAAGCTCAAGTCCACCGCGGGCACCGGCTACACGTACGTCACCCGCAAGAACCGGCGCAACGATCCCGACCGCATGGTGCTGCGCAAGTACGACCCGATCATCCGCAAGCACGTCGACTTCCGAGAGGAGCGCTGAGCATGGCCAAGAAATCCAAGATCGCCAAGAACGAGCAGCGCCGGCTGACCGTCGCCCGCTACGCCGAGCGCCGGGCCGAGCTCAAGGCAATCATCAAGTCCCCGTCCCGCAGCCTCGACGAGCAGTCGGCCGCCATGCGGGAACTCGCCCGCCAACCGCGCGACGCCAGCGCGGTGCGGGTGCGCAACCGGGACGCCGTCGACGGCCGTCCGCGCGGCCACCTGCGCAAGTTCGGCCTGTCCCGAGTTCGGGTACGCGAACTGGCCCACGAAGGACAGCTGCCCGGAATCCGGAAAGCGAGCTGGTGATGGCGAAGCGCAAGCCCGCCCGGCGCCCGGCCGAGGCCAAGCGACCGGTCAAGAACATGCTGACCAAGCTCGGCGTGGAGTACCTGGACTACAAGGACACCAACAACCTGCGGTTGTTCATCTCCGAGCGCGGCAAGATCCGGTCCCGCCGCGTGACGGGCCTGACGGTCCAGCAGCAGCGCCAGGTCGCCACCGCGATCAAGAACGCCCGCGAGATGGCGCTGCTCCCCTACTCCGGGATCAGCTGAACATCGTCAGCAGGGCCTGAGTCCGCCACATCGTCAGCCCGGCGAACAGCACCAGCAGCACCGCCGTCACCGAGATCAGTGCCAGGAGCCGTTGCCGCGCAGGCACATACGCGAAGACCGCCGCCACCACGGTGCCGGTGACCAACCCGCCGACGTGCCCCTGCCAACTGATCTCCTGGGAGCTGACGGCGGGCAGCACGAAGGTGATCACCAGGTTGATGACGATCAGCCCGACGATCCCGCGGACGTCGAGCTGCAGCCGGCGGAACAACACGAACGTCGCGCCGAAGAGGCCGAAGATCGCACCCGAGGCACCTGCTGTCGCCGAGTTCAGCGGCGACAGCAGGTACACCAGCACCGAGCCGCCCAAGCCGCTGAGGCCGTACAGCACCCCGAATCGCAACCGGCCCAGCCACTGCTCCAGCTGCGGGCCGACGGCCCACAGTGCCCACATGTTGAACACGATGTGGGCCAGGCCGTAGTGCAGGAAGGCCGACGACGCCAGACGGTAGTACTGGCCATCGGCGACGGCGGGCGGCCACAGCACCAGGTCCTGCTGCATCTGCACCGAGGTGTGCTGCAGCACGAACATCACCACGTTGACCGCGATCAGCGTGTAGGTGACCAGCGAGCCCTTGGAGATCCGGCCACCGAAGTGCGTCCGGGCCTGCCGCACCGTTCGCTTGCCTTCGTTGACGCACTCCGGGCACTGCTGACCCACGGCGGCCGCGGTCATGCAGTCCGGGCAGATCGGACGGCCACACCGGCTGCAGCTCACGTAAGTCGGGCGGCTGGGATGCCGATAGCAGGTCGGCGTCGGGACGGTCATCAGTGAGAGTGATCTTCCGGGACTACAGCCGCCACAGGGCTTCCTGGCTGGTGCTGGCGATCAGCACCCCACCAGTGTCATACAGGGCTCCGGCGACCAGCCCGCGGGAGTCCGTGTTGTTCAGTCGGGTGACCTCGTACCGGTGCCAGTCGCGCGGCACGAACGGCCGGTGGAACCACACCGCATGGTCCAGGCTGGCCGCGAATCCGTCACGCAGGCTCGCACCGTCGGGCCGCGCGACGGGCACCGGCCCGAAGTCGGACATGAAGGTCAGCGTGCAGGCCCGGATCAGCGCATCGTCCTCGATCTCGTCCTTGGTGCGGATCCAGAACGGGGGCACGGCAAACGCACCCACATCTTCCGGCCGCACCCGGATATCGAAGAAGTCGGCGGCGGTGAGGCTCGTCGCCTTGGGCACCGCGGCGTCGAGTTCGAGGCCGCGCACCTCGGGGCGCTGCCAGTCGGCGCCGGCTTCGGGCACATGGAACGACGCGATCATCTCCAGGATCGTCTTGCCGTTCTGCTTCGCGGTGACGCGCCGCGTATCGAAGGACCGGCCGTCCCGGGTTCGTTCCACGTGAAACTCCACGTCGACGCCGTACTGACCACCGCGGACGAAGTAGAGGTGCAGTGACTGCGGCAACTTGTCGGGCTCGACGGTGCGACCGGCCGCACCGAGCGCCTGCGCGGCGATCAGTCCACCGAACAGGGACCGCCCCGGCCCTTCTGTCGGTTGCGGCGCGATGAAGGTGTCGCCGTCGCGCGCGAAGTCCAGGAGCTGGGCAATCCAGCTGAGCGTAGAACTCATAAAGCGGCAGCGTATCGATCGGCATCCGGCCGGCGCCGCCGCCTAGGCTGAAGCGCATGGTTCAACGCCGGGGATTCAATGACGCCGTCACCCGTTTCTGGGGCTTCGCCGCTCCCGCCTACGACACCCAGGTACTGCAGCGCTGGGTCTACCAACCTGCCCAGGACGAGGTCCTGGCACAGCTGCGGGCACACGACTCCCTGACCATCGCCGATATCGGCTGTGGCACCGGTATTTTCGCCGACCGGATCCAACGTGAGCTCAATGCCGTCGTGACCGGGGTGGACATGTCCGAGGGCATGCTGGCCCAGGCCAAGGCGCGGTCGTCGAACGTCACCTGGCTCACCGCACCGGCCGAGGACCTGCCGTTCAACGACGGCGCACTCGATGCGGTGGTGACGACGTCGGCGTTTCACTGGTTCGATCAGCCCGCCGCGCTGCGCGAATTCCATCGGGTGCTCAAGCCGGGCGGCATCGCGGCCGTCACCACCATCAGCCCGCGGCAGGTCCTGCCGCTGCACGCGCTGTCGTCGCACATCCTCAATCCCGCCCACAATCCGTCCCCCGCGGAGATGAAGAAGCTCTTCGAGGACGCCGGGTTCACGGTGTCCGAGCAGCACCGGGTGAAGCGGCCGGCGTGGACGCTCATCGTGTCCGACCTGCTGACCGTGGGAACGAAGTAGCCGACATGCCCGATCTGCACCCCGACGTCGCGGTCCTGGCGCCGCTGCTGGGCACCTGGGCCGGCACCGGCTCCGGTGAGTACCCGACCATCGCCTCGTTCGACTACCTCGAAGAGGTCACTTTCGGCCACGTCGGAAAGCCCTTCCTGGCCTACAGCCAGCGCACCCGTGCCGCCGATGACGGCCGTCCGCTGCACGCCGAGACCGGCTACCTGCGAGTGCCCGCGCCCGGGCGCATCGAGTGGGTGCTGGCCCACCCCACCGGCATCACCGAGGTGCTGCAGGGCACCATCAGCACCGACGGCGAGTTCGTGCTGGATCTGGCCACCACCGACATCGGGCGTACCGACTCCGCGAAAGAGGTTGACGCCCTGCGTCGTTGGTTCCGGCTCGACGGAGACACGTTGAGCTACAACGTCCGAATGGCTGCCGTGGGCATCCCGCTGCGCCACCACCTCGCGGCTGTGCTGCATCGGAAGGACGCATGACGGAACCACAAACCGGCCGGATTCGGGTCCCCGCCGACCTGGACTCGGTCACAGCCACCGGCACCGGCACCGGCACCGGCACCGAAGACCACACCGACGTCGATCCGCAAGCGGTAGAACGGATTTGGCAGGCAGCACGACACTGGTACGCCGCCGGCATGCACCCGGCCATCCAGGTCTGCCTGCGCCAGAACGGCCGGGTCGTGCTCAACCGCGCGATCGGCCACGGCTGGGGCAACGGGCCGGACGACCCGGTTGACGCCGAGAAGATCCCCGTCGGCGTCGACACCCCGTTCTGCGTGTACTCGGCCGCAAAGGCCATCAGCACCACCGTCGTGCACATGCTCGTCGAACGCGGCGAGCTCGACCTGGACGCCCGCGTCTGCGACTACCTGCCGACGTACACCAGCCACGGCAAGGACCGCACCACCGTTCGGCACGTCGTCACCCACAGCGCCGGGGTTCCGCTGGCCACCGGGCCACGGCCGGACCTCAAGCGGATGAACGACAGCGAGTACGCCCGTGAGATGCTCGGGAATCTGCGGCCGATCTACCGGCCGGGCCTGGTACACATGTATCACGGCCTGACCTGGGGCCCGCTGATCCGCGAGATCGTCTCAGCCGCAACGGGTCGCAACATCCGCGACATCCTGGCCACCGAGATCCTCGAGCCGCTGGGCTTCCGCTGGACCAATTACGGCGTCGTGCCGGAAGATGTTCCGCTGGTCGCGCCGAGTCACGTCACCGGCAAGCCACTGCCGGCGCCCATGGCGGCCGCGTTCAAGAAAGCGGTCGGCGGCACCCCGAACCAGATCATCCCGTTCAGCAACACCCCGGACTTCCTGACCAGCGTGGTGCCGTCGTCGAGCACGGTCTCCAACGCCGTCGAGCTGTCGCGCTTCGCCGAAATGCTCTGCCGCGGCGGGGAACTCGACGGGGTTCGGATACTGCGACCGGAAACCCTGCGCGCCGCGGCCGCCCCGTGCCGGCGCCTGCGGCCCGACATCGCGGTCGGACTCCAGCCGATGCGCTGGGGCACCGGATACATGTTGGGCTCCAAGCGTTTCGGCCCGTTCGGCAAGGGCGCTCCGGCCGCCTTCGGGCACACCGGACTGACCAACATCGCGGTGTGGGCCGACCCGGCCCGGAACCTTGCCGCCGCCGTGGTCAGCAGCGGCAAGCCCGGCGGTCATCCCGAGGCCAACCGGTATCCGGCGCTGCTCGACACGATCGCCCGGGAGATTCCGCAGTCCGGGTAGCGGCGAAAAGTACGTGAGCTCAGTAGCGATGGCGATCTGCCGTCGGTTATTGAACTCAGGGACTTCTCAGAGCCGCAGAAGGTGCCTGCGTTCAATTGCATTGCGCATGAGCGCGTTCTGATTGACGCCACGTACTTTCGCTGCCGCGGCAGCTCTCCCTGCGACCGATCGAAGCACCGGAGACGTGGGTTACGCCTTCGACGCAGCCTTCGCGAACAGGCGCAGCAGCACCTGGTTGATGGCGACCAGCGCCAGCTTCACCGGCGGGAACGACGCGGTCGAGGTCAGCGAGTAGTCGATGCGCGTGCCCGAGCCCTCGGGGGTCAGCCGCACTTCGCCCGCGTAGCCCGGGAACGGCACGCCGGAGCGGGCCTTGTAGCCGAACACGT
Source organism: Mycobacterium sp. UNC410CL29Cvi84 (assembly GCF_000686745.1). NCBI lineage: Bacteria > Bacillati > Actinomycetota > Actinomycetes > Mycobacteriales > Mycobacteriaceae > Mycobacterium > Mycobacterium sp. UNC410CL29Cvi84. The sequence continues at coordinate 483,634 of NZ_JMLM01000003.1, forward strand.
TGGGGGCGTCGAACGTCACGACCTCTTCGACGATCGCCGGCGCCGGCCCGGGGGCCGAGATGCGGCGGACCGCGCCCAGGCCGTTCGGCGCGGGGGTGCCGGGTTGGTCGATGGTCACGCTGATGCCGGGACCCCAGTTGGCCATGCCTTCGTGGTCGATCAGGGTCGCCCAAACAACGTCGATCGGGCGGGCAACAGTGGTGGTTGCAGTCGATTGCATGGACCGATCATGCCGCACCCCCATCCAGGGCGCCTGGCAGGCTGTCCCCATGCCCGGCCCAATGCCCGAAGTACCGTTCCGCGACGACCACATCGAGCTCCTGCGCCGGCGGGCGCTCACCGAGGACGCCGCCCGACCGGACGCCGTCCAGCGCCGACATGACGCCGGCGGACGGACGGCCCGCGAGAACATCCTCGACCTGGTCGACGACGGCAGCTTCGTCGAGTACGGCCGGTTCGCCATCGCCGCCCAACGGGCACGCCGGGAGCTCGACGACCTGATCGCGCGTACTCCGGCCGACGGCCTGGTGGCCGGGACGGCCCACGTCGACGGCCACCCGTGCGCAGTGCTGTCGTACGACTACACCGTGCTGGCCGGTACCCAGGGCGCCCTCGGGCACCTCAAGAAGGACCGGTTGTTCGAGCTGATCGAGCGCATGAAACTGCCGACGGTGTTCTTCGCCGAGGGTGGCGGCGGACGGCCCGGCGACACCGATCATCCGACGGTGTCATCGCTGGATGTCCGCGCCTTTGCGCTGTGGGCCGGGTTGTCGGGCGTCGTGCCGCGCATCGCGGTCGTCAAGGGCCGCTGTTTCGCAGGCAATGCGGTGATCGCGGGCTGTTCGGATCTGATCGTGGCGACCGAGGACACGTCGATCGGCATGGGTGGCCCGGCGATGATCGCCGGCGGCGGACTCGGCGACATCGCGCCCGATGCCGTCGGCCCGATCTCGGTGCAGGCGCCGAACGGCGTCGTCGACGTCGTGGTGCCCGACGAGGCTGCCGCGGTCTCGGTCGCCCGCCAGTTACTCGGCTACTTCCGCGGACCCACCACACCCGGCACCGCGCCGGATCAAACCGCCTTGCGCACAATCGTTCCCGAGCGCGCCCGCCGCGCGTACCAGGTCGCGCCGATCATCGAGACGCTCGCCGACGACGGCTCCGTCACCTTCCTGCGGCAGAAGTTCGCCCCGGAGTTGGTGACCGCACTGGCCCGGATCGAGGGCCGGCCGGTCGGGGTGCTCGCCAACAACACCATGGTCATGGCCGGTGCCATCACCGCGGCGGCGTCCGACAAGGCGGCCCGCTTCCTGCAACTCTGCGATGCCTTCGGGATTCCCGTGGTGTCCCTCGTCGACTGCCCGGGCTTCATGGTGGGACCCGCTGCGGAGGCCGAAGCGCTGGTCCGGCGCGGGTCGCGGCTGCTGGTCGCCGGTGCGGCGCTGCGCGTCCCCTTGATCGCGGTGATCCTGCGCCGCGGTTACGGCCTTGGCGCACAGGCGATGTGCGGCGGCAGCCTGCATGAGCCCCTGCTGACGGTGGCCTGGCCGGGGGCACACCTCGGACCGATGGGACTCGAGGGCGCGGTGCGGCTCGGGCTGCGTAAGGAACTCGAGGCGATCGCCGACGATGAAGCCCGCGAGCAGGCGGTGCGGGACGCCACCGCCGCCGCGCAGGCCAACGCCGCCGCACTCAACTCCGCGTCGATGTTCGAGATCGACGACGTCATCGATCCAGCCGAGACCCGGTCGCTCATCGCCGCGACGCTGGCGACCGCGGCGCCCGCGGGGCTGCCGCCGCGCCGGAGCTTCGTCGACACCTGGTGATCAGTCCCGGACGCCCCGGTACAGCTGACGACGCACCACGAAGCGTTGCAGCACTCGGTCGACCGTCCACGCCGGGAATCGGACGGCCTGTCCCCATGGGGTGAACACCTCCAGTCCGTCGGGCTGCGGTCCGAGCACCGAACCCCACCGCACGGCCGGTGGCCGGTAGCGGCGCAGTTTGCGGGACTTCAACTGGGCCAGGATGTTTCGCGCGACCAGCGCACCGCCACCGTTACGCGCCGAGGTGCGCAGCGGATCGGTGGCGGCGACATCGCCGACCGCGAAGACGCTCGGATACCCCGGCACCGTCAGTTCCGGGGTGACGCGCACGAAGCCGTCGTCGTCGAGGATGTCAGTAGGCAGCCACGCCGTGTTGGGTCGGACGCGCCCGACGGCCCACAGCACGGCATCGGCTTCCCCGTCCGGCTGGCCGGTGCTGAATTCGATTGGCCCAGTGGTGATCTCGTTGCGATTCGGTGGCAGCACCGCGCGGTGCCCGAGATGCAGCCGGACCCCGAGCTCCGCCAGTCGCTGGGCGACGCGCACCTGGGTTCCGGAATGGTAGCCCGGAAGTATCTGCGCGCCAGGGAAATACAGGTCGACGACCTTGTCGGGCCAGCTGCGCGCCAGATTCCCGGCACTACTCACCGCCGTGGCGCCGCCACCTACGACCGCGATGCGCTGCGCGCGCGCCAGTCGTTCGTGGGTGGCGTGCAGATCTGTAGCGACGTCGTCGGCCGTCTGCAGCGTCGGGCGGCGCCAGAACCCGTTGGTCGTCCCGGTCGAGATCACCAGCACGTCGAACGGCTCGACGGTCTCGGTTCCGTCGGCCGCCACGACCGTGACCGTGCGGGCGTCGAGGTCGGCACTCGTCAGGGCCCCGTGCACGATCCGTACCGCATCCAGGCCACGGAACCGCCGGAAACCGATGAAGTAGTCCCGCGCCCAGGCGTCGGGCCGCGCGACGCGCATGCCGAGTTCCTGCCCGCTGACCAGGCCGTCCTTGACCGAGATGCCGACCACGTCGGCGTGCGGGGCCAGGCGGACAGCGGCGAGGATGCCGCTGTCCCCCAGCCCGGCGATGACGACGCGCTTGCGCACGTCAGGGCAGGATCGAGTCGACGTAGCCGCCGTCGGCGCGCACCGCGGCGCCGGTGGTGGCCGACGACTGCTCCGAGCTGAGGTACACCACCATGTTGGCGATCTCCTCGGGCTCAATCAGCCTGCGCAGCAACGATTGTGGGCGGTATTTGATCATGAACTCGCGCTGCGCCTCGTCCCACGGCAGGTTCTTGTCGACCAGCTGATAGACGAAGTCCTCGACGCCGCCGGTGTGCGTCGGGCCTGCGATCACCGAGTTCACCGTCACGCCGGTGCCTGCCGCATCCTTGGCGAAACCGCGGGTCACCGCGAGCAGCGCGGTCTTGGACGTGCCGTAGTGGATCATCTCTTCCGGGATGACGATCGCCGAGTCGCTGGCGATCTGAATCGCGCGGCCCCACCCGCGCTCGGTCATCCCCGGCAGGTAGGTGCGGATGAGCCGCACCGCGGACAGCACGTTCACCTCGAAGTACCGCCGCCACTCGTCGTCGGTGATCTCCTGCGCCGGCGTCGACCCGAAGATGCCGAGGTTGTTGACCAGGATGTCGACATCAGGAAGTTGTCGGGTGAGTTGGGCCACGCCCTCTTCGGTCGTGACGTCGGCGGCGACGCCGATGACGTCGGCGAATCCCTTGCCGGTGAGTTCGGCGACGGCCGCCTGGACGCGTTCGTCGCTGCGTCCGTTCACCGCGACGCGGGCCCCGCTGGCAGCAAGCCCTTCGGCAATGGCCAGCCCGATGCCCTGCGTAGAACCGGTTACCAGGGCGGTTTTGCCGGTCAGATCAATGTGCACAATCAGCCTCCAATGAATGTTCCGGTCACACAACGCTAGCGACCCCGCTGAATAATCCGTGGCATGACCGAACTATTGGTGCTGCACATCGCCAAGCGGGAGATCCTGGCCGTGTCCCTCGACGGTTCACGGGTCCGGACGCTGGTCGCCGACGTCGACGAGACGCCCGACGGCATCGTCGTCGACCAGGCCCGGGGCCACATCTACTGGACCAACATGGGCACTCCGGACCCCGGCTCCGGACGCGGAGCCTTCTCCACCTTCTTCACCCGCAACGGATCGCTCGAGCGGGTGAATCTGGACGGTTCGGACCGGCGGACCATCGTGCCGCGGGGAACGTTCACCACGGGCAAGCAGCTGACGGCCGACTTCGACGCGGGGTTGCTCTACTGGTGCGACCGCGAAGGCATGCAGGTGCTGCGCTGCCGGCTCGACGGTTCGGGTTTGGAGACGCTGGTGGTGGCGGGCACCGACGCGCAGGACGAGCGCAATCACTGTGTGGGTATCGCCGTCGACCCCGTCAATCGCCTGGTCTACTGGACGCAGAAGGGCGCGCCCGACGGCGGGCAGGGCCGAATCTTCCGGTGCGGCACCGAGATTCCCGCGGGAAAGACGGCCACCGACCGCGACGACATCGAGCTGCTGTGGCGCGACCTGCCCGAGCCCATCGACCTCGATCTCGACGGTTCCGGGAACCTGGTCTGGACGGACCGCGGCGCCGAGCCGGACGGCAACACGCTCAACCGTGGCCGGGTCCAGCCTGCGGTCGGGACGTACGACATCGTGTCCCGCGGCTATCAGGAGGCGATCGGTCTGACCACCGCCGATGACACGACGTACTACGTGAGCGAGCTGCGCACCGGCGGCATCCGCGTGGTGAACCTCGCCGACGGGACCGACCGCGAGCTGACGCAACTGGGTCCCGGCGTCACCGGGGTTGCGCTGGCCGACTCCTAGCCCGCTCCCGACTCTGACCGAAATCCACTATTTCCCATCACCTTTCACCGATCTGGAAAGCTCCGCGGATTTCTGCGGGGTCAGGCGTTCTCCGCGGCCGGCTCCGATGTTTCGCCGCCGGCGCCGACCCGTAGCACTTATCAGGTTGTCAGATAAGTTGTAGGCTCCGGATTGCAGGCCTGCCCAATCAACCGCTGGAAAGTGAGGGCCATGTCCGATTACGAAGAGCTGTGCTGGATGCCCGCCGTGGAGTTGTCGCGGAGGATCAGCGACCGGGAGGTCACCCCGGTCGACGTCGCCGAGGCCGTACTGGGCCGGATATCCGATGTCAATCCGCAACTCAATGCGTTCGTGTACCACGATCCCGATCAGGTGTTGGCCGATGCAAAGGAGCTCACCGAACAGCTTGTGGGACGGCGACCGCTGCGACCCCTGCACGGCATCCCCTACAGCGTGAAAGAGGTGTGCGCTGTGGCGGGAACGCCCGTGACGTCGGGCGTCGTCCCGTTCAAGGACGCGGTCGCCGAGCACGACGAACCCGTGGCGGCACGGCTACGGGCGGCGGGCGGGCTGTTTCTCGGCAAGACCAACAGCGCCGAGGGCGGCTACAAGGCGACGTCGTCCAACCATCTGTACGGCACGACCCACAATCCGTGGCACCACGATATGACGGCGGGCGGCTCCAGCAGCGGCGCCGGGGCAGCGGTGGCAGCCGGGATGGGCCAGCTCGCACAGGGCACGGACGGCGGTGGGTCCGTGCGCATTCCCGCCGCGGTGAACGGTGTCGTCGGCTTCAAACCAGCGCTGGGCCGCATTCCGCAGACTCGGCTCGCCGGCCGGTTCCATACCTTCGCCTACCACGGGCCGATCACCCGCACGGTGGGCGATGCCGCGCTGATGCTCAACGCCATGGCCGGGTTCGATCCGGCGGACCCGCTGTCCTTGCCGTCGGACCACGTCGACTACGTCGCGGCGCTGGATCGTGACATCGATGGCGCGCGCTTTGCGTGGTCTCCGAATCTGGGGTTCGCCACCGTCGACCCCGAGATCGAGGAGATCTGTCTACGCGCGGTCTCGGCGTTCACGGAGCTGGGCTGCACCGTCGACGAAGCCGATCCCGGGTGGGGCAATCCCGAGCAAGCCATGTGGGAAGGCGTGTGGGCACCGGTGTATTCGTCGATGCTCGATGCCGCGGACTGGGATGCGCACTCTGGCGAGGTCGATGACCAGTTCGTCGAATTGATCCGGTCAGGAGCGCGGCTGACGGCTCGCGAAATCCAGCGAGCCGACGCGGAACGCGGCCGCATGGTCGATCAGATGACGGCGTTCATGTGCGACTTCGACTTTCTCGTCACACCGGTCACCACTCAGCCCACGTTCGCCGCCGACGCGTTCTGCCCCGACAGCCTGTCCGGTGCGCCCCTGCCGCACCAGCTGATGGGCTGGGTCCTGACCTATCCCTTCAACATGACGACCAACCCGGCCATCTCCGTGCCTGCCGGATTCACGTCCGCCGGAATGCCGGTCGGGCTGCAGATCATCGGCGGACTACGTGCGGACGCCCAGGTGCTCAGCGTGGCCTCGGCGTACGAACGAGCCCGGCCGTGGTCTCATCACCGGCCGAATGTCCTTGCAGTTCAACGCTGATGTATTCGGCGTTGCCGTCTCGCCGGCGGCAACGCCGAACTCACTGCGTATCTGTGACGGCTCGTTCGTTTCCGCGGCGGTCGGATTCCAGCTGCCCCAGCATGGCCGCCATGGCGCCCGCGGGATCGCGTCGCCGGATCGCGTCCAGAATCTCGGAATGGACCGCCTGATCATGCCGGTACCGGTCGTCGGGCGCGAGCTGCAACATGTCGACCATCGCCGTACGCACCCGCGGCGCAAAGGATTCGAAGAGTTCTGACAGCACCGGGTTGTGTGCCGCACGCACCACGGTGCGATGGAACTCAAGGTCGGCGTCCACGAGTTCGGTGTCCGATCCACCATGCTCGGCATCCGCGCGTTTCTTCAGCGTCGCCCGGAGCCGGGCGAGATCCCCTGAATCCCGACGGGTGGCGGCCAAGCTCGTGGCCGCCGTCTCGATGGCCTCCCGAACTTCGAGTACATCGTCGATATCAGCGCGGCGCAGGACCACTTCCCAGTCTTCGGAGCGCTCGAGCGCAGTGACATACACGCCGGAACCCTGACGAGCCTCGACCAGGCCTCGACCGCGAAGCTCCTTGATCGCCTCGCGCACAGTGGATCTACCGACACCGAGCTCACCGGCCAATGCCGACTCGGCGGGAAGCTTGGCGCCGATCTGCCACTCGCCCGCCGTGATACGCGCCGCGATCTGGTCCGCCGCCTGCTCTACGAGCGAAAACCTGCGAAGCACTGCCATGCGCAAACGCTAACAGGTTGTCTGACGAGTGGACATTTCCCCGGGCGCACGCCGATGCCCAGTCGCCTCCAGTCTCGTGATGTTGGCCAACTCACATTCAGCACTTGTCAGGTTGTCTGATGACTTATACGCTACTGCCTGCCGGTGAAATCGGCATCGCCTCTCTGCCAGCGGCCCCGAAGGACTACGCCGCACAACCTCTCAGCACTTCACACCAGAAAGTTGGCCAGCATGGCTCTCTCGGACCGCAACCCTCCCCCGCGCCTACGCTCAGGCCAGATCGGCACGGGGGCAATCGTTTTCATGGTCGTGGCTGCAGCATCGCCGCTCGGGGCGATGTTCGTCGGGGCCGGCGCATCCATCGGACACGGCAACGGCATCGGCACTCCGGGCATCTACGTGATCGCAGGCATCACCCTGGCCCTGTTCGCCGTCGGATACGTGGCCATGAGCCGTCATGTGGTCAGCGCCGGCGCGTTCTACGTGTACATCACACGCGGACTGGGACGTGCCTTTGGGATGGGGGCCGCCATGATCGCACTGATCTGTTACAACGCCTACGTCGTCGCCCTGATCGCCTTCGTCGGCATCTCGACCCAAGGTGCCGCATCGGCCGACCTCGGTATCGAACTGCCCTGGCAGGTCTGGTCGTTGCTCGCCTACCTGGTACTGGTGACGCTGTCGTACTTTCGGATCGAGCTCAGCGCGAAGGTGCTCGGCGTGCTCCTGGCGGCGGAGTTCGTCATCCTCGGATTGCTCGACGTGATGGTCCTGGTCAAAAACGGACCAGGAGCTTTCCCACTCGAATCATTCGCTCCGAGTTCGGTTTTCACCGCCACGATCGGCGTGAGCGTCGTGTACGCGTTTTCCTCGTTCACCGGATTCGAAGCGACCGCGATCTACGGCGAGGAGGCGCGCGAACCACGCCGCACCATTCCGCGGGCCACCTACGTCGCGCTGGCACTCATCACGGGGTTCTACGTGATCACCACCTGGTCACTGATCGCGGCATTCGGACCGCAGGGCGCGGTCCAAGCGGCACAACAGGATTCGGACTTCGTCTTCAAGGCCAACAGCTTGTACGTCGGCGGGATATCCGACCACATCATGCATCTGCTGGTGTGCACCAGCCTGTTCGCCGCCCTCCTCGCCTTCCACAACGCCACCGCTCGGTACATGTTCGCGCTGGCACGCGACGGCGCGCTGCCGCGCGCGCTCGCCCGCGTCCACGACCGGCACGGTTCACCCCACATCGCGAGCCGGACTCAGCTCGGATTCGCCGGCGTGGTTCTGGTGCTCATGGCCCTCACGCGACTCGACGTGGAAGACATCGCGGCCGGCTTCCTCGGCCTCGGCGCTCTGGGGATGCTGTGCCTCCAGGGACTTGCCAGTTGTGCGGTGGTCGGGTTCTTCGCACGACGCCCCGATCGCGAACTGTGGCGCACGACCATCGCCCCCATTGCCGCAGCACTGCTCCTCGCAACCGGTATCGGGTTGTCGGTGTGGCACTTTCCGGCGCTGACGGGCGCGACGTCGAACCTGATGAATCACCTCTGGGTGCTGCTGCCCGTCGCTTTCGGAATCGGGCTCCTCGGTGCGTATTACCTACGCCGAACCCGGCCCGACAGCTACGCCGACTTCGGCTATCTCGAGCCCGCAACCGGCCACGACACCACAACCATCGCGACCAGCCCGGCCAAATGAAAGGAAACCACATGTCCCCCACCTGCCTTCATCTTCCGATTCTCGCGGGCCAGACGCCACGCACCGAGGTATTCATGGCCGAACTGGCCGGCCCGCGTGCGGAGGCCTACGGCGAATCACAACGCGAACTCGAAGTGACCAAAGAAGCGTGGTTCATCGTCCGATCCGGCGCCGGCGACATCCTCGTGGCCTACCTGGAATGCGTCGACTTCGCCCTGGCGCTCGGCCGAATGAGCGTATCGGCACGACCGTTCGACCGGTGGTTCAAAGATTCGCTGCGCGCCTGCACCGGACTCGATCTCGACAATCCGCCGGCCCTCTCACTCCCGGAACTCGCCGCCTACTACACCGAAAGCTGAAACATGAGAACACTTCTCGACCGCGCCTTCGCACTCAACCCGAACATGCTCGCTGCAGCCATCAAGCTGCATCAGGCAGGCGCGGTGCCATCGGCCACGCAATTGATCGACCTTGACATGATCGCCCAGAACGCGCGCCGCACTGCCGCGGCCGCCGAGAAACACGGGCTGCGCGTATACGCCATGACCAAGCAGAACGGTCTGAACCCCTTTATGACCAAGGTGATGCTGGAGTGCGGTATCCCGTCCACCTGTGCGGTGGAAACGCTTCAGGCACACCGGATTCACCGCTATGGATTCCCCCTCGGAAACGTCGGCCACATCCAGAACGTCCCGGCCGCGCAGGTTCCCGCGGTGGTCGCGATGCGCCCCGAATTCATCACGGTCTACACCTACGAGGCTGCTGCGCGGGTCTCCGCCGCGGCTGCGCGGCTCGGCGTCACGCAGCGGCTCTACGTGCGGGTCACCAACCAGGCACCGACCGGAACACCGATCGTCGGCGTCGACGACGGCGCGTTCAGCGGGCTTGTCGGCGGGTGGACCGAGGACACCTGTGTTGCCGGAATCCGACCGCTGCTGGACCTTCCGAACGTCGAGGTCGCGGGATTGACCCAATTCTCCGCCATCAGCTACGGGGAAACCGGTGATCCGTCGGTGGTGAAACCGACCGAGGCGTTCTTCACCATGCTGCGCGCCAAGGAACTGCTGGAAAGAGAACTTGGTCTGGCCGATCTTCATCTCAACGTCGGCGGCAACGCCAACGTCGGAACGTTTCCCGTCCTCGCGAGCTACGGCGTCACCGAAGTGGAGCCCGGGGTGTCGCTGGCCGGGTCGGGCGGCTTCCATGCCAAGCAGGACATGGCCGAACGACCGGCACAAGTCGTGGTCACCGAGGTCAGCCACTACTGGGGCGACAATGTCTACACCGCGGGCGGTGTGTTCAACTTCGTCTCCGATCTGTATGACCCGGAGCCCATGTCCGCTGCGGCCGGAACCGATCTCGACTCCGCGAGGGGCTGCCGCATTCCGTATCTGTACAACGAAATGGTTGACGCCCACGGGGTATTCGGCCCGGGTGAGCCGATGCCGGCAATCGGCGACACCGTCCTGGTGGTGCATCACCCCCAGGCATTCCTCGAGCGTGGTTACACCGCTGCCGTCAGCGGCATCGCCACCGGTAACCCGCGCGTCGAGGGCGTCTTCGATGCCGCGTGCAACCAACTCGACGAGTCGTTCAACGTGCTTCCACTGCAGCACACACTCGACCGTCTCGACGCGGTCGGCCGCTCCTACCGCGGCGAGAGCTGAGGCACAGCCATGACATCCACGACAACCGATGCGATGACCGTCGCCGGCCACACCGTTCTCCCCGCGGTCACCCGCTTCCTACGCAGGCCCAAGCGGCTGCTCATCGGCGACGAGTGGACCGAACCCGACGCGGGCCGGATGTTCTCGACCACGGACCCGGGCACGGGTCTGCGCCTCGCCGAGGTCCCCCGCGCCGATGCGCAGGACGTCGACCGCGCCGTGCGAGCCGCCCGCCGCGCATTCGACACCGGAGCCTGGCCATCGCTCAAACCCAATGAGCGCGAACGCCTCTTGTGGCGAGTCGGTGATCTGCTCTCGGAGCGCGCCGAGGAGATCGGCCAGTTGGAGGCCCTCGACAACGGAAAGTCCGCCGCGGTCGCCGCGGCCGTCGATGTGGCATGGGCGGCCGACGTCTTCCGCTACTACGCGGGCTGGTGCACCAAGATCGAGGGCACGACGGTCGACGTGTCCATGCCGTTCGTTCCCGGCGGCCAGTTCCACGCCTACACCCTGCGTGAGCCCGTCGGTGTCTGCGGACTCATCGTGCCGTGGAACTTCCCGATCCTGATGGCGGCGTGGAAGCTGGCCCCGGCCCTGGCCGCCGGCAACACCGTCGTCCTCAAACCGGCTGAGCAGACGCCTCTTTCGGCGCTGCTGCTGGGCGAGCTCTTTCTGGAGGCGGGTTTTCCGCCAGGCGTGGTCAACGTGGTGACCGGCTTCGGTGATGCGGGTGCGGCACTGGCCGCGCACGAGGGCGTGGACAAGATCGCATTCACGGGTTCCACCGAGGTCGGCAAGCGGGTGTTGGCCGCGGCCGGCGGCAACCTCAAGAAGGTATCGCTCGAGCTGGGTGGCAAAAGCGCCAACATCGTGTTCGCGGATGCCGATTTCGATGCCGCCGTGACCGGTTCACTCAACGCCTGGCTGTTCAACCACGGTCAGTGTTGCGTCGCCGGAACGCGATTGTTCGTCGAGCACCACATCTTCGACGAGTTCACCGCAGCGGTGGCCGACGCCGCGTCCCGAGTGACGATCGGCCACGGCCTCGATCCGGCCACGCAGCTCGGTCCGCTGGTCTCACAGAGCCAGTTCGATAAAGTCACCGATTATCTGGCAGCAGGACTGACAGACGGCGCACGCGCCCTGTGTGGTGGAAAACGCTGGGGCGACCAAGGTTTCTTTGTCGAACCGACCGTATTCGTCGATGTACAGCCGCAGTTCCGCGTGGTGGCGGAAGAGATCTTCGGCCCGGTGGTGGCGGCCATGCCGTTCCGAGCAGATGACGACATCGCCGCTGCCGCCAACGACTCGATCTACGGGCTGGCCGCCGGCATCTGGACGCGTGACATCTCCAGGGCGCACCGGCTGGCCCGGCAACTGCACGCCGGATCGGTCTGGGTCAATCAGTACAACGGCTTCGACACCGCGATGCCGTTCGGCGGCTACAAGCAATCGGGATGGGGCAGGGAACTGGGTGCAGGGGCCATCGACCTCTACACCCAGACCAAAGCCGTCAACGTTGCGTTGTAGCGGCACCAGCCGCCGCGAGCCGAGCCTGCGCCCCGGCGGCTCGGCTCGCGGCCTCGATCCCCGACACGTCGCGCACCGCCCCCTGGTCTGCCGACAGGGCCATGGCGGCGTAGGCCCGCAGCGCGGGCGACACCTCACGGTCCCGGTGCTTCGGCCAGTACCCGCCGCCCTGTTCCAGCCGATGCCGGCGGGCGTCGAGTTCGGTTGCGTCGACGCCCAATTCGATGCGGCGGCCCGGGATGTCGATGTCGATGCGGTCCCCGTCCTGCACCAGGGCGATGACGCCTCCGGCCGCTGCCTCCGGCGAGATGTGGCCGATCGACAACCCCGAGGATCCGCCGGAGAACCGCCCGTCGGTGATCAGCGCGCACACCTTCCCGAGCCCGACACCCTTGAGATACGAGGTGGGATAGAGCATTTCCTGCATCCCGGGCCCACCGCGGGGGCCCTCGTAGCGCACCACGACGACGTCGCCGGGCTGCACCCGGCCGCTCAAGATGACGTCCTGTGCCTCCTCCTGGGATTCGACGACCACGGCGGGGCCGCTGAAGCGCAGGATCGAGTCGTCGACGCCGGCTGTCTTGACCACGCACCCGCCCTCGGCGAGGTTTCCGCGCAGGATGGCCAGCCCGCCGTCGGCCGAATACGCATGCGCGACATCGCGGATACAGCCTGACACCGCGTCGAGGTCGAGGTTCTCCCAGCGGCAGGACTGCGAAAACGCAGAACTGGACCGCACCCCGCCCGGCGCGGCGAAAAACAGGTCCACGGCCGCGTCCGAGACCTTGGGAGATCTCGTGTCCCACGTCTCGAGCCACGAGGTGAGCGAATCAGCATGGATCGCATGCACATTGGTGTCCAGCAGGCCCGCACGCAGCAGCTCTCCCATCACGGCGGGGATGCCACCGGCCCGGTGCACATCCTCCATCAGGTACTTGCCGTTGGGGGCGACCTTGCAGATGCACGGAATCCTGGTGGAGAGCGCTTCGATGTCGGCAAGATCGAAGTCCACCTCCGCTTCACGTGCCGCCGCGAGCAGATGCAGGATGGTGTTGGTTGACCCACCCATCGCGATGTCGACCACCATGGCGTTGGAAAACGCTGCGGCAGAAGCAATGTTGCGGGGTAGCGCGCTCTCGTCGTCCTCGTTGTAGTAGCGCCGGGCCAGAGCCATGACGGCCGCACCGGCGTCCTCATAGAGCGCGCGACGCGCCGTGTGGGTCGCCAGCGTCGTGCCGTTGCCCGGCAGGGCCAGCCCGATCGCCTCGGTGAGACAGTTCATCGAGTTCGCGGTGAACATGCCGGAGCACGACCCGCAGGTCGGGCACGCCGCGGCCTCGACGCGCTCGAGGTCGGCGTCCGAGACCTCGGGAGCGACCGCGTCGGTCACCGCCGAGATCAGGTGCAGGCCGGTGCGCACCGTGCCGTCGACGAGCGTCGCCGTGCCGCCTTCCATCGGCCCGCCCGACACGAACACCGTCGGCACGTTCAACCGCAGCGCGGCCATCAACATGCCGGGAGTGATCTTGTCGCAGTTGGAGATACAGACCAGCGCATCCGCGCGGTGCGCATTGACCATGTACTCGATCGAGTCGGCGATCAGGTCGCGGGACGGCAGCGAGTACAACATGCCGCCGTGCCCCATGGCGATGCCGTCATCGACAGCGATGGTGTTGAACTCCCGCGCTATTCCGCCGGCAGCCTGCACCGCGTCGCACACGATGCGGCCCACCGGCTGCAGATGGGTGTGGCCGGGCACAAACTCGGTGAAACTGTTGGCCACAGCCACAATTGGCTTGCCGAAGTCGGCGCCGGACACACCGGCGGCGCGCAGCAACGCCCGCGCGCCGGCCATGTTCCGGCCGTGGGTGACGGTCCTGGATCTCAATTCGGGCATGGCACCCATGCTTGTGGACGGCGCGCGACAGGCGAAGACGGTGCTGCCTCTAGTACTGCCACTACCAGCCTTAACATTGAGCGATGTCCAACCAGGCCGCCCGCGCAGAGCTGGGCGGATTCCTGCGGATGCGCCGGGAGGCGGTCGACCGCGCCGAGCACGATCTGCCGCCGATCCGGGGCCGCCAGAACGGCCTCCGCCGTGAGGAAGTGGCGTTCCTGTCCGCCATCAGCGTCACCTGGTACACGTGGCTGGAGCAGGGCCGTGACATCAACCCGTCGCGGCAGGTGCTCGACGCCATCGGGGAAACGCTGCGGCTCTCCCCTGCCGACCAGACGTACCTGCTGTCACTCGCCGGTTTCTCCCCGGGCGGCGCGCAACTCATGCCGGATACCGGCGAACCGCCTGATCATCTGCTCCGGCTTCTGGAGGCGTTCGGCCGCTCGCCGGCCTTCGCGATCGATCTCGACTGGGAGATCACCGCATGGAATCGCGCCTACGCGGCGCTGTATCCGCGGGTGCGGACGGTCGCTCGCGAGGATCGCAATCTGTTGTGGCTGGTGTTCACCGATCCGTCGATCCGGCAGCTGATGCCGGACTGGGACGTGGAGAGTCGGCGCTTCGTTTCGGAGTACCGCATGCAGAACGGCGCCCGACTCGGCGAGCCCGCGGTGGTCGAACTACTCGACCGATTGCGCGCGGACAGCCAGGAATTCGACCGCGTCTGGAACGACCACACCATCGAGGGTTTTCAGACCCGGATCCGTCGGTTCGCCCACGAGGCACTCGGCGATATCGAGCTGGAGTATCACCGGCTGGCCCCGGCTGACCTGCCGGATCTGAACATCGTCGTCTACACCCCGGCCACCGCGGAGGCGGACCGGCAGCTCGACCGTATCCGGGGCGGCTAGCTGTACTGACCTGAGAGGTTGGGTACGCGGGTAGCGGGTGGTTGACCGTTGAGTGCGGTGTGGCCGCGGTGGTGATTGTAGGTGTGTAGCCATTGGGGGTACTCGGCGCAGCGTTCGGCGTCGCTGGTGTAGAGGCGGGCGTAGGCCCATTCATCGGCCAAGGTGCGGTGGAATCTCTCTACCTTGCCGTTGGTCTGGGGCCGGTAGGGACGTGTTCGGCGGTGTTCGATGGCCCCGAGTGCGTCACGGAACGCGTGAGATCGATAGCAGGATCCGTTGTCGGTCAACACCTTCGATACCGTGAACCCGCATTGGTTAAACCATGCATTGGCCCGGGCCCAGAACGCCGATGCGGTCTCCTTGCGCTCGTCGGCAAGGAGCTCGGAGTAGGCCAGCCGTGAGTATGCATCGATTGCGGTGTGCAGGAAGTGATGGCCCTTGATCGGGTGACCGTGCTTGCTGATGCGGCCAGAACTCTTATCGGCGCGCGTGTTGTGGTTGCCTGCGGTTCTGCCCAGCATCCGCCATCCCCCGCCGGCAGGAATCTTGCCCAGCTTCTTTACGTCAACATGCACCAACTCGCCGGGTTGTGCGGCGTGAATTCTGCGGATCACCGTGCCGGTGGGTCGGTCGAGCCAACGCAGTCTGGCCACTCCGTAGCGGGTGAGTACCCGGTGCACGGTCGAGGGATGGATTCCTAGCAGATACCCGATTCGTGCTGGCCCCCAACGCCGGATGACCCGCACTTTGATGATCCGGCGCTCGGTACGAGTCGGTGTCTGGTTGGGGCTTCGCTGTGGACGTGAGCTGCGATCGACCATGCCGGCCGGGCCCTGCTCGCGGTAGCGGCCTGCCCAGCGTGCCGCTGTGGTGACCGCGACCTGGAATCGCTCGGCTGCGCGGCGCAGCGACCAGCCTTCATCGACGACACAACGGGCCAATCGCAGACGACCAGTTTCTGACAGCGGGGCATTACGGTGTGACACGAAGACCTCCGAGAGGGTTGGTGCGTTCCTAGACAGCTCGCACTTCACTCGGAGGTCTTCTTCATGTCACCACGCCACGCCGTACCTAACGTCCGTGGTCAGTACAGCTAGC